>JAHJSD010000010.1 GCA_018830585.1 Patescibacteria group bacterium
CACCTCCGAGGAGTCCATTCGGCCACCTCGCAGGAGTGATTTCGCTTATTTTATTCTTAAAGAGTGAACAGTTACTAAGCAGTCTTTCGGTTGAAACTTTTTTGACTAATCCCTATAATCAAAAATACATGTTTAAGCATCTTTTAAAATTTTTTCTTCTTTCTCAGCTGATTTTAATAATTGCCTGGTTTTTAGGAGAAAAGTTTATTCCTATCGGAAGCGAAACCTTTTTGGGCAAAAACCTGGGGGAGTCCGTTGACAATTCACTGCTTTGGTCCAGAGCCAATTTTGATGGAGTTCATCATATTTCTATTGCCCGTTCCGGTTATGGTTATCTCCAGCAGGCTTTCTTTCCCTTTTACGCTAAACTGATTTCTTTTTCCCAGCCGTTATTTAAAAATTTTATTCTTTCGGGTATTTTTGTTTCTTTAATTTCTTTTTTCCTTTCTTTGATTGCCTTCGCCGACCTTCTCAAATTAGAAGGAGAAAAAGAAGAAACGATCAAAAAGTCTCTTCTTTTTTTAATCCTTTTCCCTACCAGCTTTTACTTCAGTTTTGTTTATACCGAGTCGCTCTTTTTGTTTTTAGTCTTGCTTAGCTTTTGGTTAGCCAAAAAACAGCAGTGGCTGCTGTCCGGTTTGGCCGCCGGACTGGCTTCCTATACCAGGTTAACGGGAATTTTTCTTTTACCGGCGCTTTTATACCAATACAACCAAACTCAGGCGGCAAGAGGAATGAAAGAACGGTTTGCCGCCGTTAAAAAGGATTTTTTCAGCCGGTTTAACCTTAATTATTTTCGTTATTTCGTCAGGACCAGGATTAATCATTTCAAAAACTTGGTCTTTATCCTCTTTTCTTCCTGGGGCCTTCTTCTTTATATGCGGTTTTTGAAAAATACTACCGGAGACCCGCTTTATTTCATTAGGGTCCAGCCTGATTTTGGGGCGCAGAGAAGTATTGGCAGGATAATTATGATTTATCAGGTGTTTTGGCGTTATTTAAAAATGATTTTTACCGTGAACCCCAGGTCATTTATTTATTTTGATGTTTGGGTGGAGTTAGTGATCACCTTGATTTTCCTTTACCTTTTGCTTTTTTTGTGGTTTAGGACTAAAAATTACCGCCCCTGGTTAATTTTTTCGACCTTGGCTTATCTTTTGCCCAGCTTGACCGGCACTTTCTCTTCGATGCCAAGATATGTTTTGGCATGTTTCCCTTGTTTTCTGATCTTGGCCAAAATGAAACTCCCGAAAGTCCTCTACTTTATTAGCGGACTGGGATTTTTAATCTTCAGCGGCCTGTTTATGAGAGGCTATTGGATTGCTTGAATCGGCCATGGCTAAGCGTACTTTTGTTTTTGGCTTGGATGGGGCCAGCTGGAAAATAATTGACGGATTGATTAAGAAGGGCAGTCTTCCTTTTTTTAAAAAAATCACTTCTCAGGGTATCAAAAGAAACTTAATCAGCACTGTTCCGCCAAGGACGGCTCCGGCCTGGGCCTCTTTTGCTACCGGCTTAAGTCCTGCGAAACATGGTATTATTGATTTTTTTGCCGAAGAAGATCCGTTTGGTAAAGAAAACCGGGAAATTGTCAGCGGCAGAATGATTAAAGGTAAGCGATTTTGGGAGAAATGGCCTAAAGATGTGGGCAAAATAGCCTTAATCAACCTGCCGTTAACCTATCCTGTTTCAAAAATAAACGGGGTGATGGTTTCTTCTCTTTTGACTCCAAACGGCCGCAAGTGGTTTTATCCGAACAAGCTCGGAAAAGTTCTTAAGAGTGTCGGCTACCGGATTGAAGATTTTAATTTTTTGAGCAAGATTTATCTTAGCAAAACCTCTTCCCGGGAAAAGTTTCTGGAAATTGAAAAAATGGCTAATGCCAAGTTTGAACTGGCGGACCAACTGATAAGCAAGAAAGATTGGCAATTTTTCTTTCTTCTCTTCAGTGAAACAGACTGGATTCAGCATCTTTTCTGGAGGGGCCAGCAGACAATTAAGATTTATCAGCAAATAGATGCCTATTTGGGAAAATTGTATCACCTCTTAGTAAAAAAATATGGGGCCAGGAATTTTTATTTCTTTATTGTTTCCGACCATGGTTTTCATTCCTCTCCGAAAACCTACTTCAATCTTTATCCTTGGCTAAGAAAGGAAGGCTTTTTGAAACCTTCCTTAAAAGTTTCGTTGGCAAGAATCTTTAGAAAAATCGACTTTCGGCAGAAAGACAAGACTGCCAGCCGGTTTAACGGATGGGGGGAGACTAATCTGTTAAAAATAGACTCTTTTGGTATCCGGATTAACCGCCGGGTTTTAAATCAGGATTTTGACCGGTTCAGAGAAAAACTGATTTTTTCTCTTAAAGAGTTAAAATATGAAAACAAAAGAAGGGTCTTTGGTTTGGTGACAAAAGGAGAAGACTTGTACCCCGGAGGTCAAAAAGGCAGGCTCTGGGATATAACTTTTTTAACTAATCCTTACTTTGCCATCGGCCCCTGTTCGATAGAAAGGAAAATTTTTGTCGCCAGGACCACCGGGATTAAGGCAATCCACGATTCCGACAGGAAAGGGATTTTCTTGGCCAAAGGAGTTGGAATTAAAAAGCTTTTAGGTGATTGTCTGGACAAAGATATCTATATCTGGGACATGCCCGCTCTTTTCAGTAAAGCTTTGGAGATAGACTGGCCGGTTGGAGAGAAAAAACGTAAAATCAAGACCGGGTTAGCAAGGTCTTTAACCAAAAAAGAAAAAGAGGGTATTTTTGAAAGGTTAAAATCATTAGGTTATGTTTAAATTTTTTAAAACAAAATTTTTTAAGGGCAGTCTTTTTTTATTTGCCAGTTCAACGCTGACAAGCGCGATTAACTATTTTTACCACCTTTTGTTAGGCAGGATGTTGGGTCCGGCCGACTACGGCACCTTAGCCTCGCTGATTTCATTGACTTATTTATTAGGTATCCCGAGCGCAGCGTTGAGTTTGGTAATCATGAAATTTATTTCTTCTTTTCATGGTAAAAAAAAGTTTGTTAATATTTACTATTTTGTTCATCGTTTAGTCGGTAAATTATTCAGATTAGAAATCTTTTTAGCGCCGTGTTTGTTGATCGCTTCTCCTTTAGTAGCAAAATTTCTCCACACGGGCTCTTTTTTAACGGTTTTCCTTATTTTTGCTTCCAGTTTGATCGGCGTGCTTTCGCTAGTAAACAACTCGGCCTTGCAGGGGATGTTAAGATTTGGCTGCCTTTCCTTTTTGGGAATTTTCTCGTCATTAGTCAAACTACTGCTTTCTGTTTTAACGGTATTAATCGGTTGGCGGGTTTTCGGCGCTTCGCTTTCTTTCTTTTTAACCGCTTTGTTTGGTCTTGCTTTAAGCCGTTTTTTTGTCGGAAGAGTTTTAAGGAAGCCCAAGGCCGCTGTTAATCTTGATGTCAATTTTGATAAAAGAGCATTAGTGAAGTATGCTTTGCCGGTGCTTTTCTCCACCGCCGCCTTTACCTCTCTTTACACTACCGATATTATTTTGGCAAAACATTTTTTAGTGGAAACGGAAGCCGGTTTTTATGCCGGGTTGGCCAATTTAGGAAAGATTGTTTTTTTTGCCAGCGGTCCGATATTTTCAGTGATGTTTCCGTTAATCTCCCGCGCTTTTGAAAGGGGCAAGAACTACCGGAAAATTTTCGGAACCAGCTTCTTGGTGGTTTTGTCAATTTCTTTAGCGGTGGTCTTAAGTTACTTTATTTTTCCGGAGTTGATGGTAAAAATACTTTATGGCGACCAGTACCTGCCGGCGGCCCGGTATTTACCTCTTTTTGGCATATTCCTTGGTTTTTATTCGCTTTCTTATTTAACAGTTAATTTCTTTCTTTCCATAAGAGAGGTTGCCGTGGTCCTTTTTCCTGTTGCCGCCGCTCTGGTTCAGATTCTGGCAATTTTATTTTTTCACCAAAGCTTATCTCAGTTAATTTCGGTTTCCATTTTCGTTTTGGGGATTCTTTTGGCCCTTTTGTTGTTGTATTATCTTTTTAAGATATGGCCGAAAAAAAAGATACTAAACTGCTTTCGGTAATCATTCCTGCCTATAAGAAGGAGGCGACCATCCTTAGCGAAATAAAAAAGATTAAGGAGGTACTGGAGAGAATCCGTTATGATTATGAAATTATTGTTGTTGTTGACGGCCGGGTAGACAAAACTTATCAGCAGGCCAAAAAAGCTTCTTCGGCAAAAATCAGGGTATACCAGTACAAAAATAACAAAGGGAAGGGGTATGCTATTCGCTACGGTATGGCTAGAGCCAAAGGGGATCCGATCGCCTTTATCGATGCCGGTATGGAAATAGACCCCAACGGAATTAGTATCGCTTTGGAACATATGGAATGGTATCGGGCGGATATTATTGTCGGTTCGAAAAGACACCCCGCTTCCCAGGTGAGTTATCCTTTTCAGCGAAAGGTAATCAGTTTTGCTTACCAGCGTTTCGTCAGATTTTTTACCGGTTTAAACGTCAGTGACACTCAGGCAGGATTGAAGATTTATCGAAGAAAGGTTCTGGAAGAAACCCTTCCCCGATTATTAGTTAAGCGCTATGCTTTTGACTTGGAATTTTTAGTAGTTGCTCATCATCTTGGTTTTAGAAAAATATATGAGGCGCCGATTAAGCTTAATTACAACTTTGGGGACATCCACGCCACCGACCTGTTTGGCGTTAACGGAATGCAAGGGTCTTTGGTTGATACCTTGGCGATAATTTATCGGCTTAGAATACTTCGCTATTATGATGACGGAAATAAGAGAAAATGGCGCTACGACCCGGATCTTGATTTTAAGATCAATATCGGTTGAAAATTTTCCGTTTTTATTCATAGAAAGCTAAAACCTTGACCTTGCGTCGGGAAGGACCTGCCGGCAGAGGTAGGAGCGATAATCAATAACATGAGCAAGATATCCTTTTCCGTCATTCTGACCCTGAGGCTTTGTCGAATGGGGAAGAATCCCCTAATCGTTGGCAATTTGCTCTATAGTAGGGGATCCTTCGTCATTAGGAATTCCTCAGGATGACGAAGAGAGGGTCATTAAAGACCATACTGAACCCTCGGGCTTTAAACTGGGGCGGAAGTGGAATCCGTGTCGTTTATGACACGGTACAAGAGGTGATACTACCAACTTTAGTCGGTAGAGAATCACTCTGACCCTGAGGCTTTGTCGAAGGGAAAGAACCGTCTTGTTTACCGTCATTCTGAGCGTAGCGAAGAATCCCCTAATCGTTGGCACATTGCTCTCTCGACGGGATCCTTCGCTCCGTGAGACTCTGCTCAGGATGACGACCGGAGTAACTTCGTCGTTCCGAGTGAACGAAGAAAGACAAG
>JAHJSD010000001.1 GCA_018830585.1 Patescibacteria group bacterium
TCTTTTTTGAGCAACGTTTCTGCATTGTTTACAGTATCTTTTTTCATGAGATTAATGTACCAGAAGATTAATAAATTGGGAATAGGCGATTAGTTAGGAAAAAAGAGTTAGTTTTACCTCCACGTTTTGTCTATTAGCTCACTTTTACCACAATGATAGAATCCATGAAAGCCTGGGTGATCAAACCCCGGCTGCTGTTTTAGGAAAAGAGATTAAAAGCCCAAAAGGTGTGTGACCCGTACACCTCGCCTCGTTGATAAACATAAGAAGATATTATAGAATATAAGGGAGAATGTCGATAGAGAGTAGCGAGAATCTTAACTGTTTGGGGGATACTGCCAAACACTTAGAGTCGCCGAGGCAGAGACCAGCACTTAACTCTTCTAGAGAGGTTGAAATTAGGCACGAAGCTCCGTTTTATAAAACTCTTTCAGCGCCAATCAGCGTTCAGGTTGAAATGACCGAAACCTGCAATCTTTCTTGTTCTCATTGTTACAATTCTTGGCGCCGAGAGCCATTTGCTTATACTACTCTGAGCAGAAATCGTCTGCTTGAGACCCTTGAACAAATTAAGAGAAATAATATTTTTGAAGTTGTCCTGACTGGTGGTGAGCCATTTTTATTTAAAGAGAATGTCGTTGAGGCCGTTCAATGTTTGAATGAAAATAGTATTGGTTGTTCGGTTAATACCAATTTGACAACTATGTCTGAAGAAAATGCTTTTAAACTTAAAGAGGCAGGTGTTCGGAGAATTCTCACTTCTCTTATGTCTTTTAATGAGGAAACTCATGATAGAATGACTCAGAAAAAAGGGTCTTTTCAAAAAACTATCAGAGGGATAAAAAATGTTGTAGTGGCCCAGATTCCCTTAGTGGCGCACATGGTAATTTGCCGAGCAAACGAAAACGATATATATAAAACTGGTAGTTTTGTAGCAGATCTGGGAGTCAGAGCTTTCGCGGCCACGAAGGTTTCTCCTGCGCCAGGCAATCTCAGATTTTCAGAAATGGGTCTCTCAAGAGAATCTGTAAAGCGTAGCCTGGAGACTCTTTTAGTGCTTCAAAAAAAATTGGGTTTACGAACTGATATTTTGGAATGCTACCCACTCTGTTTAATAGGGGATGCGCAAAAATTTAGAAGATTTGCTAGGAGGAGATGTACTGCTGGAATAACGACAGCAGTAATTGGAGCTAATGGGAATCTGCGCCCCTGTATTCATTTGAACGAAGTAGCGGGCAACATTTTCAAAGAGGGCTTGCAGGAAAGTTGGCGGAGGATGGATCATTGGCGTAATGGGAGTTTGATCCCAGACACCTGTCAAGAATGTCAGCATCTGCGAGAATGTACGGCTGGCTGTCGTGCTGAAGCCCAATATTTTGGAAATATTACTGATATGGATCCATACGCCTCTTTACCAGAAGATGTTTTAGTTCCTCCAGAGAGAAAATCAATAACGATGTCACAAAGTAGAGATTTTCTCCAAGAAAAGCTAAAAGTAAATCCTAATTTGAGAATACGGTTAGAAAGTTTTGGCGGGATAGCGAGCGGCAAGATGGGGTCTTATGTTTTTCTTAATAGAGATTCATATGGATTGATAGAAGGACTAAGTAGAGACGAGGTAGTTTTTTCAGTGCTGGAAATTTCTCAAAGTTACAATTTTCAACCCGAACAAGCTTTAGAATTTTTTACCCATCTTTATAATGAAGAGGTGGTAATGAAGGAGCAAATAAGATGAGAGAGATTAAGGTTCAAGATGGGAAAATCACTCTTATTTTTAAGAAAAAATCTGTTGTTGAGAATTTTATTTTGAAAGAGTTGAGTCGTTCTCTTAAGAAAGCGAGAAAATTTTTTGAGCTTTCTCTATTCCCGATAAAAATATACCTGCTTGATTTACGAGAGGACTTTGATAGATTTGCTGGGAAAAAAACTGCCGCTTGGGAAGTTGGCCGAACTAATTGTTCCCAAAATACAATTTATCTTTTGTCTCCTTCTGCTTTTGAAAGTGATAGCATTCATAAAAAGAGGGATTTTCCTAAAGTTTTGACCCATGAGCTAATCCATCTTTTTACTCACCAACTTTATCCTTTTTATGAGCCTCATTGGCTTCGAGAAGGCTTAGCTTATTTCGTTGCTGATCAGGGCAAAGCAAATTCTATAGAGAAGCTAAAGTTGTTGTTTATAAATGGCAACTTTCTGGCCAAGATCGATAGTAGCACAAATTGGAGAAAAAATTTACACAAAGGGGTCTACCAGGCTTCCTTTTTATGGGTCTCCTTTTTGCTTAAAAAGTTTGGTAAGAAAAAAATACTTAGCTTACTAAGGGAAACAAATTTTCCTTATGAAAGAGCAAAGTTTGCTAAAGTTTTCCAACAAGTTTACCAACAAAACCTGTATTTTTTGCAAAAGCAGTTTGCCCAAATTTACCTGTTTCAAGATTTAAAAAGAAAGGAGGTGAAGCGAAAATGTTAGTTGAAAGAAATAAAAGTGAACCCGGCCCTAATCTTGGTTTCGAGTCTGTATTTAATGGCAGCAACAAGCTTGGATCAGAGTTAGTAATAAGAGGATCTTGTGAAGAGAGTTGTTTTGACCCAGATTCAGGCGATGGTTGCTTTGACCCAGACCCAGATTGAGAATCTTGCTTGATTATGTTACGCACCTACTAAGCGTCTTAAATTGACTGAGCCTGCCAAAAAAGGTCTCGATAACCATTTTGCCAGAATGAAGCCCCGTCCATAAATCAGTTCTTTGGTCGCAATGCAGAATGCTTAGCTTGCGGCCGGGAGACAGGGCGGATGTATGGGAAAAGATATTAGCATGTTTTTGTGACAAGGTTAGCGCGCATTGATTTTCTGAATGGGTTCTTTCATGTTTTCAACCGGGAACCAAATAAATACAAAATGGCGCAATACAAAAAGATGCAGCTGCTTTTTACGGAATTTATGGCAATACCTAGCCCCGTCCCCATTCCTTTCCTCTATTTCTTAGTCTTAGGGAAATATTATTTGAACTTTATAAAAAACCTTAACTTAAGTAACATATAAAGAGATGGAAAATAAAACATATTATAATTTTCCAACCTCAGCTGTATTTAAGTCTTTAGACACTTCACTTAAGGGTCTTTCTAATACGGAGGTTGGCTTGCGTTTGAATAGATTCGGCCCAAACAGTCTTCCACAAGCAAAGAAACTATCGGCTATTAGACTTTTTCTTCATCAGTTTAATAATCCACTCATATACATTCTCTTTTTTGCTTTAGTTCTTAGTTTTTCAACAGCACATTTTGTGGATGGCTGGATAGTTTTAGTAGTTATTCTTGTTAGCGGAGTGGTTGGATTTCTGCAGGAATACAAAGCTGATAGAGCGCTTGCCCATCTCAGTCAGATGGTGAAGTATAAGGCAAGAGTGGTAAGAAACGGTATCGAATTGATGGTGAGTCAGGAGAAAGTTGTACCGGGAGATATTGTTGTATTGTCTCCCGGTGACAAGATTCCCGCGGATTCGAGATTAATAGAGGCGCAAAACTTTGAAGTAGTTGAGGCGGCGCTTACAGGGGAGTCTGTTCCTTCCGGAAAATGTGTGGATGCGCTGGCGCAAGATACCCCCCTTGCTGACAGGGAAAACATGGTTTATTTGGGAACTGTAGTTGCCCGGGGTAAGGCAAAAGCAGTTGTAGTAGCAACAGGCACGCAAACGGAGTTGGGCCATGTTGCCAATTTGGTTAAAGAAGTAAAGAGTGAAAAAACTCCTCTACAAAAACAGCTTTCCCGTTTTGGAAAAACAATGGGTTTGGTATTGGTCGGGGTAAACATTCTTATTTTCGGTCTAGGAGTTCTAACAGGGAAACCATTCTTTGAAATGTTTTTGACTTCGGTGGCAGTTGTTGTTTCGGCTGTGCCAGAGGGGTTATTGCCGGCAATGACGGTAGTATTGGCAGTAGGCACACAAAGACTTGCTAAACACAAAGGGCTAGTAAGAAAGATGGTGGCGGCAGAGACATTGGGTTCAGTTTCTGTAATCTGCACAGATAAAACAGGAACCATAACAAAGGGGGAGATGCGAGTTGCAGAAGTGATCACTGAAAAAACAAAAGTTTCTCATAATGGAAGCTCTTTTTCTCCGACCATTCAACCCGATGGTGAAGCAAGCCACGTTGTTGCCTTAAAAATAGGTCTATTGTGCAATAACGCAATAATTGAAAATCCAGAAGATAGCCTCAAGGACTGGATTATTGTTGGCGACGCAACAGAAAAGGCTCTCTTGTTGGCAGCGCGTTCTGCAGGACTAAAGAAAGAGGCGCTGGAGAACGACGAGCCCAGAGTTGCCGAAATTCCATTTGACTCAGAATACAAGTTTATGGCGACTCTGCATAAGAAGAAGGAGGGATTTGTTGTTTATGTTAAAGGAGCGCCAGAGAAGATTTTACTCCTTTCATCTCATCTAGAGGTCGAAGGAGTTAAAACACAACTGAGTAACGACAAAAAAAATGAAATTCAAAAACAACACGAGCGTTTAACCAGCATGGGTTTGCGAGTGCTGGCAGTTGCATATCAGCTTGAGGATAGCTATATAAAATCAGATGAATTTTCAAGGGATAAAGTTAATAACCTGGTGTTTGTCGGATTAATAGCATTAAAAGACCCGTTGAGGCCGGAAATTAAACGCACAATTGCCCAGTGCGTTAGCGCTGGAATTCGACCAATTATCGTGACGGGCGACCACAAGCTAACTACGATGGCTATTGTCTCGGAATTAGGAATTAGGGTGGCCGATGATACTGTTGTTGAAGGCGCTGAATTAGATAAGATAACCGACGAAGAGCTTCAAGATATGGTAAAAAATGTAACCATATTTGCTCGAGTAGAGCCAAAGCATAAAATCAGGATAATCACCGCCCTTCAGGCAAACGGCGAGGTGGTGGCAATGACCGGTGACGGAGTAAATGATGCTCCGGCAATTAAAAAAGCAGATATAGGTATAGCAGTTGGCTCAGGCACCGATGTGGCCAAAGAAACAGCTGACCTGGTCTTGATGGATAATAATTTCAAAACAATTGTTGAGGCAATTAAGCGAGGCAGAATTGTTTTTAATAACATCCGAAAGGTGGTTTTGTATTTAATCACAGATGCGTTCTCTGAGATGGTTATTGTGGGAGGCTCAGTGGTGTTGGGACTACCCCTTCCAATTTTGCCCGTTCAAATACTATGGATAAAGTTAATAGAAGATGCCGCGCCCGCCATATCTCTATCTTTTGATGAGATTGAAGAAGACGTGATGAATGAGGCGCCGAGACGAAAAGGCGAACCAATACTGAATAACCAAATGAAGAGGCTAATTGCTTTTTACGCAATAATTATGGATGCAACATTGTTTGGCTTGTTTTATTATTATTGGAAAACAAGCGGCAGTCTTGACTATGCACGGACAATAACCTTTGTGGGGTTAGGCTTGGCCTCACTTTTTTACATCTACTCCGTTCGAGGGCTAAAACTGTCGATTTTACAAATAAACCCGTTTTGTAATAAGTTGTTTACTTTTGCTACGGTGGGGGGGTTCCTGCTTTTTCTAATCGCCCTATATGTTCCCTTCTTTAATAACATTCTTCATACGGTACCATTAGGAATCAGTGAGTGGTTGGTGCTTGGGAGTTATGCCTTAATGAGCATTGTTGTGTATGAGATTGGGAAGAAGTTAACCATCGCTAGGGTTTCAAATCACTAGAGCTTCCCGCTTCGCTAAAGCTTCGAGGGACAGGTCCGCCTACGGGACTACGGCGAGACAAGGTCGGAACGATTTCAACTCTGCCGAAGAAACAAAGATACCACGTTCATGGACGTGGAGTTTCATTTGTGATATAATACTAATTCTAAGAGCAGATCGAAGCAATGGATCTGCTTAATTTTGTGACATATTTTGAATCTTAGATAGATAAAGGTACCCCGAATATTTTTCTTTTTGTTTTGTATCTTTTCATCTTCTTCAATAATAAGTAACTAGTTGAGCAGTTCTATTGCTTTGATCGGCTTTTGAGTATTTCTATGTACAGACACAATAATCACAACCAGTATAACCGGTATAAAAGGGGCGGGAATTTTAATCGCGGAGGAAGAAAAACTCCCGTCTATGATCCTGCCTTATTTATTCAAAAGGCAACCGAGTATATTGCTGAAGAATATACTCCGGTACACTCTTTTTCGGATTTCCAAATCCACCAGATTCTGAAACAAAATATTGTTTCCAAAGGATATAAGGATCCTACCCCAATACAAGACTCTGCCATTCCCCCTCTTCTTGAGGGCAAGAATGTGGTTGGCGTTGCCACCACCGGCACCGGTAAAACCGCCGCCTTTTTAATTCCCTTGATAAATAAAGTATTAAACGATAACCATGAAAGAGTGCTAATAATTACTCCTACACGGGAGCTGGCAATACAAATTGAACAAGAGTTTAGAGATTTTGCCAGAGGAACTCAGATTCAATCAGTTATCTGTATCGGCGGAGTAGGTATTGGCGGTCAAATCCAAAGCTTAAGGAGAAATCCCAATTTTGTGGTAGGAACCCCCGGAAGACTAAAAGATTTAGAAAGACAAAGAATCTTAAATTTCGGTTTATTTAAAAGTATTGTATTGGATGAAGTGGACCGAATGCTTGATATGGGTTTTATTGTAGATATTACTTATATTGTTTCCAGGCTTGCCCATTTGCGCCATTCTCTTTTTTTCTCCGCTACATTGCCGGAAAAGGTGCAAAGAGTGATGAAGCAATTTGTCCGGGAACCGATTATTATCTCTGTTAAATCCCAAGCGACTCCGGCAAATGTAAACCAGGATATTGTCAGACTAAACGGCCGGGAAAAAATTGATGTCCTTGGCGAACTATTAGCTAATAGGGACTTTGAAAAGGTGCTGGTATTTGGCCGGACAAAAAGAGGAATAGACAAGGTTGCCTGCGCTTTAAACAAGCGAAGGGTAACGGTGGCAACTATCCATGGCAATAAATCCCAAGGACAAAGACAGAGAGCTCTGGAATCATTCAAAAACAACAAGGTACAGGTTTTGCTCGCCACAGACATTGCCTCAAGAGGACTTGATATCAAAGATGTCACCCATGTGATTAACTACGATCTTCCCGGAACTTACGAAGACTACATTCACCGCATCGGTAGAACCGGGAGGATCAATAAAAGAGGAAACGCCTTAACTTTCGTTTGATTATTTTTTGCCTTTAATTTGTTTATGGAAGAAGAACTGTTTGACGTTCTCATCGTCTATTCTAATAGACTTGCCACTAGCGCTAGTACTTCAAAAACCGAGGCCTTGCTGCCTTTCGCCAAAGGATCAAATAACGAAAGTTATAATCTGGTTTACGGCTACTTGTTAAAAATCTGCCAAAAGAATAGTTTAAAAGCAGCCTTTACCACTTCTGCTGACATAATCGGCGCCGGTAAATGTCAAAGTTACTGGCTTTATCAAGGCAACCGTTGGGCCAAGATAAAAAAACCCGGTTACTCGAAGATGATTTTTGACAAATTCTCGCCCGTTAGTAAGAAAATCAAGAATAATCGCAATTTACTTTTTTCTTCCAAGAAAATTAAACCTTTCAGTCTGCCATATCTTTTTGATCTTTTTTTCGATAAACAAAAAACCTATAAAAAACTACCTCAATTTTCCATTCCCACAGTAACTATTAAAGAAAGCACTGCTACCGGTGTTTGTAACGCGTGTAAAACTCTTAAAGAAATAATAAGAAAACATTCGCATAAAGAAGACTTTTCCAACGAAATTGTGATGAAAGACAGATTTGGAGCCGGAGGAATAAATGTCTATAAATTCAAAGCCGGCGAAACCGAAAAGATGGCCAAATTGCTAAAAAAACATAACCAAAAATCGTTTATTATTCAGCCATTTGTCAGATTTGATAAAGGCTTTAGTTACCAAAACATCCCTATCTCAACCGATATCCGGCTGATATATCTTGGGGGGAAAATTATTCAAACCTATATCAGAATGGCTAAAACCGGGGAGTTCCGCTGTAACGAGCATCAGGGCGGAACACTGAAATATATACCAAAAAGCCAAGTACCGACAGGGGTTCTGTTTACTTCTGACAAAATCGTTAAGGTACTAAATAAAAAGCCCTCGTTCTATGCGCTTGATTTTATCATCAGCAATAACGGCAACATTTACTTTCTCGAGGGAAACACGGGGCCGGGCTTAGATTGGGATTTGTCAAGCAAAGAAAACAAAATCGAGTCTCATAAACTAATTAGACTCGTTGTAGAAGAACTGGTTAGGCTATCCAAACCGCCCAAAACTACCAAAAAAGAGCCTGAGAATGTTGTCACGGGTACCTTAGTTCCCGAGTATCCGGTAGCAAGTCAGTTAATAGTCGTCTAAATAGTTATAGATGAACCAAATCAAATCTGCTGTTACACGGGTTTGCTCCACAGCACCAGACCTACTGTTGCGTGACAGTGCGGGGTTTCAGGGCTTCATCACTAGCTTGACTAGCTTGGCACCCCCGAGGTGATATAGGTTCACACCTCAGACCTCAGTTATCCGATAGTAATCAAAGAACCAGGGCAATACCTGGATCTGTCCCTATTTTACCCCGCCGCCAATCCCGCCGCCAAAAAGCAACCCTGGGCAATAGTGTTCCTTTTCCCGGGGTGTCAAGGGTAGTCCGCCCCGGGGGTGGGCTACCCCTATTCAAGCTGTCCGAAGTCAATATGTTCCAAAAGCAAGGTGCAGGAACCTGTCTGGAGAGTTAACTGGTTCTTATTAAAACTTGCCTAAACTTCTTAGGTATTGAAGGAGGTTTCCCGGTTTTAAAACAATAATTCCAAGACCAGAGTTAATTTTGTTAACTTTATAATGCTTTATGTTGTGGGTCAGTAAGAATCTTGACTTCGGTCTGTCAGCGCCCGCAACGACATGTGAATCTTCTTGGTCAGATACATATTTTCCATAATCTTCCAGAATCTCTTTTTTTGAAAGATTTGAAGAGATTGTGTTTATCTTTTTGAAGATTATTTGAGTTTTCTTTTTTTCGACACTTAACCTTGCGGTTACTTCGACAACCTCTTTTCTAACAGTCTTGGAGATTATTTTTTTAATCCTGGAATTGTTGATTACCGCAAACGAGGCGCCTGTTCTTGACGATAAAGAAGAAATTATCACATCGGTGTCTATGAAGACTTGGATTTTTGCCATAAATCTCTTCGCACTTCTTTTAAAGTTTTGTTAATCTTCTCCAAGTTTCTCTCATCTTCTTTTTGCGCCGTTAAAATATCTTCATCCATTCCCGTAAGGACAAAGGAAATAGAACTTTGGGGAATTCTGTATACTTTTCCAAATTTTTTGGCAATAATCTCCCCTCTGCTTATCAACTCGTATATTGTGTTTTTACTAAGCTGGAGTATTTCGGCTACCTGTTTTGGTGTATAGGTTCTGAGTTGTAACATAATAGACTAATTTATCCTAAAGATTACAATACATGTCAATACTTAACGGAGCTTCCCTTATATGGAAGCTACAGCTCCTTGTTCAGAACAGAGAAAAACCATGGGGTAGAAAGGTCCCAATCCGAAAAGAACTGAAATTTGGTAAAATTCTGATAACAATGAAGGTTTTCAAAAAAGACCGTCGCAAAGTTGATTCAACTAAAATGAGCAACAGCAAATCAAAAGCAATCACTATCGCTACCTATGATAAAGATGCGGATATGTTTGACCGTAAATTTAACAGGCTTGGGGCAAGGAAGGCGGATATAAACAAAGCCTTTTCCTATATTAAACAAAAGGGTCCTTTTGTTTTTGAGTTAGGCTGCGGCAACGGCCGGGACGCAAAAGAAATCCTTAAGATGACTGATAATTATATAGGGATAGATGCGTCAAAAGCCCTAATTGCAAAGGCAAAAGAAAAAGCGCCTTCAGGAAGATTTGAAACCGCTGATTTTGAATCGTACCGATTTCCGCCGGAAATTGACATTATTTTCGCCTTTGCTTCCCTGCTTCACACAGACAAGGAGAGTTTCAAGGATATTTTAAACAGGGCTTGTCGGTCTTTAAATAAGGGCGGGGTATTTTTCCTCTCCTTAAAATACGGCCAATACCAAGAAAAGATTCAAGACGAAACTTTTGGAAAAAGGGTTTTTTATTATTACACTCCGGAATTAGTTAAAAAGCTGGCAGGCAACAAATACCGGACTGTTTGGGAAGATATCCGGGATCTAAGAGGGCAAAGATGGTTTATTGTTACAGCAATCGCAAATCAAACTTTCAGTGTTTCAGGCTTAAAAATGTGGTAAATTTGTTTTGCGGGCGCTATATATTGCAAAAAGTTTAGACTTCGATGCTCATCTGTTTGCACAGCATTTTTAAGTCCGTTTAGGACTGGTTGGTTGTATAATCGGGTTATGAAACAAGTAAGTTGTTGGGTAATATTTGTTTACCGTTGCATTAGAGGGAAAGTAAAAATTCTTCTTATCAGTAAAAACGGACTTAACTACGAACCGGTTTATTGCGAGCTTGGAGAAGACAAAGAAGCCAGAAACTATTTGCATAATTTGTTTGGTTTAAAAGGAAAAGATTTCTTCCCGGAAAGAGATATAGATTCTTATGTATCGCTCTCGGTGAGCGATAAAGATAAAATTATGTTCAGGATCGCCGCCTCAGCAATAAGGGTCCGTGATGGGGTAAGGTTAAAAACCCCTGACAGTTTTAAAACCTCCGGGTGGTTCAATAAAGAGGAGGCTCACGAAAAGTTAAAATATTGGAAGGGCTACACCAGGTCCTTCAGAAAAATATTTGGAAAAGATACTTTTTGGGAATGCCTCTCTACCACAGAGCACAGCCCGGCGGGTAACAAGCTTGGCAGGTTGGTCTTTGACAATGTATAATAATTGTATTATTATTGTATCATGTTGACCATAAATATTTCCCTGCCGGATAAACTAAAATTGCAGACAGAGGCTTTGGTAAAAAAAGGTTATTATGCCTCTTTTAGTGATATAGTCAGGGACTCTCTGCGTCATTTGTTGGAAAGGTCAAAGTTTGATCTTTGGGCAGAACAGGCAAAAGAAGACCTGGAAAAAGGCAAGGCTACCATTCTGAACTCTGAAAAGTCAATTGATGAATATTTTAAGGATTTATGAAAACGCGATTAGTTTTGTCTTCCGCGTTTAAGCGGCAGTTAAAAAGACTAATTAAAAAGAATCCTCCTTTAAAAAATAAGGTCAACAAAGTATTAAAAACCCTCCTTAAAGGAAAAAATAGCCCTTCCTTGAAGATACATAAACTGTCCGGTGAAAATAATTGGTCTGTTTCAGTAACTTATGAGATAAGAATTGTAGTTCATCTCGATGCGGAGTCAATTTTTTGCCTGCGGATTGGAACTCATGATCAAGTTTATTAACTCTTTCAATAATCACTCGTGCCGGATAAAACACCGACTAAATTTAAAAATTTAGGATTTAGGATTTTAAAGAGAACTTTCTTGGGGTAAAAAGATGTTACATTATTTCTCGTATCTTTACCCCAGCACCAGACCCGCTGCTGCGGGACGGTGCGGGGTTTCATCCTCTATGAAGGGAAAACCACGAACTTCAGCCCATAGAGATTCACTAATAACCTGCCCCCATCCCTAAGAAACTAAGAAATTTTACCCGTTAATCAATTACCCCAAAAGTGCAAAGATGGGTGGCCCCACACACTCCCTTGATTATAAAATATGGGAAACTGTAATTTATAATAAATAACAATGTTTAGAATAATAAAGAAATTACTTCTACTTACGATTCAGCTTTTAAGTCTCGTTTCGATTCTCTCTTTGAATATGTATACTCCAACTATCGAAAAGAAAGAAGCTACATTGAGCGGTTCAATACTTCTCTTTGGTTTCATAATACTTCACATCGTAACTGTGATAGGTGTTATTAGCAACAGAAAATGGGCAATGGTTTTATCAATTATTTTGATTGCTATTGCCGCGCTATACTATCTTGGATTAGTTCTTGGCCTAGCCGCCATATTTTCATCTGGTTAGTGATCTTTTTACTTACCCTAATTCCCGGGGTGTCCTACCCGCCTGCATCGCCGGGCTCAGCTTTGGCGGGCCTCGCCAAAAATTCCTCCGGAACATTTAGGCGGGCGGGCAGGCCTGGAACACCCCGGAGGTGTATTGGTGTACAAAAACTGATCAGTTTTTGATTAAACAAAGGGGATGCAACAGGAAAGGCAAGAACGGTTAAAAGGAGAAAGACGGGAAAATCGTCTGACTTAAGAATAAAGGAAAGAGTGCCGCCGCATAGAAAGGTGAGGGGAAATAGTCCCGGAGAGGTAGTATTTTATGATCATTGGCTGACAAGCTATCTTTGTGGACCAACAACCAGAAGGAGACTGCCTTAACCATATTTCATTAATTTCGGTGGCCGAAGTTTGGTTTGGAAACGGCAAACGGAATTTCTTCCCAATCACGGACCTTCCTTATTTTCAGATTTTTCTTCCAGACGGCGTCCATCAGGGCGACGTCGGCACCTAATGCTCTGGCCATTACCCCTAAGGCTAGAAGGTCTTTAGGAAAACATTTGCCACCAAACCCTCGGGTTGAAGTGATTTTCATATGGGAGTCGTAAATTCTTTTATCGGCGACAACCATTTCTTTCACCTCGTCATAAGCTATTGCCAGTTTTTGACAAATTTCAAACATCTCGTTGGCGAAAATCACTTTGGTAGCCAAGAAACAATTGGCCATGTATTTGACCATCTCGGCACTGGTTGGGTCGGTGTGAAAAATTTTCGTTGTTGGCAAAATGCACTGATAAAGGGAAGAAAGTCTTCGGAAGACAAGATCGTTGTCGGTACCGATAACGATTCGGTCGGGATTAACAAAGTCGTGCAGAAAAGCAGCTTCAGTTAAAAATTCTGGATTAAAACAAAAAAGGCTTTGAGGATATTTTTTGGCCAGTTTTCTGGTGGTGCCGGGGACAACAGTCGATTTGATGATAATGATTTTATCTGTTTTTTTGGTAAATTGATTAATCTTTTTAACATTGTCGTTGACGATTCCCAGATCAATGCCAGAGTGATCTTCCTTGATTGGCGTCGGCAAGCAAAGAAAAAGATAGTCGCTTTCTTTACAGACCTTTTCCAGGCTGTCTGATTGCTTATATTTATCATAAATCAAAATTTGTTCATTGGAGAAGCCGTAGGCGACCGCCTGACCGACAATGCCGTAGCCTATGATTCCGATTCTGGCTTTCCTTTTTTTGATTGTTTGGCCCTTGTCTTCAACGATTGGTTTAATGTTTCGGAAAGAGCCTGGTTGGTATTCCAGGAACCCCTTTTCGATCAGGGATTTAACTTGTTGTTGGATGGTGGGAATTGATTTTTTAAGTTTTTTGGCCAGTTCTTTCCGAGTTGGGGAATATCCTTTTTGAGCGTAAAAATTGAGGATTGTCTCCAAAAGTCGCTTTTGTTTTGGGGTTAACGGATTATCCATATAATTATCTAATAATTTACATAAATTATCATTCTTGTCAAGCAAACGGAATTTTTGTATAGGCTGGTGAGATCACTAATGTTGCACTATTATTAGATTAGAAACCTTAGAAATCGCATCAATAGAGCAATAGCGATAGGGATCAGGACCAAAAAAATCAGCTGGCGTTTGTTCACCAGCTTGACGCTAACAAAGCCAAAAAGAAAAGTCAACCTGTTGATCATGAGCTATGTTAAGTTTGAAAGGAAGAGGTGTCGATCAAGCGGAAGATTTTCTGATCGAGATATACTTACCGATAGAGGGTTAATCTGGTGGAGCTTGAGCTTGACTCTTCATTTTTGCTATCATCAATCTGGTGGTAGGAAAGATGTCGGGGATAAAAACGGTTTTTTCTGTTTATTACTTCTTTTTTCGATCGTTATCTTATCTTTTTTTCTACCGCCTTTACGAGGCTTGATCCGACCGGTTCCATTTTTACCGCTTCTTTTGGTATCTTTCTTTTGGGATTAAGCCTGATCATTTTGTCGTAAACGAAATCGACGTTAAGTTTCTTGGAAAAGATTCTAAATCCCCGAGACCTCGTAGTTAAAATGTCCGCAAGAAAGGCAAGGCCAATAAACCCCCAGGAGTATTGAACTTTATTATTACCAGGTTATATTTTCATTTCCACTCCTACCGGGCAGTGGTCGGAGCCGGAAACATCTTTTAAAATAAAAGCGTTTTTCAGCTTCGGTGTCAGCTTTTTGGAAGTGAAAATATAGTCTATCCGCCAGCCGATGTTCCTTTCCCGGGCGTTATTAAAATAAGGCCACCAGCTGTAATTGCCTCCCTTTTTATTAAACTTCCTAAAACTATCGTCAAAACCCGAGTCTATCAGCTCACCAAAACTTTTCCTTTCCTCCAGAGTAAACATAATATTGTTTTGGTTATCTTTCGGCCTGGCCAGGTCAATCTCCTCCCGGGCAACATTAAAATCCCCAACCAAGATGATTTCTTTTTTTTCGAAATCTTCAAGCCGGTTGATCAAAACCCGATAAACCTCAAGTTTGTAATCCAAGTTTTCTTTACCTCTGCCACCGTGAGGAATATAAAGGTTTAAAAGAACAAACTTTGGATATTTCAAAATTAAGAGCCGGCCCTCGCTGTCAAACTTTTGCCAGCCGATCTTTTTTTCAATTGAAACCGGTTCCTGTTTGGTGTAAACGGCCACGCCGCCGTAACCCGGTCTTTCCGAGGAATTCAAATAAAAATGACAGCCGTGGACATTGATTAAGTCAAAAGGAAGCTGGTCCTGCCGGGCCTTGATTTCCTGGAAGCAAATAATATCGGCGTTTAAAATTTTTAGCCATTGGAAAAAATCGTTTTTCTGATAAACCGATTCTTTTTTATAAACCGACCTGAGGCCGTTGACATTCCAAGAAACAATTTTCATTTTCAAAAATGGAAACCCCGCACCGTCCCGCAGCAGCGGGTCTGGTGCTGGGGCAAAATTCTAATTCAGAATCACTATGGAGAAGTTTAAAACTGAGGCGAAAGAAACCCAGGCCAAATACGGAAAAAGAAGGTATCCTGCCGGCTTGGAAATCTTCAGAAATTCCAGAATGGTGGATAGAATTAATCCCCAAAGAATGACAATATCAATCAGCGCCGAAATCGGCGATTTAAGAGCGAAAAAAAGAATTGACCAGGAGAGGTTAAAGGCTAATTGAATGAAAAAAATTATCATCGGTTTACTGTTTATTCCGTTTTTTATCCAAACCAAATAGAGCGAAACCCCCATCAAAAGAAAAAGGGTTGTCCAGACCGGAGCAAAAATCCAGTTGGGGGGATTAAAAAAAGGTTTATTTAAAGAAGCGTACCAAGCAGGGATCGCCGGAGTAGTGAAAAAGGAGCCGACAAAACCGGCGGAAAGGCAAAGAAAAACGGAAAAAAGCAGTTTCTTCAAATTCACGATTACCTGTTTATTTTAACAAATTTTTGAGAGGAAAGAAAACCGTACTTAAAGGGTTAAAACGGGTCGGCCGTAGACAAGCAAATTTGGCCAGTTATGCATTAAATCATTTGATCATTCAGAACTCAGGATTTATGATTTATGATTTATGACCTCTACTTTAATATATTAAATTATTAAAGTGATTCATCAGGATACTTTGGAAGTGGAAAAAAGACAAGAACCGTTTTTAAAGTTAAACCCTGCCATTCGGACTGCAAAAAAATGTACATTATTTCTCGTATCTTTACCCCACCCCATAGACCCATTGCTGCGGGACGGTGCGGGGTTTCAGGAGAAGCCACAGGCTTCATCACCGATAACCTACCCCCGTCCCTAAACATTCTAAACATTTTGACCGCTCATTGATACGATCGTTGAAATGAGCGGTCAAATGACGGAGGTCACGATCCCGGATCGTTTCAGCCCACCTGCCTGCCGGCAGGCAGGCCCCCGGGGAGCCAATCCGCCTCCGCCGGTTGGCGGATGGCGGACACCCCGGGGGTGTTTAATCCGTCACCCCTTCATTTCCGGGATCGATTTTTAACGAAGGAGAACTTACCCCTGGTCGTCCTCCTGGACAAAGCGAAGAAGGCTCTCGTTTCTCGTCATTCTTCCCCCGACGTTACGTCGGGGGAAGAATCCCCTAATATTCAGGCAACTTGCTCTCAAAAAGGGGATCCTTCGTCATCAGAATTCCCCCGTACCACCACAGTACCACCTAGGGTACATGGCAGGTTCGGTACAGAGCTTCGCTCAGGATGACGAGGTTGTTCCAGGGGAAGTTCGCCATCACCCCGATGTTACGGCGGGATCAGGATGACGGAAAGTGTTTTTTATTGCCTCTATACCAGGAAGAGTATCGTCTTTTAGAAACTGAAGAGCGGCTCCGCCGCCGACACTAACAAAATCGAATTTATGCCAAAGGTTCAGCCAGGATAATATTCTGTGAGTATCCCCGCCTCCGGCGATTTTAAAAACGTTGTTCATCCCACCATCCGAAGAGTCCGTTCTCCTCTTCTCCCCCGCAGAATCAAGGCCTACTCCGGGGGAGAAGCTTCCGGAAAGTCGGCTGATTGCTTTGGCAATCTCAAAAGTCCCCTGTCTGTTTTCTTCTTCTTCATAAACTCCCATCGGACCGGCCCAGAAAACCGTCGCTGCCGAATTAATTATTTTTTTAAAGTTAACAATGCTTTCTTGGGAAATATCCCTCCCTCCCTTTTTTAATCTCCCAATTTGAATTTTTGAATTGTATTTTTGATTTTTGCCTACCCCGTTGATTTCTGAAGGAAATCGTTCGGGGATTTTTGAATTTTGAATTAACAGTGGCAACTTGCCGCCGACAAGCAGGTAGTCTGCCCAGTTGACCAAAAAGGGAATATAATCTAATTTTCCCTGTTTGCTGCCGCCCAAAACAAAGACCAAAGGCCTTTCGGCTTTGGTTTTAATCCAGGAAAGAGTTTTTACTTCCACCTCAAACCGTAAACCCAAAAAGGAGGGCAAAATCTTGGCCAGTCCGGTAATCGAAGCGTGATCGCGATGGGAAGCACCGAAAGCGTCGTTGACATAAACTTCAGCCAAAGAGGCTAATCCGGCAACAAAGTTTTTGTCATTGGCCTCCTCGCCGGGATCAAAACGGAGATTTTCGAGTAAAAATAAGTTGTTCATCCCACCATCCGAGGAGTTCATTCCGCCTTCGCCAAACCTGCCTGTCGGCAGACAGGGCTTTCGGCGGACAAGTCGACCACCTCGGAGGAGGGATTTCACCGGGGTCTGCCCGGGCAGTACCGAAATATCTTTTATCAGTTCGCAAAAGGCAAAGTTTTCGCTGAACCAGACAGCAACCGGCTTTAAACTCAATTCCTTAACCGGTTTTCCTTCCGGCCGGCCGAGATGTCCAAGCATGATAATTTTTGATACGCCACGACCTTGCAAAAACTTGATTGTCGGCAAAACCGACTTGAGCCGGAAATCTTCATCGACAACAAGTTGGCCTTTTTCCTCTTTTAAGTCAACATCGCAATCAATCCGAAGCAAAACCACTTTGTCCTTGAAATCAAAATCCGTAGAAGATAAAAAATTTTTACCTTTGATTTGCATTTTTGAAATTTCCCGACCTCGTCTCGACCTCGTCGAGGACAGGTGATTTTTGAATTTTGACTTTTCCGGCAAAAGCCTCCGCTAACTCTGTCAACTCTTTCTTAGGGTCCTTAGCCAAAACAACATCGGAGCTAACCAGAACACCTTTGGCCCCCAACTCCAAAGACTTTTCAACATCATCGCCGTTTCTAACTCCGGCGCCGACAATTATTTTGTAATCGGGCAGCAGGTCAACAATTCTTTTGATCACCTCCGGTTCGGCCTCGGCGACTGAAACAGTACCGCCGATCAACTCCGGCGGCTCATAAGCGACAAAGTCCGGTTTCGGGGTCATTTTTTTAACCCGGCGCTCGACCTGGCCTTTGGTTTTAACGCAAAAAGCCAATTTAAAATTTTCGATATCCGAACGGTAATCTCCCAATTCTTTTAATTCCTCAACCCAATGCTCAACCCATTCTTTTTTCTTAAGATAAGCCAAAATCTGTCTGACCCGGCCGAAAGGGATCTGGTGCTCGGAATGATTAATCAAGGCTCCGTCGGCACCGGCCAAAATCACGGCAATAGGGGAGACCCAGCCGGTAAATTTACCTTCAAAAAAAAGGTCCAAGTGTTGAAGCCAGATTTCGCCACCGACCTTTTCTTTTACCCGGCGCAGGTCCAAAGCAGAAACAACCGGAATTATTTTTACCTTGGTTTTCTCCCCCACCCGGCGGCAAATTTCGGCCAGTTTCAAGGCCCCGTCCCCAAAAGTGTTTTTGTAGATTTTAAAATTTACTAAAAGCACAGCTTTTTTATTTAATCATTTAATCATTAAGCATTCTCTCTTTATTTGTCATTTGTCATTCTTTCTTTATTTAATCATTTATCATTAAGCATTAAACATTGGGAATCAGGATCGAGAATCGAAAATCGAGAAATTCTTTCAGCAATATAGCAATATAATCATTACGCTTTGCCAAATTTGACTTGGCTTCGCTGCCTGCCTGCTCGCCTCGCTGGACGGTCGAATCGGGTCGGCAGACATGGATTCTTCTCTCCCCGAGGGAGATCAGAATGACGGAAAAAAAGACGTTTAAGATTTATGATCTAAGGATTAAGAATTGCTATCCACGGATTACCTGTTACCAATTACCCTTTTATAACCACGTCATCCTGAGCGAAGCCCTGTACCGTCTGGTACGGGGGAATTCCGATGACGAAGGACCTGCCTGCCGGCAGGCAGGTCCCCATTGGAATGGTAACTTGCCATTTCAGGGGGATTCTTCCCCGCCAGCAACTGCGTAGCTTTGGGCGGGTCAGAATGACGGAATAGTAATGTAACAACATAGCAATTTGATAAGTTATTTTTCGATGAGTCTGACGAATCGAGAAACGAGAAACGAGAAACTCTTCTAACAATTTAACCGTTTTTAATTTTAATACCTCACCCCAAACCGACCGCTTTATAGACCTCTTCTAAAGTTTTGCCGGAAATCTCTTCTGCCTTTCTCAGCCCGTCCTTTAAAACCTTGCTTAGATAAGTTTCATCGCTACGAATCCGCCGATACTCCTTTCGGATCGGTTCTAACCCCTCCGTCACCACATCAGCCAAACCCTCTTTAAACTTTTTATAATCTTTGCCCTGGTATTTTTGTTCGAGTTTTTTTATTTCGGTCCCGGAAAAATGGGAGTAAATAGTCAGCAGATTTGAAATCGCCTCTTTATCCGGCCGGAAAAGAATTTCCTTGCCGGAATCGGTAGTCGCCGACTTGATCTTTTTTACAATGTCCTTCGCAGAATCTAAAAGGTCAATCGTGCCGCCGGCGTCTTTGTCCGACTTGCTCATTTTTGAACTCGGATCGCGAAGCGACATAATCCTGGCGCCGATTTTAAACATTTTCACCTCGGGAACTTTAAAAATTTCCCCAAAACGCGAGTTGAATTTCTCAGCCAAATCACGGGCCAGTTCGACATGCTGTTTCTGGTCCTCACCGACAGGCACTTCATCGGTCTGGTAAAGCAAAATATCGGCGGCCATTAAAACCGGATAGTTAAACAGGCCGACGCTGGATTGGCCTTTCGTTTTCCCCGATTTGGTTTTATACTGGGTCATCCTGGAAAGCTGGCCCATTGAACTGATACAATCTAAAATCCAAGCCAAAGCAGGATGGTCCAAGTTGTCTGATTGGACAAAAATAACCGACTTTTTCGGATCTATGCCGCAAGCAATATACAGGGCGGTCAACTCTTTGATTTTCTCGCTGAGAATTTTAGGATCCTGGGGAACGGTAATCGCGTGCAAATCAACGATGCAGAAAAAACAGTCGTGGTCTTGCTGGATTGCCACCCATTGCTTGATCGCCCCGATGTAATTGCCGATGTGAAGATTGCCGGAAGGCTGGATCCCGGAAAAAACTCTTTTTTGCAACATATTGAGAAATTAAATTAAAAATGCTGTTTATTTTCCTTGTCAATAATAGTGAATCGAGTGAACTTTCCACGGGCTGAAACCCCGCACCGTCCCGCAGCAGCGGGTCTGGTGCTGGGGCAAACCTGTGTAACAGCAGATTTGATCTGATTCATCTATAGTAGAACTATTATACCCCAAGCGGTTTACCCAGTCTCACCTCGCTGACCGAGGTGTAAATCGGACCTTCGGGAGTAAGCCGACTTTGAAAAAGGACAATTTTTTCCGTTTTGAAACGGAAATCTTTTGCCCGAAGCATGTCATTGACTTTTTCACAAAGCTGTTTAGAGAAAAAAACTTTTCCTTTGTTGGAGCGGACCCGGCCTATGGTGATATGGGGCGAAAACCGGGTGTCAAACTTAAAACCGGCCCTCTGAAGCGCCATCCGCATCTGGTGGTAGTAAGAAGAGAGCTTGGCTATTTCGCCGCCGACCTCGGCCAAAACAATTCTCGGCCTTCTTTGATCAGGAAAAAAGCCAACTCTTTTTAAGGAAAGGTCTAAAGGAGGGTTTTGCGAAAGGTTCTGAATTATTTCAATAACAGTATCTATTTTTTGGTTTCTTACTTTACCCAGAAAAACCATTGTCTGGTGGAGATTTTCTTTTTCAACCCACTTGACTAACTTCTCATCCACCTCTTCTTTAAAACAGGATTCCGTTCTGATCAAAAATTGTTTAATTTCCTCCGGTATTATCGCCGCGATAAAAAGACGTTTAGCCACAAATAATTCTTTCCTCTAAAAATATAAACTTGAAATAAAGATTAACTTAAAAAGTCTTCCAAGCCTCTTCTTCTGGCCGGATGACGCAATTTTCTGATCGCCTTAGCTTCAATCTGCCGGATCCTTTCCCTGGTAACGCCAAAAATCTTGCCCACCTCTTCCAGTGTTTTCGGATCGCCGCCGCTGAGACCAAAACGCAAGGTGAGCACTTCCGCTTCCCTGGGATCAAGCGTCTCTAAAGCCTCTTCTATTGATTCCCTAAGCAATTCTTTTGAAGTCGCCTCGTAAGGAGAGGGCTGAGTGACATCTTCGATAAAATCGCCTAAGAACGAATCCTCATCGTCGCCGACAGGAGTGGCCAAAGAAGTGGTGTCTTGGGAAATGCGGTAAATTTCTCTGATTTTTTCCAGAGGCAAGAGCGATTCTTCGGCAATTTCTTCAACGGTCGGCTCTCTGCCCAAACCTTGGGTCAGCTTTCTTGAAGTTTTGAAGACCCTGTTGATCGTTTCTACCATGTGAACCGGGATTCTAATCGTTCTGGCCTGATCGGCAATGGCTCTGGTAATCGCCTGCCTGATCCACCAGGTAGCGTAAGTAGAAAACTTGTAGCCTTTGCGCCAATCAAATTTTTCCACCGCCCGCATTAGGCCCTGGTTGCCTTCCTGGATCAAGTCTAAGAAGGTCAAGCCGCGGCCGATATATTTTTTGGCAATGGAAACAACCAAACGGAGATTGGCCTCGGTCAAAGACCGCCTGGCCTGCTGGGAACCTTTTTCTATTTGTTTGGCAAACCTAACCTCATCGGCAGCAACTAAAAGACTTATTTTTCCTATTTCCCTAAGATACATCCTGACCGGATCGGTCGACCGGGAGCCGGAAAGAAGGGCCAAGGCAGGAATACTGAGCCTTTTTTTGTCGCTTTCGACTTCTTTTATTTCCTCTTCGCTGATCCCTTCAAAAACATCAATCCCTTTTTCGAAAAGCTGGTCATAAAGATCATCCAGCTGGTCGATGTGTTTTTCCGGGCTGGATACCAAGGACAAAATTTCGTCCTGGGTTAAGTATCCCTTTGATTTGGCCTTGGCAACCAATTTAGCAAAAATCTTTTCCAGATCCAGTCTAGCAGGCATAGGTTTTTTGTTAGGGTATATAAACCGGAAGCGGGCCCAAACCCGCAGTCCAGCTTTATTAGAAAAAAGACCCACTTCAAAAAAGACGAAGTGGTTCAAGTCAACCTAAATCTATCAGGTATTATAGCTTATTTTTCACTCATTCTCCAGAACCGACAGCCTGTGACCGATCTCGACAAACTCATTTTCCAGTTTTTTGATTTTTTCTTTTTCTCCTTGTTTTTCCATTTGCGAAATTGACCCGGAAAGTTTAGAGAGCCGTCCTTTTAAACTTTCTTTTTCGATTTCTAAGAAAACTTTTTTTATTTCCTTTCCTTCCGAGTCGGTTTTGGCCTCGGCTGACTTGAAATAAATTTCCTCAAAACCTTTTTTAAGCTCGGCCGGCAAAACTGCCAAAAAAGAGGCTATTTCCGGCTCTTTTTTCTTTTTTACAAACTTGCCGGCAAAAACGACGATCCGTTTTAACAAGGAATCGGAGATTAAGCCAAACCAGGATTTATCCTTAAACCGCTGCCAGTCGCGGGCGGCAAAAATTAAAATCAAAAACTGTCTTTCCAACAAGTCCCGGCGGCTCGTCGGCTGGCGGGGCGGGAGCACCGGACCGGAAAAAACCGATTTGGCGGTCTTGGCTTTTTGCGCCTCCATCAGCACCGACTCCAAACCTACCCCCAGCGCGTCGGCTAATTTTTGAAAATAAAAATTTTTGATCACTTCGTTTTCTATCTGAACCAAAAACGGCAGGATCTCTAACAAAATCCGTCTTTTCCCGGCAGGATCCCGAGCGTCATTTTTTTTCAAAGACAAATTGATCAGAAAATCCCAAACCGGAGTCGTTTTCAAAAAAACTTTTTCTAATAGTTCTGGCTTGTTCCGGGCCAATTCATCCAAATCTTTAAACTTTTTAGGCAAGGCTGCCACTCTGACATCCAAGCCGACCGCGTCGGCAATTTGACTGCTTCTTTTAATCGCCTCACTGCCGGCCGAATCGGTATCCAAAGCCAAGATTGCCGTTTCGGCAAACCTGGCGATCAGCTTCGCCTGTTCTTCAGTGAAAGCGGTACCCTTAATCGCCACCGTGTTTTTTAACCCTTTTTGATAAGCGGAAATAACATCAAACTCGCCTTCAACCATAATCGCCTCTTTTTTTTCTCTGATTTCCTGCTTGGTCAGCCACAAACCGTAAAGGTTTTCGCTTTTGTGATAAATTTGAGTCTCCGGACTATTAATATATTTGGGGCCGTCGGAGGAAGAAAGTCCGGGAATGACTCTTCCTGAAAAACCGGCAACCAGCCCCCGATGATTAAAAAGAGGAAAAATTATCCGGCCAAAAAACCGGTCCCGGTAACCTGATCCTCTGGGCAAGACCAACCCCGAGTTTTCAATTTCCTCAGTAGAATAACCTTTTTTTTTAAGCAAGCCGGCAATGGCATCGGTCCCTTCCGGAGCAAAACCAAGTTTAAACTCGTTGATCATCTGATTGCCGATTCCTCTCGAGGAAAGATACTCCATCGCTTTTTCGCCAATCTTGTGTTTGGTCAAAAGAAAATGATAAAACTCGCTTATCAGGCTGTTAATCTGGTAAAGTTTATTTCTAAAAACATCCTCTCTGGTCAACTGGCGATGAACTAATTTTACTCCGGTTCTTTTGGCCAAAAACTCAACCGCTTCCCAAAAATCCATCTTTTCATAAAGCTGGAGAAACTTGATCGCGTCACCGCCCAAATTACAACCAAAGCATTTAAAAATCTGCATTTCCGGGGAAACCATGAAAGAGGCGGTTTTCTCGCTGTGAAAAGGACAGTTGGCCTTAAAGTTTCTGCCCGCTTTTTTAAGGGGGATGCTTTCGGAAATTAGGTTGACAATGTCTACCTTGGCTTTGATCTCTTCTATCTGGTCCATCACTCTATTTTACCTCAAGGGGAAAAATGGGGCCGCTGGGGTGGTTTTTGACAATTCTTCTCGACTCCTTCGATAAACTCAGGATTATAAAGCTGCTCGAAGAATAAAAAGTTTTATCGCTCGAACCCTTCGACCCGGACCCAGGACTAAAAGCCTGCCTGCCGGCAGGTCTTGTACCAGACGGTACGGGGCACAGGCTTTGTCAAGAACCGAGTCAGACTCGGTCGAGAACCGTCCCCTTAATAAATAATAAATTCTCCCGCAGGCAACACCCCCGGGGTGTCTGCAGATCTCACCCCGGGGGTGAATGTTCCTTCTCGACTCCTTCGGGCAAAGCCTCAGAGCCGGAATGGCACCCCTTGGCCGTCATCCTGAGAAATTCTGATGACGAAGGATCCCGTCGAGAGGGGTAAAGTGCCAGCAATAAGGGGGTTCTTCTCTCCCTGAGGGAGACCGGAATGACGAGAGTCACCGATCCTGGACCGTTTCAACCCACCTGCCTGCCGGCAGGCAGGCCCCCGGGGAGCCAATCCGCCTCCGCCAGTTGGGGCGGATAGTGGATTGGAGTTTCGGCTTTTTTTTGAACTGGATTTATTCTTCGAGCGAAGCATAGCAGAGTCGAGAAGTTCTTTTTTATACATGAGCCAAGGGAAACCACAGGTTTTAACTGCAAGGCTCCACGTTAGCTCGAACTATCGTCTAAAACTGGCCAAAACAAAAACGACTCCTAAGATCAGCACCGCATTTACCGGCCAAACCAACCAGAAAAACTTTTTGTTCATTTTAAGAAAGATTAAGTTAATCATTGTTCCGGAAATGGCCAAACTGATCGCTCCGGTATAGGAAATAATGCTGATAAAACTGGCCGGGGAGAGGAAGATACCAAAAAATCCTGGAATGATCGCCAAAAGTTTGGCATACTGCTGAGGAAGTCTTAGATCTCTAAAGTAAACTTCTTTGGAAACATTAACTAAGCTCAAAAATGAAGTGATCAAAGCCAGTAAACCGATTACCGCCCCCAACCGGGAAAGCAGAGGGGAAAAAGCAACCAGTCCGGAAAGAGCGTCAACAGTAACCATGCCACCGCTGGCCCCCCAAACGACAAGGGTGAAAAATAAGTAAAGAGCCACCGGCACTAAGCTGCCGATTACGATTACCGGGACTAAAAAATCCCTTTTTTTCCGAAGAACTTCTTCAACCTCAGGAATGACGCTAAACCCGATCAGAGAAAAAAGGGCGGCTCCCCAAAAAAAGAGGGGGCGACTCCCCAAAAGAACGATATTTTCCAACCTGACAAAAGGGAGCAGTTTAAACGGGATAACAATCATCAGAAAAAGCAAAAGAGCGGTTAGAAAAGATTCCACCTTGGTCAATTTTTTAAACCCCTGCCAGAAGAAAACAACACCGGCAAGATAAAACCAGAAAGAGTGAAGCGGGTGGGAAATCTGACCGGCGGCTAAAGCTAAAAACTCCCCTCCCAAAACTACATATGACAAAAGGGCGCCGCTGAGGGAAACAATGGTAAAGAGCAGAGAAACTTTCATCCAGTTTCCACCCAGATATTTGCTGACGTATCCGGGAAGCTGATGATCGCCAGAGGTTTTTAAAACTATTTCGGCGTAGAAGAGGTTTAGACTCATGGTTACCAATCCCAAAAACAAAATACCGAAAAAAAACGGCAAAAGACCGGATTTGGAAACAACATAGGGCAAAGCGAAAACACCGCTGCCGATAATGGTGCCGATCAGCAGAAAAAGAGCCCGGAAAAAAAGTTTCATTAACTAAATTTTACAATACCGGGCGAAAACTCAAAAGATTAATCCCGATTTGGCATACCCGGGACAATTCGGAAGTGGACGAGCGGGACAATTCGGAAGTGGACGAGAAGTGGACGAGAGGGGGCAACAACAGAACAGGGATCTTTGATTGTATAATTTGTACATGCCTGAGTATTTTTTAATTCTTCTGTTTCTTTTCTTAACCGCCTTATTTTTGCATCTTTATTTTAAAGTGAAAATCTACCACTCTTTTGCCCATTTTGTTTTGACTAATTTTGCGGGAATTTTAATAATCACTGTCTGGGACAGTTTTGCGATTTACCGGGGACATTGGAGTTTTGGCCAAAAGTATCTGTTGGGCTTGAAAATAGGACTGATGCCGGTTAAAGAATATTTTTTCGTGTTAATTTTTCCATACTTAGGTTTAGTGATCTATAAAATCCTGGAGAAAAAATTGAAATCGGCAGATAGAAAGTTTCCGGGTTTGACTAAAAACTGAGGTAACCAGGAAATAGACAAGGTTGGCTCAAGAATCTCAACCAGAAGGATCAGCCCAACCACTGCCGCATCAGTCTGCCTGTTGCAGGAGGGTATTCGCTATCGAGTTCAGCCAAACGATTCCTTAATAGTCCTTGGTGTTTCGCAACAATAACCCTTATTTCTTGAACCGGCCTGGTCACTGCCGGAGCAATATTGTGAAAACATTGCCCTTTTCCAAAAACACCACCACAGCTTAGTTTTCTCGGGTCCATCCTACACCAACAGGGAGTTTCTTCACTCATAGTTTAATCCTATCACATACTTAAACTGAAGATTTGTCCGGTAAGGCCGCCGAGAGCTTTTCATCTGTTTAAGAGAAGCTGTCGGTGTTGTAAAAATTCATTGACAGAGAATTTAAGAGCACGCTGACAGAGGAAAAAGCCATTGCCAAAGCGGCAATTGCCGGATTTAACAGCCAGCCGGTAAAAGGATATAAAACACCCGCCGCCACAGGGATACCAACAATATTGTAAAAGAAAGCCCAGAAAAGATTTTGCTTAATTTTGTTTAAGGTATACCTGCTTAAATCAATTGCCGTTATTACATCTCTTAAATCATCTTTAATTAAAACTATTTCTCCTGTCTCGATCGCCACATCGGTTCCCGAACCTAAGGCAATACCCAAATCAGCTTGCGCCAAGGCCGGAGCGTCATTAATGCCGTCGCCCACCATCGCCACAATATTCCCTTCGCTTTGTAATTTTTTAATTTCGGCTGATTTTTCTTGCGGTAATACCTCGGCTAAAACTCTGTCTATACCCACTTGCTGGGCAATAGCCTGCCCAACTCTTTTATTATCCCCGGTAATTATCGCCACCTTTTTCCCCATTTTATGAAGCATCTTAACCGCTTCTTTTGAGTAATCTTTAAGAGTATCAGCCACGGCAATAATGCCAATAATCTCTTTACTTGCCCCGTTAGAAATTTCATTTCTAAGCGGGGTCTGCGCTAAAATCATTGCTGTTTTACCTTGATCTTCTAAAACAATCATTTTTTCTTCTATTAAGCTCGGGTTAATTCGATTGTCAGTCATTAGTTTTCTTGTTCCAAAAAGTATTTTTTTAATTCCGCCTTTGGTGGACAAATCGGCGGTAACGCCATGGCCGGGTATCGCTTGAAACCCTTCGACTTCGCTCAGGGCAAGATTTTTTTCTTTGGCTTTATTGACAATCGCTTGAGCTAATGGATGCTCCGAGTTTTTTTCTATAGAAGCGGCTATTTGTAAAATATTAAATCTGGTATTTGTAATTTCTACAACATCAGTAACGACCGGTTCACCCTTGGTTAAAGTCCCGGTTTTATCAAAAATGACCATATTTAAATCGTGGGCAATTTCCAGCGCCTTACCACTTTTAATTAAAATGCCATTTTTTGCCGCCAGACCAGTACCTATCATCACGGCGGTTGGCGTTGCCAGACCCAAAGCGCAAGGACAAGCGATAATTAAAACAGCGATAAAGGCTGTGAGCGCGAAAGAAAAAGGATGTCCCGCAAGAATCCAAACCGCGAAAGAAACAACGGCAATGACTACTACTGTCGGTACAAAATAAAGGGAGACCTTGTCGGCCAAAAGCTGGACTGGCGCTTTTGACCCCATCGCTTCTTCAACAATTTTTATAATCTGAGCCAGCATTGTATCCTTGCCAACTTTTGTTGTTTTGAACCTTAAAACACCTGTTTTATTTATCGTTGCCCCGATAACCTCATCTCCTTTTTTCTTTTCTACTGGGATGCTTTCACCGGTAATTGCTTTCTCGTCAACGCCGGAATAACCATCAATAACAATCCCATCCACCGGGATTTTTTCACCAGGCTTGACCAAAATAATATCTCCAACTTTTACTTCAGAGATAGGAATTTTCATTTCCTGACCATCTTTAATAACTGTCGCTTCTTTGGGCTGAAGGCCGATTAATTTTTTAATCGCTTCGCTGGTTTTTCCTTTAGTTATTGCTTCTAGATACTTTCCCAAGAGGATGAAGATAAGAATAAAGGCCGCTATCTCGTAATATAGTTCTTTCATTCCGTATGTTTTGATGTTGAGCCAAGTAGATAAAGAGATTGCCACGCTGTAGATATAGGCAGCCGAAGTGCCAATAAAGATTAAAGAGTCCATATTTGGCGCTCGTCTTAAAATAGCCTTGAGTCCGGAAATGTAAAGTTTGAAGGCAACTATAATCACGGGGGTAGTTAACAGAAATTGGATTAGATGCTGGTTCATCTCGATAATCTCCGGTATGTAAAGACCAACCATCATACCCATTGAAACATAGAGAAGAGGAATGCCGAAAATGAGGGCTATAATAAATCTTATTTTCAGATCTTTAACTTCCTGAATTTTTTCTTCTTTGTGATGATCCTCCATTTCTTTTTCAGAACCTTTTTCGCTGGCTTTATACCCCAATTTTTCGATTATTTTTTGAACTCCGGCGATACTTATCTCGTTTGGATCAAACTCTAAATAAGCTTTTTCTGTGGCAAAATTGACATTAACTGATTTGATACCCCCTTCTTTTTTCAAAGCATTCTCAATTATTGCCGCACAGGAAGCGCAATTCATTCCCTCAATTGATAAAATCAGCTTTTTTTTCATTTCAGTTAGTTGGCGGCACAACCGCAGCCGCCACCACACCCTCCGCCGCAGCCGCCGCCAGTTCCTCCTCCACCACCGCAACCTTGAGCCCCGGAGTCAACCACGGGGACGGCATCACCAAGACCAACCGACCCGCTATTATCAACCACATCTATTGTTCCGGAAACCATCCCCATCCAACAGCTGAATTTGTACCTGCCCGGCTTTGTCGGAGTAAATTCCTTAACACTGGTAGTTCCCGGAGTCAGCCGGATTTCTCCGTCAAATAATCCTTTGGAGATAACGGCATTGGTGCAACCACTGGTACCCTTATCAGTGATTTCCCATCTAACCGGAATACCGACTTTAACTTTTAAATTCTCAGGCTGGTATCCATAAGCAAAAGCTTCTGTTTTAAGAATTTGTTTACCGCCAACAACGGAGGGCAGTCCGGTATCTGTTTCCGAAACCTCACCAGAAACAAATTTTAAATCATTTAAGCTTTTCCAGCCTAAAACATTTAATTGGGAGTTAACATTGTAAACAGCAAAAAATAAAACCATCACTCCGGCAATTTTTAAAAACTGGCCGGAAAAATGGGGTTTCTGGCTGAATTTGATACTGGAAAAACCAATCGTTAGCAGTGTCGGCAAGGTCCCTAAGGCAAAGAAAAGCATTATCAAACTCCCCTGCAACCAGCTACCGGAAGCTAAAGCTAAAGTTTGCGCGGTAAGACTAAAACCGCAAGGCAGGAAAAAAGTCAATGCTCCCATCAAAAGCGGCATCCATTTACCCTTAAAATTGTTTTCGTCGGCGACAAATCTGGTAACAAACATAGGAACAGTGAAACGGAATTTTTGAAAAGCCGGCAACCCTAACATTTGCAAGGCTAAAAAAACCATTATTATTGAAACCATCCCGGTCAATACCCCGGTAAAAAGAGTTGACATTTGCAAAACACCCCCCAAACTACCCAAAAGTGTTCCCAGCAAAGCATAAGAAAGTATTCGACCAAGGTTAAATAAAAGGTGGGGCTGAAACTTTTCTAAAGTAGAGCTAGTAGTCTGGTAAAGTTCTGACCACTGTTTAGACATGGAGAGAATAATACCGCCAACTAAAGCGGAGCAGGTGGAAAAGCCGGCCATCAGTCCAAAAACCAAAAACGCCGGCAGGGCAGACCGGGAA
>JAHJSD010000002.1 GCA_018830585.1 Patescibacteria group bacterium
CCTGCCGGCAGGCAGGTCCCCATGAGACTGGTAACTTGCTCTCATCCAAAGGGGATCCTTCGCCCCGACGTTACGTCGGGAATCAGGATGACGAAAACAGCCAACAAATATTTGTTCGCCCAATCGATTCAACTATTTAGTAATTACGCTTCGCCCTGAATGTTTCGATCCTGGATCGAAGGTCCAAAAAACAATCCGGGATCGTGATTATCCAAATGGAGCCCCGCGAGCAAGCTCATGGTTTTTTTGGTTCAGGTATAAGCTCAAAAATAGCGATAACGGAGACATATCTAATAAGTAACAAATGGGCATCTGAAGGGCCACTGTCAAAATTGACTTTTGCCTTTTAGCCAATTAAAATAAGCCCAATGGATTTAAAAATAACTTTAGACCGGAAACAAGACAGCTCTTTTGAAATAAACATTACTGTCCCGGCCGAAAAAGTAATCCAGGCAGAAAAAGAAATCTTAAAAAAAGAGTCGGGTAACGTTGAGGTTGACGGCTTTAGAAAAGGAAAAGTTCCTTTAGAAATAGCGGAAAAAAAGCTCGACCCTCGAAGAATTTACCAGGGTTTAATACAAAAATTAGCCTCCGAAGCTTATTTAGAAGCGGTCAAAGAATACAACCTTAATCCGGTTGTTCCGCCAAAAGTTATTGTCGTTTCTGCGGAAAAAGGCAAAGACTGGAAAATAAAAATAACTTCCTGCGAGATACCCGAAATTGACTTGGCCGGTCTGGAAGAAGAAATTAAAAAAATAAACGCCAAATCCAAAATTTGGACACCGGGAAAAGAAAGTCAAAAACCCGAAAAAGAAGGTGACGAGCAAAGAGAAGAGAGTATTCAAAAAATCATCACCCTTATCGTTAAGACCGTTAAGGTCAATCTTCCGGAAATACTTTTAGAACACGAACTAAACGGAAAGTTAACTGATCTTGTTGATCAAATTCAAAAAGTAGGCTTAACCGTGGACCAATACCTGACTTCTAAAAATATGACCATAGAACAGCTTAGGCAGCAATACCGACTCCAGATTGAAGCCGGATGGAAAATAGATCTCAGCTTAGAAAAAGTAGCCGATAAAAATAAAATTGTTGTTTCCCCGGAAGAAACAGAAAAATATCAAAAAACCAAAATAAATCCATACTTAGCGGCAAGAATAATCAGAAGAGACAAGGCGCTTGAATATCTTATAAGCCTGTAGTATAATAAGCTGATATTATGAGCAATCTTTGGGGCGCGATTAGTCCTTCCACAAAAAGCTCGACCAAAAAGGCGCAAAACCATGTCGAGGCGGCAAAACAGGCCGGGGAATTACCCGTTTCCCAAACTTCTCAGCAGCAAGAAGAGGTTAAAGAGCTGCAAAAAAGATTTAGAAAAGAAGTCTTTTTCGTTCAAAAAGTCCAACAGCAGGAACTGGAGATATACAGCCGCCAAAGAAGAGAAACCGAAGAAGAAATCAGAATTCTTCAAGAAGAAGTGGCCGCTTTAGCCAAAACTGCCAAAAACTTAGATCGTCAACTCGATTTAGCCTCGGAAAAATTAATAACCGAACCAAGCGTTTATGACGTTTCTTTCTTAAGAAAGCTAAAAATCTTAGTCCTCCAATTCTTGGAAAATGTGGAAGATGCCTCGCTTTGGCTGGAAGAGTTTAACCAAAAAGGCAAGAAAAAAGGTTCTTTCTGGGGCACTTTCTCCAGCAAAAAAGGCGGCGCTCAATTTTTATACTCCGATGAAAGCTATACCGCCAGATCCGTCGGTTGATCCCCGGTTGCCACAGAAAAACAGATATGCTAAACTTTAGCCTAGGTTGCAAACCGAAAGATAGATTAAATACATGAGGAGGCTTTTTTATAGAACAAATTGGCAAATCAAGGCAGATAAGGTCCGATTGATCGGTGAAGACGGCAAACAAATAGGGACCCTGTCTCTAATCGAAGCCAGAGAATTAGCCAGGCAAAAAGGGTTGGATCTGGTTGAAATTGCCCAAAAAGCCAATCCTCCGGTAGTAAAAATTGTCAACTACGCCAAGTTCAAGTATCAATTAGCAAAAAAGGAAAAGGAAACCAGAAAGGGGAGTAAAAAAGGAGAACGACTTAAAGAGATCAGACTGACTCCTTTTATCGGCAGGGCCGATTTGGAAACAAGAATAAACCGGGCCAAAAAATTCTCCAAAAAAGGAGACCGGTTGAAGGTTGTGGTAAAATTCCTGGGGCGCCAAATCACCCAGAAAGATTTTGGCTTCCGGTTGCTCGACCAAGTGAGAGAGAGCCTGAAAGAATTTTACCTCTCGGAAAGAGAGCCAAAATTTTCCGGCAGGCAGTTAATTATGTTTTTAACACCGGTTAAAATTAAAAATAAAAAAAATGGGCCAAAAGATCAAAAAACAGAAAACCCGCAAGTCGGTAGCCAACCGGTTTGAAATTACCAAGACCGGAAAAGTCCTGCGCCGATCTTCTTTTAACCGGCATCTTAAAAGGAAAAAAACCAAAAAGCAGATCCGCCGGCTGAAGGGTAAAAAAGTTGTTTCCGGATCTTTAGCCAGAAAAGTTAAAAAAATGTTAAGTCACCGTTAAAAAAATGAGAGTAAAAACAGGCTACGTAAGAAAACGAAAACATAAAAAAGTGCTCAACCTCACCAAAGGTTACCGGATGACTAAAAACCGGCTCTACAAGGTGGCGCACGAAGCATTGCTCCACGCCGGTCAATATGCTTTTATCGGCAGAAAATTACGTAAAAGAGATTTTAAAAAACTCTGGATTCAAAGGATTAACGCCGCTGCCAGGCAGCACGGCCTGACCTATTCCAAACTGATACCCCTGCTTAAAGAGTCAAAAATAAACCTAAACAGGAAGATTCTGGCTCATTTTGCCGCCAAAGAACCCGAGGTTTTCCAAACCATCATTGACAAGGTCAAAAACCAAAGCTAAAATCAATTGAGCCGAATGAAGCAAGTTGCCGCCTCTAACCAGTTCTTTTTTAATTAAGGTTGGAGGAGGCGTGTTTTAAGCTTAAGATACCCTCCGTTCGGAGGGTTTTTTAAAATGGAGACCTGCGGGTCGCTCGTCCTTCCAGCCTTGTCCCTCGAAGTCCGAAGGACGAAACGGGAAGCTGTCCGCCGCGCGCCGTCTGCCAAAGCTTCAGCGACGCGCGGCCAAAGGCTAAGGACAGCGAAGGAGACCTGTCCACCGAATCCCTGCCTGCCCTCCATTTCGGCGGGTAAACCGGCAGGCCCTGCACCAGATGGGAAACCACGTGGGGTATCCCACTGTGGCGGTACGGGGCAGGCAGGTTTTCTTGGTTCATCTATAAAAAGCCGGCCGGGGTAAAACAACCGACCGCAAAAAGCGGCTATCTTGCTGATTAAAATGCCAAATCTTAATAAAGTTTTCAACCGGTACCAAAAAAAAATTACCTCGGCTGAAAACAGCCGGCAGTTGGAAAAAGTCAGGATAGAAGTTTTAGGACGAAAAGGGAAAATCAACCAGCTTTTTTCAAAGATAAAGACCAAGCCCCAGGAAGAAAAACAATCTTTCGGTAAAGAGTTAAATCGGATCAAAGGAAAATTTGAGAACCTAATCAAAAGCCAATCCGCCAAGATTCTGCCTAAAAAAAGAGCGGGCAAAAGAATAGAAAAAACGACTGTCGGATTAGAAAAAATAGGTCATTTGCACCCAATTACTATTACCGAAAATGAGATTAATTCCTTGTTCAGATCAATGGGCTTCTCTATTTATGACGGCCCGGAAATAGAAACCGATGAGTATTGTTTCGAGAGATTGAACGTCCCTAAAACCCACCCGGCTCGAGACCTTCAAGACACGATCTATATCGAAGAACCGGAAATACTCTTAAGAACTCAGACTTCTTCAGTAGAAGCCCGTTTACTGGAAAAAGAAAAACCCCCTTTTAAGGCGGCTTTCCCTGGCCGGGTCTACCGAAATGAAAAAGTCAATAAGAGCAACCATTTTATCTTCCACCACTATCAGGGAGTGGCTGTGGACAGAAATATTTCCTTAAAAGACCTGATTGGCGTTTTTCAGAAACTTTTCCGCCAGATTTACGGCACTAAGGTAAAAGCCAGATATCGTTGTAAATACTATCCCGAAGTAGAACCGGGGCTTGGTCTTGATCTTCAGTGTTTTCAGTGTCATGGCAAAGGTTGTCAGCTTTGCAAAGGAGGCGGCTGGATAGAAATGGGCGGAGCAGGGATCATTCATCCCTACGTGATGGAGGCTTCCGGGATAGATCCAAAAAAATGGCGTGGCTTTGCCTTTGGCCTGGGTCTGGACCGCTGGGTAATGGCAAAGTATAAAATCAGCGATATTAGAACTTTATTAGGCGGTAACTTGGCCTACAAACCAAACCGGTAATGAAAATAGTTTATTCCGAGCTGAAAAAATTTCTGCCCGATCTAAAAAAAACACCAAGACAAGTCGCCGACGACTTAACAATGCTGGGTCATTTTGCCGACGGTATCAAGAAAACCGGTCCGGAAACAGTAATCAGCTTAGAAGTCCGCCAAAACAGGGGCGACTGCCTCAGCTACTACGGTATTGCCAAAGATCTTTCCGTCTTCTATCAGATTCCGCTGTCAACGGCCAAAATCAACCTGCCCAAAAGCAGTCAAAACTACCACCTGCCGATACGGGTAACCGCCCGAAAGGAAACGGTAAGAATCATTGCTTTAAGGCTTTCCGGAATCAGAAACACTGCTTCTCCGCAATGGCTTAGTAAATTTCTTTCTTTGCACGAGATTAACAGCATCAATCTATTGGTAGACTTAACCAACTACATCACCCTCTTGTACGGTATTCCCTGCCACGCTTTTGATACGGCAAAGTCAGGCGGAAAATTGGTTTGGGAAATAAACCGCGGAAAATACAAAAAGTTTCTCACCTTAGACGGAACCGAATTTGAGCTCAAAAGGGAAACCTTTTTAATCAGCGACCGGATTGGCGCCGCCAGTTTAGTCATGTTAGGGGGAAAAAGGGCGGCGATTGATTTAAATACCACCGAAACAGTGATTGAAATGGCCGTCTACGACCGCGTCAAGGTCCGTCTGGATGCCAAATCTTTAAACATTGCCACTGAAGCAGGCATTCGCTTAGAAAAAGATCTTGACCCGGAATTAATTCCCCAAGCCCATGGTCATTTAATCCAAATAGTCCTGGAAAATTGCGGCGGAAAAATAAGCAGCCGCCTTTATGATTACTACCCTAAAAAAGATGCCCCGAAAAGGATCTCCCTTGATCTTAAAAAACCTTCCGCTTACGCCGGTATTCAAATTTCAAAAAAAGAGATAGTCAGAATCCTTAAAGATTTGGGCTGCCAAACCAGAATCAGGGGAGCGGGCCATCTGGTAGTTATTCCACCTAATCTTAGAAAAGATATTAGTATTGAAGAGGACCTGATCGAAGAAATTATCCGCTTTAAAGGTTATAACAAAATCCCCACTGATCAACCAATTGCCAAAAAAAGTTTAACTGATATCACTCCTCCGATTTTGTACCTGATCGAAAAAATCAAAACAAGTTTAGCTGAGTTAGGTTATGACGAAGTCAGGTCCTGGCCGCTGATTAGAGAAAAATATCTCTACCGGCCGGAAGGCCTGAAGGCAGAGCCCATTTTTGTCCAAAATAGCGTCAATGAGGACTTCCCAATACTGAGAATGTCAATCATTTCCTCCTTGGCCTTTCAGAAAAAACAATATCAAAGCTATAAACTGCCCGATCAGCAATTTTTCGAGATCGGCAGGATTTTCTACCGCGAGAGAAGCTGCTATTCCGAGTTTTATTCCTTAGGCATTTATCATCACCAACCCCAAACTCTTTTAAACGATATTAAAAAGATGTTGGTTAAGTTGGGATTAAAACACCAAAAGCTTAAAATCAGCCGTTTTAAAGGAGCGGATTTTATAGAAATAAATTTAGAGGAATTGCTTAAACAAATCAAGAAACTACCCAAAAGAAGCCTTGTCAGAGAAAAAACCGGCTCGCACGCTTACGAGCTGACTAACCAGATCATCACCCTTGACGCCAATATTTTCCTAAAAGAAAAAAAAGATTCTGAAAAATTGATTAAAAAGTATTCAAAAAAAATCGGAGAAAAGCATCTTTGGCAATTAGCAATCTCCGATGTTTACTACGACCGGGGAAAAAGGGAATACAAATACACCTTCAGAGCCCGCTATTTTAACATTGACGATAAAACCGCCAAAAAGCTCCATTTAAGAAAATTTGGCTTAACCAATAGCGCGCGGAATTAATTGACATCTACAAGTCTGACCCCATTAAAAAACTAAGGAGGACTGGATCTGTCTTTTTGTTAGCCCCATCAGTCAGTCTCATCGGTCCGATTAGCCTTATTTCAACACCCTCAGGTATAACACCCTCAGGTATAACACCCCCGGGGTGTTATACCTATGACACCCCGGGGGTGGAGTTCTTGGAGTTCTTTTCGTCGGCCCCACCAGTCCATCAGTCAGCCTCATTAGTCTTATTGGCCCTTATTTGGCCACTTTCCCCGCCTTATAAAGAGGCTGATGTTATGGCGAAATTGGGGTCGGAGTCAAAGTGTTGGCTCGGGGATGTTGGCGTGGCGTTGGCGGGATTCCTCACCCCGACGTTACGTCGGGGAAGTTTTACCTTAGACCGTCCCCAACAAAAAACCTCTCTTTAACAACGCTAGGAGCGCCGCTTCCGCCTCATAAAGGGGGCGGCGTTGTCTTGGGCGCAGGAGTGTTAATCGGACTCAAGGTTGGCGCGGCAGTAGGCGTCGGAGCGATTGTCGGTGTCGCTGTCGGGATGGGAGTCTGAGTTGGAGTAGGGGAAGGCTGCCAATCCCAAGGCAAATTAACGCCAATTTCCGCCTCCCGTTCACCCGTCTCGCCGCTGGTATCCTCGGCAACTGCCTTAATAGTATATTTGCCGTCAGCCAAATGGATATCAAACTGGTAAGGCCGTTCGGTAAACTTCTTTTTCGCCTCTCCGTTAACATAAACCCTGACTTCTTTAATTTCCCTTATCGCCGTCACCTTTACCTTAACCGGGAAACCATTGCCTAAAGTAACCCGGTGAGCCGGAGATTCGATGGCAACCTCAATTACTCCGCCCTCCTGACAATAATCGCTCGGGGGGTGATAACGGGAATCATTAATCGCTCCGGTCCAAGCCAAGACGCCTTCCTGCCAGCGGTTTTTCCCATCGGTAGAAACCGGATCTTCTTCTTTGAAAACAAAGAACTCTTTTTGATCATAATCGCCTCGGGCAATTTGCGGCGGGGTGGCCAGCTGGCCTGATTGACGGCAAAGTTTCAGGTTCTGATGAACCGGGTCGGCGATGTTCGGTTCAGTCCCTTTAATAAAATATTCGCTTTTGGCGGGAAAGCCGTCATGGGAACGGTAGCCGGAAACAACATCTACTTCGGCAGAAACAATATCGGACGGAGCAGTAAAACCATGGTAGCCGAACTGGTCAATCGCCTTAACGATAATTTTGCGCCAGATAGGCGTTGCCCCGGAAATCCCGGAAG
>JAHJSD010000011.1 GCA_018830585.1 Patescibacteria group bacterium
AACGCCTCTACCACAATTTCCAAAAAGATCGTATTTTGTGAACCTTTAACCAAAACTAACTCCTCGCCATGAAGATTTTTCTTTAAAAATTCCGCCGCCTGAAAAGCGGTTAAGAAATGATGAATATTACCTTTTTTAAAACCTTCCTCAACCACCGCAGGTAAAAAATATTCAAACATTTCTTTGCCCACTAAAACTATCTCGTCCGCAACCGCCGCCGTTTTTTTAGCAATTTTCTGATGCTCCATCTTCGACTGACTCCCCAATTCCCTCATATCTCCTAAAACGGCCAACTTCTTTCTGCCGCTTCTTTTACCCAGCCGCTCAAGTAAATCTAACATTGCCAAGACCGCCTTCGGCGAGGCGTTATAGGAAGAGTCGATAATTAAAGTGTTTTTCATTCCTCTAAGCAGACTTGACCGGCCGGGAGGCATTTTAAAATGCTTCTTTATGCCTGAGATAGCCCGTTCGGGGTCAACCCCCAATGCCAGACCAACGCCAATAGCCAAACCGAAATTTACCCCGTAAACCTTAGGCAAAACAAACCCTTTCATTTTCAATTGGTATCTTTTCCCCCGGTTTAACATTAAGACCTGCGATCGCGGATGATAACTGTCAATCTGGTAGCTAAAAGTGGTGCCCCGAAGACTAACCGCGGTGGAAATAATTTTGACCGTTGGTTTGTCCCCACCCCCAATTTCAATTACTTTCGCTTTCGTCTTCTTTCCGGTCTGCCTGACTAGTCTGTCATCACAATTTAAAATAGCAAATCCGTCCTCCGGCAAGGCGGTAATCATTTTGCCCTTTTCGTCAGCAATCGCTTTTTTCACCGCTTTCAATTTTCTGATCGGAGATAAATTAGGATCAACCGCTTTCTCAAACTGCATTGAATGGACCGAGGTTACTCCGCTGAAAACACCGATCCTGGGCCAGATAATCTTTAAAAGATAACTCATATTTTTCGGCTCATCCGGTTCGTCTACTCCCATCTCTACTAAATAAAGATCATAGGTTTTCCAGTTAGTAATTAATTTTATCGGAGAAAGAAGCGCCACCCTGAACCAATCAAGCAAGGAGTAATTCCTCATCGACAAACCCAAAATGTCCAAAGGGATGCCTGTTTCCGAATTAGCTCTTGAAGAATATTTAATTTTAAAACTGTCCTTTAAGGCCGCCGCCGCGGCCAGCATTATCGAAGTTTTACCCATTGAGCCGGTGATACCGACGACTGTTATTCTTTTCTGGCCCGACAGAATCCGGACAAGATTGATTTTGGCCGTTTGAATTTTGGCCAAAACACGAAGATAGCCCAGAAAAATCAGCCCTAATTTATTTTTCACTTAGAGTAAAACCAATTATCAAATCTAACAGTTTAGGATAATCGATTCCGGCGGCCAAGGCTTCTTTCGGTAAAAGGGAATTAGGAGTTAACCCGGGAATAGTATTAATTTCTAATACATAAGGAGTGTCCTCTTTTATAATCATATCCACTCTTCCAAATCCCCGACAACCAATTGCCCGAAAGACTTTTACCGCCGTCCGCTGAATTTTTTTAGTTAATTCTCTTGGCAAACGAGCGGGCACAATTTCTTCACATAGACCCTTGGTATACTTTGCCTGGTAATCAAAAAATGTTTTTTTAGGACAAATTTCAATTACCGGCAAGGAGTAAGGTTTTTCGTTCCCCAACACCCCGCAGGAAATTTCCGTCCCGGCAAGGTATTCTTCAATCAACGCCATTTTACTGTATTTAAGAGCTTTTTTAATCGCTGGCTTAAGGCCGGTCCTTTCTTTCACAATATTTACCCCAATGCTTGAACCTTGATTAAAAGGTTTTACCACCCAGGGCGGACCAAACTGTTCAATTTTGTGGGGAATTTTCTCAGAAGTTTCGCAAACAACCCATTTCGGCACCGGAATGCCGAGATTCTCCATAATCCGGCGAAAGGCAATTTTGTCTATCCCTAACGCCGAAGCTAAAACTTTGGAGCCGGTATAAGGAATTCCCATAAAATCAAGCATTCCCTGAACCGTGCCGTCTTCGCCAAACGGACCATGCATGGCGATAAAAACAAGGTCGCACTTCGGCAAAGAGTATTTAAAAGAAGAAGAGAAGTTTTGAGGGATTACCACCGGAATAGCCTGATACTTTTTCCTATCCAAGTTGGCAATCACCTGTTTACCGCTCAGCAAGGATATTTCATGTTCCGCGCTCCCTCCGCCCATCAGAACAACTATTTTCAACCTCTGCTGTTTGTTCATTTTCAAAAAACGGAAAATTGACCAATCGGATACCAAGCCAATTATACCAAAAGATTCGGCTCCGCTACAAAGCCAGGATAACGATAACGACGAAGAACCTAAAACTCACCGAACCAATTCGGGGAAAACTATTCTCGGCAAATCAGGCCTGATTTTTTTAAAGCGTCAATGTGAACTTCTATCCGCTCCCCGTTGACCAAAACCTCGGCCCGGTAGCCCGGCACTATTTGCTGGGTATAGACCATCCCCGGTTTAGGACAACCCAAACTCCCATCCGACCAGGAAAGCCGACGCCAGCCGGTTAGCTCAAAATCCGGTTCCAAACCAAACCGGCCATCTTTAATTAAAACCCCCAGAACAACCGATTTTATTTCTTCTTCAGACAAAACCGTCAACCGGTCCGGTTCAATTAAATCCCGGACCGCAGAGTCGCCGCTTCGATCGGTAACATTTCTTTTAATCCGCATAAAATAAACTAAACCAAAAGAAGCCAGCAGTAAAACCGCGCCGGCCAAAAAAGGCAAAACAGCGCCAATATTTCTTCCTCTGTCACAAGTTTCACGGTTAATGCTGACTGGTCTAATTGTCATTGCTAAGAGCCACCGGCGACGAAGCAGTCTAAAAACGAGATTGCTTCGCATTCGCTCGCAATGACAACAAGTGCGAAACTTGTGTCTGTTAAAGAAGATCTTCATACCGGTTGGAAAGAGTATTTAAAAACAAAATAATGTCCCGACTATTAACCGCTCCGTTTAAATCCAAATCCGCCGATAGATCCTGATTGGGAAGCGACCTTTTGATAATGGAAAAATCCAAAGAATCAGCCACCCGGTCGGCATTCAAATCTCCCATTTCAATGCCGTAGCCGGCGGAATTGATCAGGTTCTCCTCCCCTAAAACCAAGACAATTTCTCCTCCGCGGAGCCGGCACTGACCGTCCTGATTGTTTTGGCAGATTTTTCTCTGCAAAGCATTTTCCGGCTTTAAAAGGAAAAAGTAATCACTGCCGGCAGGAAGATCGTAAAGTTCTTTTTCCAAAGAAACCGTTCCGTCCGGAAAAACCCGCAAAGCGGTATTGTCAAAAGTTTTTACTACTTCAAGGCCCCGACCTACTTTCAAAACCGCAGGAATTTGGTCCACCTTGGCGTTGGCAACACCCTCGATTCTGGACAAAATCTTAATTTTAATCATCTCGCCAGTTTGGCTAGTTATTTCCACCGGAAAAACCTTGTCACCGCCAACCTCAAAAGCAACATCCGGAGTAGTTTCGTTAAGATTCTCGTTAAAACCAACCAGCTCAACGCCGGCCACTTCTATGTTGGCGTTGCCCGCAGATAATCCTTCAAAAACCAGCCGGGAAAACAAACTGACTCCGTATTTTAAATTTCCAGTCGAGGATTTGGCGATTTTAGTTATTTTTATTAATCCTTCAGAACCATTGTGATCAATTTCTATCGTCTCGGTAAAGGGGAGATTCTGGTCCGCCAAAACCCTCTCTCCTAAAAAGCTCAATTTTTGGTTGTCATACTTAAAACTGATCTTGGCGGCAGAGATTTTTTTCGTTTCGCTATTGAAAAAAATGTTCAGCCCCATTTCCCCGCCTAAGGCCAATTTCTCCTCATTTGATTGAAGAATGATCGAAGCTTTCGAGAAATAAGCAGATTTTCTTAGTTCTAAGACTTTTTCTACCAAAATCAAGGTTAACGGAATCGCCAAAAGCAAAACCAGTATTACCAAAAGTTTTTTAAGATTCATCTTTCACCGTTTCGCCTCCAAAGTTCAAAATCGGAAAGGGTAACTTCGCCGTCGCAATCAAAGTCAGACAAACCGTTGATCCTTCCGGGTAAATAGATATCCCTGTCAAACTGGTTCAGCCAAACCTGGTAATCATTGTCATTGATTTGGCCATCGCAATTGGCGTCTCCTTTGACAAAAGTGACTCCAGGGCAATACTGGAGACACCAGTCTCGCGGCACTACCCCCGAAGGGATCGCAGTGGGAACAGGGCGCAAAGTCGGGGTCGCTGTCGGAATCCTGGTTGGTGTCGGGGTCGGCCTTGCTGTTGGAGACAAAGTCGGAATCCTGGTCGGGACCGGAGTCGGAGTCTGGCTTAACGTCGGCGCTAACGTCAACGTTGAAGTCGGTCTTGTGGTCGGCGATAACGTCGCTGTCGGAACTCGAGTCGGAGTCGGTGTAGAAGTAGGCAAGTTGCCCTCCAAGGCGGCCCTGACTGCCTGAGCAATATTAACCTTGCCGTAGCGCCAAAAATTACCGGTGCCGGCGATTTTTTCCGCGGTATTAAAGAGAATTCCCCTCACCTGGTCGTTAGTCAATGAAGGGTTCAAAGACCAGATCAAAGCAGCTGCCCCGCTGACAAAAGGAGAAGCCATCGAAGTGCCTTCAAAAGAATCATAGTCATTAACCCGGTAATTGTTCTCTGTGGTGGGCGGAATTGTCGAGATCATTCCCCTAACCAACAGACAAATAAGATAGTCGTCTATTTTCTGATTAAGCTCGGCGCATTGCGGAGTAATATTCGGCTCTTGCTGCTGGGAACAGCCAAGATTCAGCCACTGGTCAATTTCTTCCTCGGTCAGCAAGGACTCGCAAGGAGCTTGATCCCCGCCCGGGGCGGCAAGATCAACCCAATCTCCGTATTGAGAAAAACCGCTCTTGTTTCCTTCCGGGTCCAAAGAGCCGACTGAAATTACGTTGGTATAACCAGCCGGGTAGCTTTTATTGTTGGCAACGTAGCAACTGCCGTCCGGTTCCGATCCCGAATTACCCGCCGCGGCCACGGTGAGCATACCGGCAGACCAAAGCCGATTATATTGATCCTGCTCAAATTGCATCAATTCCTGCTTCTGGTCCTGGGGAATATCCGGACTGTCATAGCAAGCCCCTAAACTGATATTGACCACTACTCCGCTTCTATTCGAATAATTGTTGTAGACATAATCAATTGCCTGAAGCAGTCCGGGGACACTGTCTTCAAACAAACTGAAAATGCGGACCGAGATTATCTCAACTGCCCTCTGCAAATTGGCAGAGGCCACCCCGAGAGCATTGTTGGTTAAAGCGGCGGCGATTCCGGCCACATGAGTGCCGTGGCTGCTAACGTAGAGGGTATCTTCTGTTAGACAGCCGTAAACACTGCAATAAACCCGCTGGCTGACTAAACCGCTGAGGTCTTGGTGATCTCCCCAAACACCGTCGTCGACAACAATCAAGGTCACCGGAGAAAAAGAATGCTGAACCTGGCCTAAATAATTGAGGGCCGGCTCAAAGCCGGTTTGTTCCAAGCCCCACTGAATGGGAATCAGCGGATCATTAAGGTAATTTCCGATTGCCAAAGGATAAACTCTGAAAAAATCCGGCTGAAAAATACACTTAACCCTAGGGTCGCTGCTCAACTGAGCCACGACCTCGGCGGCTCTGCCTCCATAGACCAGCCAAATTTCCTTGTTTCTATCCTCCCCGACCGCGGTTCTGACCACCGGCAAAGAGGGTACTACTTCTCCCCTTAAAACCCCGGGTTGGAATTCCAAGAGTACTGGCTGTTTTGCCTCAACGGTTGGCTTTTCTGTTTCTCCGCTGTCTGGTTGTCTTTCTTTTTGCCACCTTCTGACCGCCTGCTCAAGGTAAGAATCGGAAGCAGTTATTCCATTTGTTTCTTTTTCTTTATTGAATAAATCAAGGTCGCCAGCTTCCCAGGCAAAACTGTGTTTTGGATCAGGACAAAAAACAAAAAAAGAGGTGAATAGAACAAGGAAAAAATTACGCCGGAAAAACCCTTTAAAAATCTTTTCTTTCACAATTACTTTTAACCATCAAATAAATCTTAATTAAAATTAGCAAAGTATTCTTTTAAAACACAAGCAGTAAAAAAATTCTTTCCAAGATTGAACCAAGTCACGATGCCATCAACTCATTTGTCAAGATAATGGCTACAATCGTAGCCGTTATCTTGACAGCTAAAAATAACCGTTGATCTAAGTTCTGTTTCTCTTTCCTCCTACATCTCTCTACCGCCTTTATTGTCTGTTAAAAAAGGGAAAGACTTTGGATTCTCGCAAAGATAGATTAAAGATCTCACCCACCTATCTCAAACATTCTTTGTTCTGGCTCGCCACCAGCACCCTCTACTTCATAATGTGTTTTATTCCCCAAGATAAAAGCCGCTCGCGGACTGATACCATAGTTGTATAAGTTAATTATTATTTTTTCACATGAGGTCAAAGAGCATTTAAAAACACAATTATCATCCTCAACATTTTTTGACCCAATTGAAACAGTTGCCAAATATGACCGACCATCGGGGTACCAACTCTCACCACTATATTCGTTAAAGACAAGCGGTGTTGCTTCTTTTAAAAGATTGATACTATTACCAGTGGCATCAAGCATATACCATCCTCCAGCAACCCATCTATCAACCGCTTCCTGATCAAAAGCAGTGAAAAAAACTAATTTTTTATCGGGAGAAACACTGTAATAATCAATTGAACTTTTAATTGTTTTATCGTTAAGCTTTAACTCAAACAATGTCAAGGCAGTGGGTAGCTTACACAAACGATAAATTCCGTTATGGTTTTCTGTGACTATTTCACAAGCATCTTCTTTTGGCAGAGCCTGAAATGCCACTTCAGGGGTGTAAATCAGCCCTTCTAACGGCCACTCTTCTGGAAGAGGAGATCCGGGGCCAGAGAGATATTCGTGCAACTCCCATATCTTGAAACCATTCTCATCGAAAAATGTTTGATGATCCAACATTGACCCGTTTACTGTACCAATCCTAATTAAAACAAATCTAACCTCCCCTTTTTGATCATAATAATAATCATAAGTGTGGGAGGAATCATCGGATCCTCCAGAACTAGTATACTTGCGAATAGTTCCGTTTTCGTCTGTATATCTTACCCTAAGAGCCTCCCACCAACCCTGGGAGTACTCATATTCTCTTGTCTCAACCTTTAACAACTTACTCCCTATTTCACTTTCGATTTCATCACGAATTACAAGTGAATCTTTTATTTTAGGGTGCTCGCTCCAATTATCGTTATTAATATCTCCTTCGGGTCCCGTCGCGAATCTGAAAGTGCTAAGAACCTGATCAGCCAAAAACTCAACCTCCTTATAAATTTCAGGCTCCTTGTTTCCCGAAACCGTGGTGTCAATGCTAACAGTCAGCCTTATTAAACGAGCCCCCAAAACAACAAAACAATTTCTCTCAAAAACTCTTTCCGTGTCCATTCTTGATTCCAGATAAACCTCGTATTGTCCAACCCTTGAATAGTCTGTGGATGAATCACCAGCATCTAAATTTTTTTTAATCTTTTCTATCCAATTCGTAAACTCAACGATTTTTCCTAATTCGATAACAATATAACCCCCGTGCTGACTAGTAGCAGTAAATCGGGTGTCGTTTTTTTCTTCTAATCGGTATTCTTGGGGATATTTAAACTCAAACCCACCAATTGAAGACCTTATCCAATTTTCAGTTGTTTGCGAAACTTGGGAAAAATCGCCAGTTGAAGAATTGAGATAAGAATCCTGCCAGTGATTAAACCAAATTACTATCATCAAAAAACCAACTAAAAACAACCCCGAACAGAACAAGAGCAAAATCAGCCTGTTGGGAAAATTTGTTTTCCCCGGTTCAATGAAAATTACTCTTTTGGGGAAAAGTAACTTTCTTGCCCCATATCCTTGGAAAAACTTTTTACCACACTTAAAGCACAAATAAAAACAAGCCAAGGGGAATTAACAACAGAATATACTTTTTGACAAACATTTTCTTGTTAAGAAGTATAAGCTTGAAATTTTCGCTCAGCAATCCCTTTTAATTTTTTATCGAAAGTCAACAGTTCTTTAATCTCTTCCTCTTTCATTATCGCTAAAACACTGCAATCGACAAAACTGACATCCTTATCAGCCACTTTTTTAAAAATATCCCAAGACAAACGATTAAGTTTTTCAGTAACATGAATTATCTCCACTTTGCCTGCCAACAATTCCTTTCCTAAAACTAAAGCTGCTCTCTTGCACATTTTTTGGGAAACAACTGTTACTACCTCCAAAAAAATGAAATTGGAAACGACCAGCTCTTTTTTGTATTTTTTTAACTTTCTGCTTATTCTTATCGCCTCTTTGTGAAGAGAATCTTTGGGATTGAATAAAGCAACAAAAAAATTGGCGTCAACAAAAACCCTACCGTTATCTTCAGCCATATAAATATTTGTCCATGTTAAGCGCAAGGTCTTTAGGGCCAGAAAATCCTAATTTTTCCGCTTTTTTTGCCAAAGAAAAAAGCCAAGCGCCAGCGTTATTTTTCTTTCCTCTTCTTTTTTTCTCAAGCAACCTTTCATTAATCAATCTCCTGATTGCTTCGGAAACAGTAATGTCTTCTTTCCAGGCAATCTGCTTCAACAGTTTCATCTGTTCCGCCGGTAAATATATCTGGGTTCTAATCATTAAGTCCAATATACATCATGATGTCTGTTCTGTCAACACTCAAAGACTCGCCAGCCTGTTCTTAAATCTCCAAGCTTCTTTCCTTAATCTTTTCTTTAATCATCTTTAAAAACTCTGCCAATGTCTGGTTTTCGATCTTGGCGCTGCTTCTTTTGCGAACTGCCAGAAAATTGCCCTCGACTTCTTTGGCGCCGACTACAATGATATAAGGCACCTTTTGTATTTCCGCCTGGCGGATCCGGTAAGAAAGGGTGTTATGGGAACCGTCAAGTTCAACCCGGATACTGACTTCTTTCAAACTTGAAAAAACTTTTTCGGCGTAATCATTTTGTTCCTTGGTTACCGGCAAAACCACCGCTTGGACCGGAGAAAGCCAAACCGGAAACGCGCCGGCGTAGTTTTCAATCAGGATTCCTAAAAACCGCTCTACAGATCCGTACAACGTTCTGTGGATCATCACCGGCCTCTCCCTAACTCCCTTTTTGGTCACGTATTCCAAATCGAAGTTTTCCGGCTGGGCAAAATCAAGCTGGATTGTGGCGCACTGCCAAGTCCTGCCAATGGCATCTTTAAGGTGAAAGTCAAATTTCGGTCCGTAAAAAGCGCCGTCACCCTCATTAATTTGGTGGCGGATATCATTCTCCTTAAGAACTTGGCGCATAATACTTTCCGCTCTCTCCCAAACCTGATCGGAGCCGATTGAGTTTTCCGGCCTGGTCGAAAGCTCCAAATGATCCAGCTCCAAACCAAAAGTCTGGTAAACTTCAAAAGATAGATCAATCACTTTTTTCAGCTCTTCTTTGATCTGTTCCGGGGTGCAATAAATATGGGCATCATCTTGAGTAAATTCCCTGGGCCGGATAATCCCTAAAACCTCGCCGGAACTCTCGTAGCGGTGGACCACGCCTAATTCTGCCACTTTTAAGGGAAAATCGCGGTATGACCACTGCTTTGTTTGATAAATCAACATCCCGCCGTCACAGTTCATCGGCTTTATACACATGTCCCACTCTTTGGATTCCGGGGTTAAAACCCGGTACATTTTATGCAGGAAATTTTTGGTATGACCACTTTGATCCCAAATCGCCTTGGTTAAAATCTCCGGAGTCCGAACTTCCAGATAACCTTCTCTATCGTGAATCCAGCGCCAATACTCAACCAGCTCTTTAAAAATAAGGTAGCCCTTGTGATGCCAAAAAACATCGGCTTGCCCTGCCGGATGAAAAGAAAAAAGATCAAGCTCTTTGCCGATTTTCCGATGGTCTCTTTTCTTAACCTCTTCTATCATTTTTAAATATTCAACCAAAGATTTTTTATCAGGAAATGCCGTCCCATAAATCCTGGTTAACATCTTGTTTTTCTCATCTCCATGCCAATAAGCCCCGGCCACGGAAAGCAGTTTTACCGCTACCACTTGGCCGGTACTTTTCAAATGCGGTCCGGAACATAAATCCACAAACGGTTCGGCGAGCTCACTACCAGGACCCCCCGTATAATAAATTGTAGCTTTCTCTCCTCTTTTCTCTATCTCATCCAACCATTCCTGTTTGTACGGGTTGGCCTTAAAAAGCCCTCTTGCCTCTTTAACCGAGACCTCTTTTCTAATCAAAGGTAAATCCTTTTCCACAATTTTATCAATCTCACTTTCGATTTTTAAAAAGTCGTCTACGGTAATTTTCAGATCCCCTTTTATCTCAAAATCAAAATAAAGGCCATCATCAGTAGCCGGTCCCATAGCCTTTATTATCTTGCCTGGCCAAAGAGCATCCATTGCCTGCATTAAAATATGTTCGGCAGTATGACGGAGGACTTTTAAAGCCTCCTTCTTCTTATCATTTTTGTCTTTTTTCATAGTTTGATCCTGTTGGGCGAATGGATAAATAGTTAAATGGTATCGAGAGTCAACACCCCCGGGGTGTCTGCAGATTTCACCCCGGGGGTGAACCTCACTTCCCGACTCCTTCGACAAGTTTAACAGTGAGTCCGTTGAACTGCTCGGGACTAAAAGCTTATCGAGAATAAAGTTCACTTGTCCAATAATATCACTATTAGTTTAACTCATACCCAACTTAAAGCTAAAGAGCACAAAACCTTACTTCATCCCACCAAAAAACCAGCCCTTTTAGGCTGGTTCAGGTTTTAAAATTTTGCCACCACGCACCAGCCAATTTAAAGGCTGACTGTAGTAGTGGTAGCAAAACTTTTTCTATTCACGCTGCGGACATTATATCACAAAAGGGACGCCCCAACGCAACGTCGGGACGCCCCTTTTCAAAAACACTCAACATATCATTTACTTTCTCTTAGCCGTTTTTCTCTTGGCCGGTTTCTTTGCTGCTTTCTTTGCCGGTTTCCTGGCTGGCTTTTTCTTTGCTGGCATCCTAATCATCACCTCCTCGTTAAGGTTATGAAAAACCCCCTGAAAAAATAACAGGGGTTGCCAAAAAGAAAAATGAAAAAAGTTTTTCTGCGGTCACTCCTCAAAAACAAAAACGAGGAAAAACATCCTTAAATTAATTAAGGGCTTGGTTGAAAAAAATGTCAAGAGATTAAAAAACTTCAAGCAGAAATACCGCCTTAGGTTGCGACAATACCGAAAATACAAAAAAACAAAGAAATGACAGAAAGCGCGCCGTTTTTCTAAAGTTTTAAGAAGTTGGCTGGCCTGTTCCGGGCGATGATCCAAAAAGACCAATTAGAAACTACTCTTCTAAAAGCAAATCTTTAATAGACGCCAGCTCTCTCTGGTAATCCTTTCCGGCTAAAAGAAAGTCCAAATAGTCCTCTCCGTTCTTAAAGCCACTCATTACCGGACTCGGGTCAAAGGGCAAGCCAAGACCGCTACCCCTGACAAACAGATTACAAGACGAGAAGGGGTAATCACAAGGATCATCGACCAAATAGGCGGAAACGGGATTAAGGTGAATGTATCGCGAAAGGTGCAAAAATTGATTTTCACAATCTACCCCGATCGACTTAAAAGGACCTTCGAAAAGGGCGCCTTTATAGTTATGTCTGAGATTGTGGTAGTGGGAATAGGCATTACTCACCCTTTGCAGGAAAGTTTTAACCCCTTGGTCCTCCTCTTGTCTAAGAAAAAGGTGAAAATGGGTCGGCATCAGACAATAGGACACTATAGTTACTAATCTCTCGCTAAAGTCAACTTGGTATTTTTTCCTGTCTATGCGGTAGTAGGAAAATTTGGCCGGAGGATTGGTCTGAGAATAGAAAGTCAATAATTCTAAAAAGATATTTTTGTCCTTGCTGTCTTTAAATATTTCCGCGCTGCGCGCTCCCCGGTTTAAAACATGATAAAAGTAATCAGTAACCAAAGGCTCTTTTCTTACAGGCATTCTTTACACCATATTACCACCATATTACCACATCTCCCTTTGACGATCCAGGATCGTTAGTAATTTAGGTTTGACGATCCTGGATCGTTAAAGACAAAAAGGAAAGCGGGGCAGTCAATTTTAAGACCGCCCCACCCAAGAGAGGCTCTATCCTGAACAAGAGTCTACATTTAATACACACCGACCAAGTCTTTTCTTTCACCAGCCCAACGGGCAGAGACAGACCATAAATCTAACAACAGCGGAAAGACTACCGCGGACCTAATTTTCGAAAAGTCGAAAACTGCTGCCCGCAACCATGACAATTTTGTTGGAAGAATTACCACAACTTTAAGGTCTCTATAACAAAATTAATGAAGTTGCCAACCGACAACACCTCCCTTTTCCAGGATCGTTATCCGTTAGTTGGATTTTCTGATCATCAGCACTTCGAAGAAATTTTCTCTCTCTTTACCAACCACCCGAACCCAGTCCCCTTTTTCAAAAAATGGCTCGTTGATAAAAACAGTCCGGTCGGTTAAGAGCAGTTTAATAAGCTTAGCTTTCGAGATTACATCCATTTGGCTATCCCTGACTGCTAAAACTCTGCCCAACAAACCGGTCCCGCACAAGAACCCTTCTTCATAATCGGGGTAAAAGTTTTTCGCTGCCGTAAAATTTCCCCTTTTTACTCCCACGGCGATTTTTTCGTTTATTCCGGAAAGAGCAAGGACAAAGCCGGAGAATAAAATTAGAAGCCAGACTCCAAGAAGTATAAAAAGATAGGGCCGGCAGTAAGAAAAGTCGTACTCTTTTAATAAAAGTCCCGTCAGGCTAAAAAATAAAATTCCGAAAACAAGCCAAAGATAGGGAAAGCTTTGCGAAAATGTCTTTACCCCCAAATTGCCTAAAAAGAGAAACTGCCAGTTTCCTGTTGTTTTCAACCAATAAAAAATAAAGTTGGCAACCAAAGCGGAAATTAAAATCGAGAGCAGTAAACTGATTGCCAAACCAATCCTCTCCGCCCGAACCAAACAGCAGGGCTTGATAGCAATTTTCTCTTTTTCTATCTTTGCCATTACTTTTTGACAAAGGTCTTTACTTTTGGCCAATCTGCTCTCCTTTTATCCCGATAATTTTTCTAAGCGTTGATTTGCCCCTGCTTAACCTAATCGAAACCGTCCCCATCGGCAATCTTAAAATATCGCTGATTTCTTTATAAGACTTATCTTCCAAAAAAAACAGTACCATCGGTTCCCGGTACTTAATCGGCAACCGGTCAAGAGACCGTCTGATCAACTTTTTAAGTTCTTTTTTTTCAAAATCTAACTCAATATTAGTATCGTCAGTCAAAGAGTCCGACAAAAACTCGTTTTTGTCTAAGGATACTTCTCTCCTTTTCTTTTTAATCAAATTCACCGCTTCGTTGTGAACAATCCGGTAAATCCAGGAAGAAAACTTCCTTTTAACATCAAAACTGTTAAGGTTGATATAAGCTTTAATCAAGGCGTTTTGGACTACATCTTCGGCTTCGTGGATCCCGTTTAAAAGATAATTAGCGTAACGCAAAAGCCTGTCCTGATAACGCTTAACTACTTCTTTATATAAGTTTTTGTCCTTCCGACGGACCAAGTCAACTAATTTTTCGTCGGAAAGATTCTTTGGCTCCAAAACGTCCATTCATTTTATTATAATACAAAAACGGAAAGGTTTGTCTTTCGGAGCAAAAAGAATCAAGCGGAAAAATACTATCTAGATCCTTCCTTCCCGAAGGGAGATCAGAATGACGGAGAGGGAGGTCATTCCAATCCTAAGGCTTTGTCGAAGGAGAGGAATCCCCGCCTGCTCGTCTCGCTGAGCGGTCGAAGCGGGCTGGCGGGCAGACTTGTCTGACGACAGACAGGTAGCGGAGCATAAAAAAATTCTTAAAGGCCGCGGATTCGCTATCTTGAAACAACTAAAAAGGCCAAGGGGAAAATGTAATTGCTTTAGTGTCACGAATTTAGCCCGCACCGTCCCCAGCCTTGTTTACCAATCCTGCCGATGTTAAAATTGACAAAGACGGTTCGGTGGCGAAGAGGCTAACGCGGCGGTCTGCAAAACCGCTATTCGCGGGTTCGAATCCCGCCCGGACCTCAAAATTAGCTTAAGACTAAAAGCTTAAAGCTGAAAGCAAGATAAATGTCAGTATCCTCTTCGGGATGAGAACCCGTTGTGAGAATCTTTACCCGCCAAAGTACAATTCCATCTCTGAGGTGGAAGATTAGGACACCTCGGAAGCGTGACAGAATTCTTCTCGACTCCGCCGTACTTCGCTCGAAGGGTAAAACTATCACTATTACCATTCGAGCTTGTCGAGAACCGACCCCGAGAAGCTCTTCCACGGGTAACACCCCCGGGGTGTCATACCTATGACACCCCGGGGGTGGAAAGCCTGCCAAACTGCTCGAATTAATTAATCACGATCCGGGATCGAATTTAACGAACAGATCCTTCTCGACTCAAGTTTACTCTGAGTTTACCGAAGGGCTCAAAGAATAATGTGCAACTATAGCCCCCGCAAAACAAATTTACCACATTTAATTGTATAATTGTTCTAGTGTTAAAACCTGTCCAGATAACACTAGACGAAAAGGAATTATTGGTAAGCTGGTACCGTTATGGACCCAGCGCCTTGGCAAGAGATAGAGCCCACGCGGCTTTAATGAATGATCAGGGGCTAAACGCTCGCAAAATTGCCAATTTACTTCTCAGAGATTACAAAACAGTCAGGCTCTGGCTAGCCTCTTTTAAAAAACGCCGGATCAGTAGCCTTTTTACCAAGTATCAGGGCAACACCAATGCCAGTAAATTAACCAGAAATCAAAAAAAGCAAATCGCCAAGGTTCTCTCTCAGCCTCCATCAGAGTATGGAATCCCCAAGGAATTCTGGCAGTTAAGAGATTTGAAAAAATGGATCAGAGCTGAGTTTGGAGTAGTTTACGAATCGGACAGGAGTTATCATTTCCTTTTCAAGTTAGGTTGCTTTAGTTGGAGATTGCCGGATAAGTTTGATGCCAAGCGTGATCAGGAGTTGGTTTCCAAAAGACTTGGGGAGATTCGCCAAGAGATAAAACCCTTGCTCAATTCACCAGACTGGGTAGTTCTGGCCAGCGATGAAACTAGATTGGTTTGGGAAAGTGAATCAAGAAGAGCCTGGTTAAAAACTAACAAAAGGACAATTATCAGGGTAAACCGAAGTAGAGACTACCAGTCATTTTTGGGGAGCTTAAATCTCAACTCTGGCAAGTGTCATCTCCACTCTTTATCTTGGCAAAATCAGGAAGAAGTGATTAAAGCCTTAAAGAAGCTTAAGAGCTACTACCCAAATCAGAGCATCTGCCTTGTTTGGGATAACGCCAGATGGCACAAGGGTAAAAAACTTAGGCAAGCATTAAGAAGAAAAGGCAGCTTGACCAACTTCCACTTGATTAACTTCCCACCCTATGCTCCGGATACCAATCCTCAAGAGCATGTTTGGAAGTATGCTAAAGACAGAATTGCCCACCAGCCTACCGCTAGTTTCAAACAAAAAATCAACAATTTTAAGTTGTCCGTGATTCATCGAAAATTTAATTACCAAATCTGATAAAATTAACTTGTCAAAATCGGTAAATTTGTTTTGCGGTTGCTATAGTAACACGTAAATCATAAATCTTAAATAACCATTGTTTAATGCTTAATGATCAAATAAAAGAGGTTCTTTCCTAAAAACCTTTTAAAATGGTAAAATAAAAGGTGTCCACCTTAAACCAGATTAAAAAGGAAATCCAGAAGGAAAATGTCTCCTTTGTATATCTTCAATTTTCCGATCTTACCGGACAATTAAAAAACGTTGTCGTCGACGCCGGCCGGATTGGAGAAGTTATAGAAAACGGAGTCTGGTTTGACGGTTCTTCGGTAGAAGGCTTTGCCAGAATTGCCGAAAGCGACATGCTTTTAAAGCCGGACCGGAATACTTTTGCCGTTATCCCCTGGAGCCCTCCGGAAAGAAGGTCCGCCAGAATGATCTGCGATATCTACCGGCCTTCAGGAAGAAAATTAACTACCGACCCGAGAACGATTTTAAAAACTCAAATCGATAAGCTTAAAAAAATGGGCTTTTCCTATTTTACCGGCGCCGAAGTGGAATTTTACCTGATCGAAAGAGAATTCCTGCCGGAGATCAGGCCCCACGACCGTAAGTCTTATTTTGACTATACTCCCCACTCCCGGGCTTCGACCATTTGCGAATCAACCATGAAGACAATCGCCGCTTTCGGTGCTATAGGGGAAACTCACCACCATGAAGTCGGCCGGGGCCAGCATGAAATTGATCTCCGCTACGATTCGGCTCTTAAAACCGCCGACAACATCATGGCTTTGAAAATGGCTCTTAAGGCCCATGCCAACGGCAGTGGCTTAAAAGTTACCTGGATGCCTAAACCAATTTTTAATTTTCCCGGCAACGGAATGCATATCCACCAAAGCCTTTGGAAAAACAATAAAAACATTTTTTACGACCCTAAAAGCGACTATTCCCTTTCAAAAATTTCCCAATATTTTTTAGCCGGGCAGTTGAGCCACGCCAAGGCGATCAGCGCCATTGTTTCCCCGACGGTAAATTCATACAAAAGATTAGTGCCCGGTTTTGAAGCCCCGGTTTACATTTGCTGGGGACAAAACAACCGCTCGGCGCTAATTAGAATCCCTAAAGTTCCCAAAGAAAAAGCCCATCAGTCAACCAGAATGGAATACCGGGCCCCTGATCCGAGCGCCAATCCCTATTTGGCTTTTGCCGCTTTATTAGCCGCCGGAATGGACGGGATAGAGAAAAAAATACTGCCCCCAAAACCGGCTGATGACAATGTTTATTTTTTCAGAGAGAGAAAATTAGCCAGAGAGAAAATCGAAACTCTGCCAACAACGCTGAAAGAAGCAATTGACGCCTTAGAGCAAGACCAAGTAATCTCATCAATTTTCGGCGCTGGCAAAGACCAGTTTTTGGAAATCAAAAGGCAGGAATGGAAAGAATTTTCTTGCCAAGTCTCTTCTTGGGAAATAGAAAAATATCTTTAATCAACCCCCTTCTTGCCTCCAAACCAAGCTAATGTTAAAATTTGACCAACCTGTTAGGAAAAAACAGGCGCTTTTTTGGTTTAGAGATTTTTGAAAAAAGTTCATTTGCGCCCATAGCTCAGTCTGGCAGAGCACCTGCCTTTTAAGCAGTGGGTCGGGGGTTCGAATCCCTCTGGGCGCACCGAGTCTAACTCGGTTGGCGGCCATGAGGGTGAGAACCCCCGTAAAAAACCTCTAACTTCTACAAGTTTCGCGTTAAAACTATAACTCGTCATGCTGAACTCGTTTCAGCATCTGTCTTTATCGCCATTTAAACAACAAATAGATCCTGAAATAAATTCAGGATGACAATGGCCCAAAACTCGTGTCTTCATAAGAGGGATTAGCTGCCTGGGATCAACTACCAGTGAGAATATACCTCTTTACCCGCCAGGATTTGCAGTCTGAGGCGTGAACGCCGCGCTTCCGAAAAAGTCGGCTCGAACAAGCAAAATTTCAGAAGAAATTTTGCTTAAAGAAAAATGCAAAAATTTTAAAGAGCTTTATTATAACTCAAATGGCCACCCTGGTTGTAGTCAAACCCTTTCGGATCCGCCCAAGGTGGCCATTAAAAAATCCGAAAGATAGTTTGACTACAATTACACTATACAAATTTTTCGAAAGAAAAACAATAGCATGACCTTCTCAAAACCTTTGGGGAAATGTATAATAAAAGATGATGAAGAAAAATGGTTTATTAAAGAATCTATTGATTTTTATTATTACAATAGCTTGGTTTTTTTCCGGCTGGCCGCAGATTTGGCCCAACCCGCCAATTCCACCAGAAATTAAAGAGGTAAAAGCCAGCCCAGCTGAGGCTTTGACTAATGGCAGTTTTACTGGCGGAACAACTGGCTGGACTTTGAGTGTTTCGACTTACGATGGCACAACCTATCAAGTAGGCCCTGGGTCAGTTACAACGGTAACAGCTGTAGGAAGAAACAAGGTAGCAACTGGAACTGCTACTCATGATAGTGCCATATCAACGAATGCTACTGATATAGTAACCCTTAGTTTTTATTGGAAAAAAAATTATGTGGCAGCAACACCTGTTACTAATACAATATCAGTGCAAATACAAACTAGTGGCAGCGATTGGAGTGCTCCGACAACATTATGGACAGATACTACAACTGGTGCTACTGACTGGACATATGTTAGTCAAGATGTTTCAAGTAATTTTGGCACTGGGAATTATGATTTCCGTCTCTATATGGACCTTAAAAATCCTAATAATGCTAGCGCACAGACGCTAGCCTGGTTTGATACTGTCAGCCTTGATGTGGTTGCTGCTCCAGTTATTTCCGTTGTGATTACTACTGACGGCACGATTGCTTACGGGCCTATTGAAGGAGGTCAAAGTAAAAGCACCATTGATTTGACTGATACTCAAACAGCCCAAAACGATGGTAGCGCAACTGAAAACTTTAATATTATGACCAGTAGCGCGATAAATGGCACTTCCTGGACGATTGGTTCTTCAGCGGGAAATAATGTCTTTGTCCATGAGTTTTCTACCAACAGCGGCGGGGTTTGGACCAAGTTTACGGTGGCTGATAGTTACCAAACTTTAGCTACCGGAGTGGCAGTTTCCGGCACAGTAAATTTTGATTTAAGGATTACCGTACCGACGGATTCCGACTCAACGCAAAAAAACATTACCATTACTGTTCAAGCTGTTGCGCCGTAAAATTATCTTTGCTATACTGTTTTATAAACCACTTGACAAAGAGAAAATGTTTATGTTTTAATAAAAATATGAAAGGAAAATTTTTAGCGTTTTTTGCTATATTCTCGCTTTGCTTGTTAGCAGTTTCTCCTTTTTTAATCAGAATTGTCAGCGCTGCTTCAACCGCTACCGTTGCGGCCACTGTGACCGCCCAAATATACTCTGTTAGTGTGACAGATGGGATTGTTGCTTTTCTGACTGTTGCCCAGAACTCAACGCAGGATACTACTACGGGTGGGGTTAACAATAGCCAAACAGCAACCAATGATGGCAGTGTGGCGGCTAAATTTAACATAATGGCAGCTAATTCAACCGGCGGTACGGGCTGGACATTAGCCGCGACAGCGGCTAGTGAAACCTACACCATGAAATCTTGCACAGCTACCTGTGATACCACTCCTACCTGGACCTCTGTGGGTATAGATCCCAGCTATGCAACCTTGGTGGCAAGCGTTGGCGTCGGCTCGACTCAGCCTTTTGACCTCCAGGTTGGAACTCCTACTTCTACGACAGAAACCACTCAGCAATCAATTACTGTTACCGTACAAGCAGTAGCGCCCTGATTAAGACTTCCTCCACATTTGTAAGTTCGCAATCGAATCGCAACACCTTGCCGTAAAATGCAAGGATGGGTAAACATAAAAAACTAACACCAAAAGAAAGGGATTTCATTGCAGTTTGGAGATCAAAGGG
>JAHJSD010000012.1 GCA_018830585.1 Patescibacteria group bacterium
AGAAAGTGTTTAGGTTTTAGAACCTCATTAGAAGTTTTTCAAAAAAGCTTGGGTGTTGCGATTGAAAATCGAATGTAGGATTTACTTCTTTCATAACATAAGTTGTATAATTTCTTTAGGCTTTGTATAATTGCCTTGTGATGAGAAAAAGTATTTCCCGCCTAATCTTTTTATTTGCCGTTTTTACTCTTTTTTCAAATACTGCTTTTGCCAAAATCGGCGTTGGTGTCAATACCGGCAAAATTCAAGTTGACGAGAAGCTGAAAGCGGGAATGATTTATAAACTGCCGCCTATTACAGTTATTAATACCGGCGACGAACCGGCAGAATATGAAGCTTCAGTCGCCTACCATCAAGACCAACCTGAACTTCGTCCTGAACAAAACTGGTTTATTTTTACTCCTCAAAAATTTCATTTGGAGCCAGGAAAAGGTCAATTAGTAGAAATTAAGATTAACTTGCCTTTGAGGATAGAGCCGGGAAACTATTTTGCTTATCTTGAAGGCCATCCGCTTGCTCAAGTGCAAAAAGGAAAAGCAACTATCGGGGTAGCGGCTGCCAGTAAACTCTATTTCACTGTTGTTCCAGCTAATATTTTTTATGGAATTTATTATAAGATTACCAGCTTTTGGAAAGTTTATTCTCCCTGGCCGCAGCGAGTTACGATTGCTTTGTTAATAATCGCATCACTGCTTCTCTTTAAGAAATTTTTCAATATTAAGATTAACGTTAAAAAACCTAAGGATGAAAGTTCTCAAGCAGATAAAACAGATGAATTAAATGACTAAAAAGCAAGATGGTATTAATTTTTTTTTTAGGGTTGGTTGTTGTTTTGACAGTGTTATTAAAAGCGGGTTATGTGCAGGCTGGTATATCTGATTACTTAAACGCTTCTGTTAAAATCAGTATTTGCGGCAATGAGATTATCGAAGGAGGGGAAGACTGTGAGGGAGAGAATTTAAATGGCCAAACTTGTGAAAGTATTGGGTATGGCCCGGGTACGTTAAGTTGCGATATTGCCTGCAGTTTTGATACATATAGTTGTTCTCCGGCTCCGACTTCCACTCCCACCCCTACGCCAACATTGACTCCGACCCCAACCTTAACCCCTACTCTTACCCCAACACCGACACCTACTCCAACAGTTGCTCCCACCCTGACTTCTACACCAACCCCAACACCAACTACTATTATTTCAACTTCAGAAGTAACCCCCACCAGTTCTCCGGCTCCGACAGCGGAACCGACAACAGCCGCAATTTTTCCCTCGCCAACAATTAAACCAGCCTTACCAATATTCCTAATTCCGTTTGACCCGGATGGAGATGGTAAAATTGCATTAAAAGAGATTTTTGTTGTCGCTAAAACTTGGGTTGAGGAGTGGCATCAGGCTTTACTTGAAGAGATTGCTCTAGGAGATAAGGCAATATTGGATAGAAAAGAGAGAAAATGCGATTTAAATAGAGATTACAAGTGTAATTTAATAGATTTTTCAATTCTAATGTCATATGTGGAAAAATGAAAATAAGATGCTGAAAATAGGTTCTATATTAACCATCGTTATCTGGATTATCTCCTCCTGGTTTTTAGTTCATATCTTGGCTGTCTTGGGAGTATTTTTAGCGGTAGCTTATCCTATCTGGTGGCTTTTTGCTCCGAAACAAACAGTTTGTTTTTTATGCCAAACAAAAAAAGAGGGAGAATTTTGTCCTTTTTGCCGAAAAACAGTAACCAAAGAAGAAGGTATTTTGCCAAAAACACTTCCTTCGGCAATTTATAACGGCTTAATTATCCTTGCTTTTGCTCTTGTTTCTTTAGGTTTAGTCTTTTTAGAAAGCAAAATTCTTTTTAAAATGGGTTTTCCCCCAACTCCAAAAACCGTTTCCTTTGTTATCCCTACAAAAGGACAGTATCGTTTGGGTGAAATATTCCCGATGAAGATAGAGATTGTCGGCATTAAAACTCCAATAAATGCCATTCAAGCTGATTTAGGTTTTGAGCCGCAGAAACTAGAAGTAGTTGATATCTCAACTGAAGACTCCTTTGCCAACATTTTTATTCAGAAAGAAATTAATAACGAAGTCGGTTATGCCCGACTAACTGGAGGTTTACCACATCCAGGATTTTTTGCTGACCATGGAGTTTTTGGCACAGTTTTTTTCCAAGGGAAAAGCCCGGGTATCGCAAAGGTGGAATTTTTACCTTCATCAATGGTTCTAGCCAACGACGGTCGAGGAACGGATACTCTTAAAGATTTAGCCTCGGTTTCTTATTTAGTTCTACCAGAGAGAATATCTAAAGAAGAAGCAGAAATGCAAAAAAGCGTTATCATGAAATCGGTTGTTTTAGGGGAAACAAGTGAAGATACCCAGATGAAGTTTTATGAAGAAAAGAAAATTTTAGGAGCAAAAGTTGGCGAAGAAATACAAGAAGAAAAGAAATTCAATTTAATCAGGATATTTTTAGATGGTTTAGAAAAGGTTGATAGGTTTGTTTTAACCTTATGGGAGAAAGTATTTAGCTTTTTTAGACAATAGATTTTTTATTTTAAGACGAAACTAATGAGGGTTGTAGCCTTTTTATTTCATCCCACCTCACCTTAATTAACTCCGTTTGAATCGTATCTTCAAAAGCCTTAATTAATTTCTTTGTCTAGTGCTGCTTTTATCTTTCTCATAGACAGAAGCTTTACCATTGGAAATAAATATGTTTTTCTATCCTGTTTTCCGCAATGCAACACCTTAAGACTTCCTGGCTTTTTTAATAAAATTGTGCAATAGTGTTTGTTCTTTATCCATTTTAAGAATAATTTTTCCTTTCTTGAGTGATTTCGGTAGTAGTAGGTGTTTTCTATGAGATTTCAGCAATAACGATCTTTTTAGCCTATCAAGTCGGCAAAAACGCCACTCAAATAGCACCATTAAATCAACCCGTAACAATAATAACTGTTGTTTTGTCCGTAATTTGCTTGAAAGAAAAGACTGATTTACAAAGCTAATTAGCTTTGTTGGTGTTGTTTTGGTAAAACAGGAAGTGTTCGTTGTGTCCGCGCACGGGCGGGCGGGACAAGGACACGATAAAATCCTTTCCTTGCTCGAGCGAAAGCGAGAGAAAAAATCGCGCGCGAAAAAATAACGGAAGCTGTATGTGGGCTCTTCGACAGGCTCAGGATAAAGGCGCCGTGCAACAGTAGCGAGCCCTGCGAAGCGGAGCGAGCTAACACTTTAACAATTTTCTTTAAAATGCGTTCGAATTTTTCTAAAAACGAGCGCCGAGTCTAACTCGGCTTTGCCGAACCCAACTCGGCTTCGCAAGGTCAAACGTGGTTTCGCCGAATCTAACTCGGTTGGCGGCCACGAGGGCGAGAAGCCCCGCAAAAAATTTCTATACAGAAAGTTTGTTGTCCGAGGTTTAAAACTTTTGAAACAAATTCTTAATAAATACCTCCCCTATAACCGACCTCCCAGACGTAAATTATTTTTTCTTTTTTGTTTATCGAATACAGAACCCTAAAATCGCCGATCCGCAAACGGTAGCCGGATCGGGTGTTAATCAATCTTTTAATATATAGGCTTTTTGAAAAAGGAGATTTTTCTAATCGAGAAACCGCTTTAATAAAACGTTTTTGATCCTGGGGGTGCAGTTTTTTTGCCTGTTTCTTAACCTGAGGGTGAAAAATAAGCTTATACATCAGAGGCCCAGCTCTTTTTTTAGGTCGCTCAAACTGTCTCCGCCCCATTTTTTTTTAACGGATTTCTCATATCCCTGAACTTTAAGCGAGTCAAGATAATCCTCTAATAGATCACTTAGCTTTTTATATTGGTCAATTGCTAATAAGACCGCCTTAGGCTGAGAACGGTGAAAAATATAGAGAGGTCCCTTAGACTTCTCCACTTGACGCAAAAGTAATAAGGCGTTCTCGCGCATATCAGTAATGGTTTTGACGTTATCAGTTGTTGGAATCATTCTAAGATTAATATACATAATAATCTAAGGTTTGTCAAACGCCAGTCAAAGCTCCCCGTTAACTCTTAGGTTATTTTCACCACAACCTGTTAAAATATAAAAGATATGAAAAAATACAAAAAGAGTTCGGATGTTTCTTATTCCATCGGCGTTTACCCTACTCTGGAATTGCTCTACCACCGTCCGGATAAAGTCGACTCAATTATAATCAGCGGCAGGGGGGACCGGAACGAGGGACTCAACAAAATTATTGAGATTTGCCAGAAAAAAAAGATAAGGGTTGAGCAGTCGGATAAAGCGATCAACAGGATCGCTAAAGTCGGCGGCTGTTACGCGGTAGGCATATTTTATAAATACCACTCCCCTTTGCAAAAAGGAGACCATTTGGTTTTGGTAAATCCTAATGATATGGGTAATTTCGGAACCATCACCAGAACCATGTTAGCCTATGGAATTAAAAACTTGGCGGTGATTAAACCGGCAGTAGACATTTTCGCCCCTAAAGCGGTCCGCGCCTCCATGGGGGCGATTTTCAAGCTTAATTTCAGCTACTTTGATTCTTTCAGCGATTATTGCTCCGCTTTTAAAAATAATAATATTTATCCTTTGATAACCAACGCAAAGACCGGTCTTGACCAGGCGGTGTTTAAAAAGCCTTTTTCCTTAGTTTTCGGAGGCGAAGGGGCGGGTTTGGGAGAAGAATTCCTGAAAGTGGGAGAAAGCATTAAAATACCGCAAAGCAGGGAGGTCGACTCGTTAAACCTTTCCGTCGCTGTTGGCATTGTTTTATACGCCAGCAGTCTTGATAAGAACAAGCGTTGAACCAGCCTCAATAATGACACGCCATATCAAGTAGGAAGAAGGATTAGCTGTGTCAAATCCTGGTCAGGCAAGATCGGTATAATAAACATTGCATACGGACAGTTGTCCGTCCTGGAAAAAGTACTATCTACCCAAGTTCCCTAAAAAGGACAGGGGGTAAAAAAACTTTTTTTGATCAACCAACTCTCACCGGCCTTGAACCAGTACTTCCCCGAGGCAATCTTAACCTTCTTTCATCCCTCCAATGCCCAGCCGCACGAGGATCATCGCACTCCTGCAACCTCGGCCTCAACGCCCTCCAATCAGGACTTCCAATGGGACAGTCGCTATCCCTTAGCGCCACCATTTGAGGTCTCCCCGCTCTTCCTTCACTCATTTCCTCTCACCTCCTTTCGAAAAAAAACGAAAACGTTTTTTGAACCTTTAATGTTTGTGTTTTCCCACGCCTCCACCGACAAGAGAGGCCAGTAATCTTCAGCAAGTATTTCCATCCGTTTATCAGCTAATTTTGTTGACTAAAACATAACCTGCAGTCATTTTAATTAAAGAGGTTTACCGTTAATCGTTATCTCAACCCGGCCTCGCCAAGGAAGAGACGACAGTTCTTTCCGAACCCTCCTTCGAGTCGATCCTCCGGCTTCCTCAATCACTTGAGCCAACGCTGCCACAGACATGTTAAGACCGCTATCGCCTCTTTCCGTCAAAATCGATTTTACTGCCTTACTTACTCTTCCGGCTTCCTTTCTCCTATTGTTCATTCCCTTAAAAAACAAATAAAAAACCCCGCAGTCGCGGGGTTGTTGAAAAAAGTTTTTTTAAAAAATTCTAGGCCAACAACCCCGCCTTACCCCAAGGGTTAATAAGACCTAAAACCAAAGAAAACTTCTTAAAATTAGACATTTTGAAAAACAGATTTCATTCTATCCAACTAACACCAGGATTGTCAAGAGGGAAAAATCATTTATTTAGTGACCACCTGCCTGCCGGCAGGCAGGTTTAACATTAAGCATTAAACATTGATTTAGACATTTGTCCATTTATTCATTACCAGACAGTACAGGGCAGGCAGGTTTTCTTGGTCCATGTACAAAACTGGGTGAAAACGGCCGGTTAACATTCCTCTGTGTGAAGCTGGTCGTCATCCTGAGCGGAGTCTTGCGGAGCGAAGGATCCAGTCGAGAGAGCAAAGTGTCAACGATTAGGGGATTCTTCGCTACGCTCAGAATGACGGGGGGGGCGAGGAGATTCTTCTCCTTCGACAAGTTCAACAATGAGCACTGTCGAACTGCTCAGGATCGTGACCTTTCGACAAAGCCTCAGGGTCAGAACGACGGAAGGGAAAACCACGATCCTGGATCGAAAGACTCAAAAACGATCCAGGATCGGATTAAGATTAAATGGCAAGATGATCAAATAAGAGAGATTCTCCGCTTGAATCGCGCCAGAATCTTGCTCCGTTCATTGGCAGGATGAAAGGCAATCAAATAAGGCTTTGCTGTTTCCGTGGTTCTTTTTTTCCTCATCCACCAAAACTGAAAGAGATAAAAGATTCTGTCAATACCCTTCCGCAACAAGCCGACCGCTTCGATCAACCAATTAAAATGACGGTAAGAACGATCTTTTTTAAACCCAAAAATATCTTCGCCAAATGCGTTGGGAAGGAATTTTTTAAGCCAAGTATTGGCCGATAAAAACTTTTGATAGGCTTTCCCTCTTTGCCAAAGAACTTTAAGTTGATAAATCTCGTAAGCCAGAAACAAGTCCTGCTCTTTTTTAAAAACACCAAGATGGCCCTCGTCTAAAAACAGATTAAGACAGATTTTGTCCTTGACCATTTTCCGGTTGGAAAAGCGGCGAACGCCCAACAAAGAAACTGCCAAGGTAACCAAAAACCTGGTGGTCCAAACCAACCCGGCGGAAGCGATCAAAAAAAGGTCGATATCATCTTTGTTTTTGGCATTCTCCGAAGCAACGCTGCCGGTAACAGCGGCCAGTCGAATCGAAGGTATTATTTTTAAAAACCGGCTGACGGCAATCGCCTTTTCAAGTTTTTTCTCGGATTGACTTTGGCGTTTTTTTCTCAGATCAACAATCCCGCCGCGGCCGGCGAAAAAGTAAAAACCTTCCCGCCCTTCTATTTTTCCGGCTTTATTAAGTTTATTTAGACAAAATTCAAACTCTTTTCTTGAAACACCTGCCCCGGAATTATTTTTAAAACCGCCTTTCCTTCCGCTTGACTTTCGGAGGCGCCGGATAGAGCTATCTCCGATATCCCAGACTAATCTTTGCCAAAGCTCTTTTTTGGTTAAGGGAAAATCAAAAAGATCAGCATAAACTAAGGTTTTTAAAATCGCTTTTTCCATCAGTTAATCTTAACACGCGGCTTGACACCGGCTCAGGAGTCAATGCTATGCTAACGCCAATGATCAAAAAAGTCAGCTGTATCATTCCTGCTTTTAACGAAGAAAAAACTATCGCCGGAGTGATCAAAACCTGCTTGGAAACTCCGGAAATAGACGAGGTAATCGTCGTCAGCGACGGATCGGAAGACAAAACCGTAGCCGAGGTAAAGAAAATAAAAGGCAAGATCAAAATTATAGATTTAAAACAAAACCACGGCAAAGGATATGCCGTGGTTCAGGGAATCAAAGAAGCCAAAAACGAATTACTGCTTTTTATGGATGCCGATTTTGTCAACCTGCAACCATATCATCTTTCTTCGATTATCAATCCGGTTTTATCGGATCAAGTAGATATGGCCATCGGCCCGAATTTTGCTTTGGAAAAACCATTTTTGCAAAGAACACTGCTGACCACGCCATTCTGCGGACAAAGGTGTTTAAAGAAAAAAGACGTTCTGCCGGTTTTGAAAAAAATGGAAAAGTCAAAATACGGCCTCGAGGTTTTCTTAAATAATCTTTTTAAAAAGAAAAGAGTGATTGTTACCCCGATCATCAGCAACAAAGAACTTCACCTGCTCAAGCACAAAAAGCAAAACAATTGGCTGCCGAAATACATTCAGGAAGTATGGGAAATAGTTCAGCTGACGGCGAAAAACAAAAGCAAAGAGTACCGGAAAAAGATCAAAAAGGAGCTGAGCCGGGAGCTTTCCTCGTATTTCCAGGTCAGCATTAAAAAGATAAAGGAGTATCTAAACGAGGACTGAAAGTTGGCAAAGTCTCGCTCTTCATTTCATTTGTCAATACAATGAGCGACTTGCCCTGTACCGTACGGTATCGGGGTCGCATAGTTATATTGACAAAGTCTGGTCATCCCTTTTTTACAGGGCTGTTTATTTCTCCACCTCTCTTCTATTTTCCCAAGCCTGTTTTAAGGTCCAGGCGTCGGCATAATCTAAATCCGCCCCGGTGGGCAGTCCCTGTCCTAATCGGGTAATTTTTAACTCCTGCCCCGAACCGTGCTCCTGCCGTGCATCGGATTCTCGCCGTGTACCGGATTTATCCTGGTGCGCGGTGCTCTGGTTCGGGGTGAGTTCGCGGACTTTCCGCGCAATGTACATCGCCGTCGCTTCCCCTTCCATAGTCGGGTTGGTGGCTAAAATCAGTTCTTTAATTTTTCCTGACTTGATCCGGCTTAAAAGTTCTCTAATCCTCAAGTCTTCCGGGCCGATGCGCTCCAGAGGATTAATCACCCCACCCAAACAATGGTAAACTCCGTTGATCGCCTCCATTTTCTCCAAGGCGACAATGTCTAGGGGTTTTTCCACCACACAAACAAGAGACTGGTCCCGGCCGGTCTCCGAACAAATCGAGCAAGGCTCTACTTCGTCTAAGTTAAAACAAACCGGACACTGTCTGATATTTTTTTTAAGATCGATTAATGTCCTGGCAAAATTTTCGACAAAATGATTAGGAGTTTGCCACAAATAAAAAGCCAATCTTGCCGCTGTTTTCGGCCCGATACCGGGCAGTCTCTCAAAAGAATCGATTAGATTTTGTAATGCTTTCGGCAATCTCACAGGATAAAATAAAAGATACTTTTATAATTTCCAAATCCCAAATTCCAAATTACAAATAAAACTCAAATATCAAATACTAAATATCAAAAAGTTCTCTTGCTATGGCGATACGCGGCAGACGAGCAAGATCACCCAGACTTAATCAATATTGAGCTAAAAATCTTTCTTAGCTCAATGGATTCAGAAATAAGACCGCTTCTTTCTTTGTCTAAAACACCGTTTTTATTAATTTCTACCAATTTCAACCATAAACCACTCTCCTTGGTTTCTTTACGGCAAATCTTTATTCTATGAGCAAAGTCTCTTTTGCTCAACGCTTCGTTAGCTTCGATATAATTTGAAGCCTGAGAACCTGAAGCTCTAATCAGCTGCTTGCCATATTCAAGGTTTGCTAAAGTTTTCGGCAATTTATTGACAAAATCCCTGCAGTTTTTAGCAAAAAGATAAGTTCTTTCCTCCAAGTCATAGTGTTTGATGTTTTGTTTAGAATTTATAACTTTAGCCATTGAACTTTGTTTGGGATTTGGTACTTGGAGTTTGGTACTTTTTCAAATATTCCACAATTTCTATCGCCGCTTTGCAGCCGGCGCCGGCGGCGGTAATTGCCTGGCGGTATTTGAAATCAGCGCAATCGCCGGCGGCAAAAACACCGGGTACAGAAGTGAAAACGCCGTCTTTCACTGAGATATACCCTCTAGCATCCAAACGAATAAATCCCTGCCTCGCCGGCAGGCAGGCTTTCAAAAATTCCGTATTCGGTTTAAAACCAATGGCGATAAAAGCTCCCTCTACGGGAAGAGTCCAGCTTAAACCGGCCCTATCCCGATCAACCTCTTTAAACTCATTATCCCCATAATTTCCAGGATAGTTTTTCACTTGGTTAACATATTTATTGCTTTCCACTTCAAACTTTGATGCCAATTTTAATCCGGTTAGTTTCCGATCCCCCAAAAATTCCAGAACAGTGCTGTTGTAGATTGGTATTACCTTTTTATTTCCTAACGCCCTCTCCTGTAGGATTTTTTCGGCTCTGAAATTTTCCCGCCGGTGAATTAAATAAATTTTTTTGACAAAGCGGCTTAAAAATTCAATTTCGGTAAAAGCGGTATCGCCGCCGCCGATAACGGCAATCACCTTATCTTTGAAAAAAGGGCCGTCGCAAACAGCGCAAGCAGAAATTCCCTTGTTTTTAAACTGTCCAACGCCCGGGGCGGCCAGCCATCGTGCTGAAGCGCCGGCAGCAACCAAAACCGACCGGGTTTGATATTGCTTACCGGCGGCAGTTTTAACCAAAAATCCGCCGCCGCTATTTCCGTTTATCAAAGATTCTTTGCCCCCGCTGGTTGCACTTGAGAGGAGTTCCACTTTGCTGATTTCCGATACCGAGCCCGTCACTATCTCAGTGCCAAAGTTTTCCGCCTGTTTCCTCATTTTACCCATCAGTTCAATGCCGGAAATTAATTCAAAACCGGGAAAATTCTCAACATGGTTGGTTAATATCAGCTGTCCCCCAACTTGGCTACCGGTAATAAGCAATGGTTTAAATCCGCCCCGGGAAAGATAAGTTGCCGCCGTTAAACCGGCCGGGCCTGAACCGATAATAATTACATCTCTTTTGTTAATATCTTCTTTTTCCATTGACATTAGGAATGATATCACAAGAATTTGATTAGTTATTTTACTATATCCTAATTTTAATTTAAAATAACCTGAGTTCCCAAAACGATCGCAACCCCCTGCTGAATAAATATTAGGGATTATCTCCTCCATAATACAGAAAGCCAATTCATCCACGGGTCGCGTGTCCTTCCATAGCCCTGCCTGCTCGCCTCGCTACGCGGTCGAAGCAGGCCGGCAGGCAGGTTTAAGCGAAGGAGGAGGAAAAGCCCGTGGCTTTCTTGGTTCATGTATTGATTGCAGTTCGATCCTGGATCGTTTTTAAGATTTTCGATCCAGGATCGTGTCTCCGGTCATTCTGAGGGGAGCCCTGTACCGAATTGGTACGGGGCGAAGCGAAGAATCCCCTCGTTACAGCAAGTTGCTGATCCCAAGGGGGATCCTTCATCCCGACGCAACGTCGGGAATCAGGATGACGGAGAGAGGGAGTCTTCACCCAGAATGAGACCGGGTGGAATTCCCCAGGATTCACCTCGGGGGTGTTGCCTCAGAGCCTGACACTTCGGAAGGGTCGAATTTTCGACCCTTCCGAAGTGTTTTAACTTTTGATTCCTCGTCATTCTGACCCTGA
>JAHJSD010000013.1 GCA_018830585.1 Patescibacteria group bacterium
ACTTGCCGAAGCTGCGGCCGTTAGACAAAATCACATTTGAAAATACAAAAGGCTGCGAGCTAAGAGCGCCTGCCCGCCTTTGGAGGGAGCGGCATTTTGTCTAACGTTTCGGTATATTTGATGTTTCGCTATTATTTTAGCATTTTTCACTGTTAGAGCGAAATATGGGACGAGCGACTGCAAAGAGTGAGCCAGATATACCGTGTTAAACGACCCGATCCTAAGCGGAGTCGAAGGAGAGAGTGCAACGTGGCCAAACGACTGAAAGGGACAAGGAGTATATTTTCCCTTAATTTCTTTTTCAGCCAGTTTTTTATTTCTTTTGATATGAATTTTCGGCGAAAAAAACAGGGGTTAGGGATGAATTTTTTGAGCTGAAATTGTGAAACGGGCAAATGATATTAACTCCAATTTTAGTATTGATCGTGAGTCAATATATCAGTAAGGATATAGTTTTGTTTCTCTTTAATGAAAGTGATCCTTAGGTTTGACTCAAGCCAAATAGAGTACTGGTTAATTCTTTTACCCCTAAGTTTATGAAGCCTTAAGGAGGGATGATTAGGGTTTCTGAGAAGCAGGTTCAGTTGTAAGGTAGTCTTCTTTTTTAAAGCTGGTTTTTTCTTAATTGTTTGTTTAAGCTTGCGTTTAAAATGACTGGTATAGCGAAGATTCATAAAGAGTTCACGAAATCATCAACCGAACGGACGATTTTTGTTTTGCCCGATCGAAACTCTTTAAGAGCTTTTAAAGCAGTTTCCTCAGTTGACTGACTCATGGTAAACTCAGGTATCTCCATATCCTTAACGTCTTCGAGAATTAGGTGCTTTAAATAGGCCGACATGGTTAAGCCAAAACGTTGGGTCTTGGCCTGAACGTAGTCGTAAAGTTGCACTGGTAAAGTAACTTTTAATTGAGTTGAGCTCATATGACACCATTATAGTCCTTAATTAGACCTTTATCAAGTCTTTTTAGGGACTATAACGTCATTAGTCCGGTTTATCTGCATATTTTATTCAAGATATCATCCTTTTTTATTTATAAAAAACTGGCTGAAAAATCTAAATAGTAAAATATATTTCGTTTAACGTATCGGCATATACGATGTTTGCGAAGCAAATATGGGTGAGTGAGGTGCAACCGAGCGAACCGTATATGCCGTGTTAGGTGCGCCGCAGGCTGAGCCAGAGTGCAACGTCCCGAAGGGCTGGCGAAGAGTTGCAGATTTGCCGTCAATTATAAAAGGCGGACAGAAAATTACTTGCGTTCATATTTGGCGACCTCAATGAGGTTGCCCTCTGTATCTTTACATTGAAAACAACGATAAGGATAGTCAGTGAACGCAAGATTTTCCGGTGGACTAACTATTTTAATATCATGCTTTTTAACTTTTTTAAATACAGCATCAACATCATCGGCCCAAAAAACAGGAATTGCGTTATTGCCGACAATGCGTTTATTGCTGATAATCTTTGGATTTATGAGACCAAAGTAAAATCCACTGCCGAGGTCGAAGTCAGCCCATGTATCATCCTCACGATGAGTGACTTTCATGCCAAGCAAATCTTCATAGAACTTGATTGCCCTATTCATGACTTCGACCGAGACATAAAAATGATCTAATTTTGCGTGTACCATATTCATAGATGATGTTGATGTGTTAATAAAATTTTCTGTCCGCCTACCTTAAAAGGCAAATCTGCAATTGCGCCTAACTGGTTCTTATCCGAAGTGTTTTCATAAAACATACTGGTAATTGTATGTTATGCGAACAATTTTGCATAACAACTTGACATTAATTAAGTACATATTATCAGATTTCTACCAAAGATGGAAAAGCAAATATCAACAACCGCAAGAGAGCTGCAGATGAGTGCTCCACCCCCGGTGTGTCATAGGTACTCCACCCCCGGGGTGTAGTACCTATGACCATGGTGATCTGGAATGAGCGGCGGGGGATTACGATTCTGAGGCTTTGTTGAGGGGGGAGCCCTCCTCTCTCGTCATTCCGAGAAGGTTTGCCCCCCCCGTCATCCTGATCTCCCTCAGGGAGAGAAGGATTCCCTTTGGGTTAGTAATTTGCTCTTTAAAAGGGGACCTGTTAAACACCCCCGGGGAGCCAAAAGCGCCTGCCGGTTTACCTGTCTGCCGACAGGCAGGCCCGCCGGTAGGAGGGCAGGCAGGTCACCCCGGGAGTGGGTTAATCAGGTAGGGATTCCTCAATTCGCAAAACTCGCTCGGAACGGCCATTCCCTCTCCGTCATTCTGAGCAAAGCGAAGAATCCCCATGAGATCAGCAATTTGTTTTAATCCAGATGGGACCTGTCTGATGTAGGCAGGCGGCGAAGCGAATTTTATACACGAACCAAGAAAATCTGGGTTTACGCCTGTGGAGCTTCATTTCGAAGATAGTACGGCCCCAGAGCCCCGTCGGATGACGGGGTGAACTGTGAAGATTGGTCGGGGTGGCCGGACTCGAACCGGCGGCCTTTCGCACCCCATGCGAACGCGCTAGCCAACTGCGCCACGCCCCGTTGAATCTTTAACCATGGATATTATAGCAAATATTCAAATAGACACTTAAGTTTTAAGTAGTTAATCTGATTAAAAAGCCTCTTTTGGGTAAAGCCTCCTCAAGATAGTTCGGGTTTGATGCGGTTTGGAGGATAGGATAATTCCGTTCTCTCATTTCAACGATCGTTGAAATGAGAGAACCATTTTTGCTAAACTAAAAACATGCCATCAGTTAAAAAGTGGCGGACCGGTAGTTGGCGCCGCACGGTTTCCTTTAAGGACCTCGTTGTTCTATCTCTTCTTTCTTTTGTAGATATGACCGCTTTGATCCACGACTATGCTCGACTGCCGGGAAGAGTGAAATTTCAACAAATTCCTTTTGAGGAGGTTAAAAGGTATCTGGATCAAATCAATAAGAAAGGGCAGACAGGAAGACCTGTCTTTAATAGTCTAAAGAGAAAGAAAGCCCTTAGCCTCAAACAAGATAAACTTTTCCTGAATCTAAACGATAAATGGTGGCAAGATATGTTTGAGATAAAATTCCGCTTTTTTTCCGCTCCTCACTCTTGGGATGGCTGGTGGCTGATAGTTTTCTTTGATATCCCGGAAGAAAAGAGGAAAGTTCGGGATTTTTTTCGGAGGACGATCAAAGATTTGGGATTTGTTCTTTGGCAAAAGTCCGTTTGGGTTACCATTAACAAGATGGAGAGACCTTTAAAAGAATTGATCGAAGGCTCTAACATTGATCCTTGGATTTCCGTTTTACGGGCAAAGAGCGTTTTTGGCGACAAGGACAGGGAAATTATTAAAAACCTTTTCGACACCAAAGATTTAGAGGCCTCATACCAAAGATTTCTCCTTCTGGCGAAAGAGAGTTTGAAGAAGAAGGACTACTCTCGAATGAAAGAATTGTTTTTAGCGTTGCCGGAATTAATCCTTAAAGATACCGGGGTACCGGATGAATTTTTTGAGGATGTCTTGATTAGAAAAAAAATGTGGCAGACCTTCGCCGAGTTAAGGGGGTTCGTTGCCGGTCAAGTTGTTTTTTAACATTTTTTATGTTAGAAAATAAGAGTATCGATTAGTTAATTCCAAAGTTAAAGAGGAAGTTATGACTAAACAAAAAGACGAAATCAAGCACAAAAAGGAGGCGGTAGAGGCGGCAATGGCGCAAATTGAAAAACAATACGGCAAGGGAGCGATTATGAGGATGGGTGAAAGACAGGCGAAGCTCAAAATAGATGTTGTTTCTACCGGTTGTTTCACTTTAGACCTTGCTTTGGGGGTAGGCGGACTTCCCAGGGGTAGGGTTAGCGAGATTTACGGTCCGGAAGCCTCAGGAAAAACAACCGTTTGTCTCCATGTTATTGCTGAAGCCCAAAAACAAGGCGGTGTCGCCGCTTTTGTAGATGCCGAACACGCTTTAGACCCCCAGAGGGCAAAGGTAATTGGGGTAGACATTGACAATCTTCTGATTTCCCAACCGGACACGGGAGAACAAGCGCTGGAAATCGTCGAGACTTTAGTCAGATCGGGAGGTTTAGACGTAATTGTGATAGATTCCGTTGCCGCTTTGGTGCCAAAGGCGGAAATAGAGGGCCAGATGGGAGATGCCTCCATCGGTGTTCAGGCAAGACTGATGTCCCAGGCGTTAAGAAAACTGACCGGGGCAATTTCAAAATCGAGAACAGTAGTTATTTTTACTAATCAAATCAGGCATAAGATCGGCGTTTTCTTTGGTAACCCGGAGACCACTTCCGGAGGATTAGCATTGAAGTTTTATTCTTCGGTCAGAATTGACCTAAGGAGAAAAACAGCGGTTAAAAATAGTGAGGGTGTGGTTGTTGGTTCGCTCCACAAAGCGAGGGTGGTGAAAAATAAAGTGGCTCCTCCGTTCAGAGACGCGGAGTTCGAGATTTTAAATCGGGGTGGAGTTTCAAGATCCGGCAGCTTGCTTGATGCCGCCTTGGCTTTTGATGTGGTTAAACAGAGCGGAGCCTTTTTCAAATATCAGGGGAAAAATATAGGACAAGGAAGAGAAGCGGTTAAGGAGTTTTTAGATAAAAACGAAAAAACGGCCCAATCATTGAAGGGAGAAATCTTAGCCGCTGTAGACAAAGCTTCCTTAGACTCCTGAGTTTTTGCGATAATTGCCAAGTGATTTAACTTTGACTGCGTGGTAAAATATTAGGGTTCAAGGAGAAATTATGCTTAATAAAATTTTTCTTCTTTTTAAAGTTTTTAAAGGAGGATTAGATGATCAATATAATTCCGCGCCGGTTATTTGGTATTTTTGGTGGATTCAAAAAGAAAGAACCACCTGTTCCCGTTCCCGCGCCTTTGTCTTTACTGCAGGAGCAGCCTCCTCGGGTTCCTTCTGAAAAATTTAAGGCTAAGAAAAAACTTCAGCCGGCTAAAAAATCCTTGGAGGAAAAAAGGATTCTTGACCTTTTGGAAAGGTTAAGACAGAGGGAGAGGGGTTTAGATTTGAGATTAAAATCATTGGAGGGAAAAGAGCATTTTCTTCAGGAGAAAGAGACCAGAATAGAAAAATTGGAGAGTTCTTTAAGGGAGGATAAAGAGAAGTTAGACGCTCTCCGGTTAGAGGAGACTAAAAAGTTAGAGCAGATTTCTGGTCTTGATGAGGATCAGGCTAAGAAGCAAATTGTCGACCAGGTCGAAAAAAAGATGGTTGGCTGGATATCGAGAAAAGTTGAAGAGACAAAAGAGTCAATCAAAAGCCAGGAGACCGAGCTGGCAAAAGAAATTTTAGTAGACGCCTTGCGGCATGGAGTAGTTGACTGGGTTGCCGAATACACCGTTTCTACTATTCGTTTGGCAGATGAAGAAATTAAAGGAAGAATTATCGGCCGTGAGGGGAGAAATATCCGCGCTTTTGAGAGAGCTACCGGAGTCGAACTTGAACTTGATGAAACCAACGATGTTAGGCTTTCTTCTTTTGATCCGGTCAGGCGGGAAATTGCCAAACTTTCTTTAGAGAAATTGATTCGTGATGGCAGAATCCAGCCTTCAAGGATTGAAGAAGTTGTTTCCCAGACCCAGACCCAAATGGATAAAGTTCTTCTTGAGGAGGGGAAAAGGATTTGTCAGGCAGTCGGTGTTTACCATTTGCCAATCGAGCTGGTTAAATTGATTGGTAAATTCAAGTACCGTTTTTCTTATGGCCAGAATTTGGCCCAGCATACCATCGAGGAAACCAAAATCGGGGTTGCTTTGGCTTACGAGCTAAAAGCGGATGTCAAATTAGTCAGGTTGGGCTGTCTCTTGCACGATATTGGCAAGGTTATCACCGAAGAGGAGGGAAGCCATGTAGGTCTGGGCGTCGATTTGTTGAAACGTTACCAACTGCCCGATAAGGTAATTGCCTGTGTGGCCGAGCACCACGAAGACAAGCAGTTTTCCTGCATCGAATCCATCGTTGTCTGGATTGCCGATGCCGCTTCCGGGTCCAGACCTGGCGCCAGATACGAAGCCCATGAAGAGTATCTTAAGAGAATGGAAAATATAGAGGAGATTGTTAAATCTTTCAAGGGGGTTTCTAATGTGGCGGCTTATCAGGCCGGAAGGGAGGTCAGGGTAATTGTTCGGCCTGAGGAAGTATCCGACAGCGAGCTTACCGTCTTAGTTCAGGAAATGGCTGAAAGGTTAGACGAGGAGGCAAGGTGGGCGGGTCAAATTAAATTGACTGCTATTAGGGAAACCAGGGCAACAATTACTGCCCCAGTTATTGACAAGCAAAGAAAACACCTTTAAAATGCAATTAATTAAGCATTGATTGTTTTAAAAGGAGGTGGGGACAGTAAATGACAAAAAGAGAATTAATAGAAGTTTTAGCAAAGAAAACCAAACTTACTAAAAGGGCGGCTAAAGAGATAGTTGAAGCCTTTTTGGCGGAGATAGGCAAAGCTCTTTCCCGCGGTGAAAAGGTTAAACTTTCAGGTTTTGGTGTCTTTTTCACCAAACTTTTCAAGAAAAAAATGGTTTCGCCGATTGGCGGCGGAAAAAAGAAATCAATCAGTTCTCGTAGAATGCCCAGATTTACTCCGGGAACAGCTCTAAAAAGAGCGGTAAGATAAAACATTTTTTAGGATAAACTCAAGAGACCCCGATTTTTAAGATCGGGTTCTTGAGTATTCGGATTGTTTACTACTGATGAGTCTAATCATTGCTTCTAATTTAAAAAAATACTATCGGGTTTACCACAAAGAACCGGGGCTTAAAGGATCGCTAAAATCGCTTTTTGCCAGAGAGTATCGGCAGCTAAAAGCGTTAGATGGAGTTAACTTTAAAATTAACCAGGGTGAGCTGATTGGTTTTATTGGTCCCAACGGCGCCGGGAAAACCACTACCTTAAAATGCCTCTCCGGATTGCTTTGTCCGGACGATGGTTTTGTTTCCGTTTTAGGCTTTAACCCCTGGCAGAGAAAAGCGGAGTTTTTAAAACAAATCGCTTTTGTGATGGGGCAGAAGAATTTGCTTTGGTGGGATCTACCTCCGATAGAAACATTTTTACTCAATAAAGAAATTTACGCCATTCCTAAAAAGGACTTTGACAGCGCCCTTAAAGAATTGGTAGACCTTTTGTCTGTGGAAGACATTCTTGGGGTGCCAACCAGAAAATTATCTTTAGGAGAGAGAATGAAATGTGAATTAATTGCCGCCTTACTTCATAAGCCCAAAGTTTTGTTTTTGGATGAGCCGACGATTGGTCTTGACGTGGTAATGCAGAAAAAAATCAGAGATTTTATTAAAAACTACAACCAAAAATATCAAGCGGCGATAATTCTTACTTCTCACTATATGGGCGATGTCCAGGAGCTGGCCAAAAGAGTAATTATTATCAATAAAGGAGTGATTGTTTTCGATGGACAGCTGAGTGAAATTGTTAAAAAATACGCCGATCACAAGCTGATCTCAGTAGTTTTTTCCGAAAAGGTTCTTAAAAAGGATCTTAGAAGGATAGGCAAGATTAAAGAGTTTGCTTTTCCGAAAGTTGTTTTGACGGTGAAAAAAAATCTTGCTTCTTTGGCCGCTTCGGAACTTTTGAAAAGTTTTCCGATCGAGGATTTAAACATTGAAGAGCCGGCGATCGAAGAAATTATCAGAGAGCTTTTTACCGGCAAGGATTATGCATGAAAAAATATTTGGCTATAGCCAGGTTGAGTCTTCAGGAAGATTTAGTCTATCGGAGTAACTTCTTTTTTTATTTTTGGGATCAGACGCTTTCTTTTTTAGTCCAGGTTTTGCTCTGGACAATTGTTTTTAAAGAATCCGACTCGATCGCCGGCTTTGATTTCAACGGCATTATTCAGTATTTTGTTATTGTCAGACTGATTCAGATTTTCACGGTTAGCAGAATAGCTTATGTTTTAGGAGACTTAATTATCAGCGGAGGCCTGTCCCGCTTTTTGATTCGCCCCTGGTCGTTTTTTTGGGCGATGTTTTCAAGACAATTGGGCAAGAAAATTTACCGTTTTTTTTACTTTTCCTTGGTAATTGCCGCTTTGTATTTTTTCGGTTTTGTCCAGCTTAGCTTGGTTAAAATTCTGATTTTCTTGGTAATGTTAGTCAATGTTTCGCTGCTTAGTTTTCTTTATAGCTTTAATTTGGGAGCCTTGGCTTTCTGGGCTACCAATATCACTTCATTAATTTGGTTTTTTCAGCAAGCGGCCGATTTTCTCGGTGGAGGCTGGTTGCCGGCCTCTTTTTTCCCGGTCTGGACTCTTTGGTTAATTAAAAAACTTCCTTTTTACCTTGCCTTAGGCTTTCCGGCAGAATTTTTTCAGGGTAAAATGGAGCCGGGCGGTGTATTGATTGGAATAGGCCAGCAACTGATTTGGATTTTCATTTTTTTCTTTTTAACTGCTTTAATTTGGGGTAAGGGGGTAAAGCAATATGAAGCAGTGGGTAATTGAAGCTAAAAATGATTGGCTTCATTCCTTTATGGTTTATTTGGTTTGGGCTCGGATGATCTGGCTAAGGCAGTTAGCTTACCGTTTTAACTCTTTTTTCAGTTCTTTGGGTTCAATTTTTTGGCTTGCCGGGAGCCTGCTGACGCTTAATCTTATTTTCGGAAAGGTTCATTCTTTGGCCGGCTGGGATTGGCAGAGTATGCTGGTTCTCTATGGCGTTTATAACCTCTGGTGGGGGATAATGGTTGCTTTTTTTAATGGTGGTTTGGCCATTAGCTCGCGGGTTAGAATGGGTTCGTTGGATAAAATTATGCTTTGGCCGGGAAAAGTCTTTTTTTACGCCTCGATGAAGTTCGAGCCCGAGCTTTTAACTCACTTTTTATTTGGACTGATAGTTTTGATCGCCGCGCTAATCAGGTCCGGTTTATCAATTTCAATCTCCAACCTTGGTCCTTTTATTATTTTAATGATTAATAGCTGGCTGTTGATTTTCTTTATCTCCGTTATTTTTGGTGCCACCGCTTTTTGGTTTATTGAAAATTCACATCTGACTAATTTGTTTTGGGTTTGGGAGTCATTGGCGAAATATCCCCGTCAGTTTTTTATCCATTATAAATTGCTTTATTTAGCCGTCTATACTATTTTACCGGTTGTTTTCATCGCCGTCGTACCGGCCGAAGTCCTTTTGAGTAGGTCCAACTGGTTTTTGGTCGCTGGGTCTTTTTTAGTCACCCTGATAGCGGCTTTTTTGGCAAAAACCATTTGGCGCTTGGGTTTAAAAAGATATTCGGGAGTTTCCATCTAAGATGAAAAAAGTTTTAGTTATCTGCGGCCCGACGGCTACCGGAAAAACCTCGGTCGGAATAAGTTTGGCCAAAAAATTTAACGGCGAAATTGTTTCTGCTGATTCCCGGCAGATCTACCAAGGGTTAGATATTGGCACAGGTAAGGACCTTGATGAAAAATCAAAGTCCAAATATCAAATATCAAAAATAAATACCAAAAATCAAAAGCTCAAGGTTGGCTGGTATCCGATCGATGGTGTTCCGGTTTGGCTTTTAGACATAGTTTCCCCGAAGGTCCAATTTAATGTTGCCGACTGGCTATCTTGTGCCGATTTGGCAATTGAAGATATTTGGCGCAGAAATAAACTGCCGATTATTGTTGGCGGCACCGGTTTTTATATTAAAGCTCTGACCGATGATTTGGAAACTTTAGCCATTCCTCCGGACTGGGGATTGAGAAAAAAATTAGAGAGCCTTTCTTTACCTGAATTGCAGAAAAGGCTAACAGAAGTTAATGCGGAAGCTTTTGAAAAAATGAACTCTTCCGATCAGGCCAACCCAAGAAGGCTGATCCGCAAGATAGAAATTAGCCTTGCTAAAAGAAAAAACCTCCTCGTTGCCCTATCGGGGCGAACGTCTTGTACCAGAAGACCAATTCCTCCACGTATTGAGATAAACTTTTTATCAATAGGGCTAACCGCATCGAGAAAAATAATTTATCAAAAAATAGATTTCCGCGTAAAGGATAGGATTAAAGCGGGTCTTATTGATGAGATAAAATCTCTTTTAGAGAAAGGTTTTTCTTGGGCAGATCCCGGAATGGACACCCTTGCTTACAGAGAGTTCCGGCTTTTTGTTGAAGGAGAAGAAACTTTTAAACAGGCAACCGAAAGGTGGTTTTTAGATGAATGTCATTATTCTAAAAGGCAGCAGACTTGGTTTAAAAAGCAAAAAGATATTCGCTGGTTTGATATTTCCAAAAAGGGGTTCCGGTCTGAAATAGCAAAGCTGGTAGAAAGATGGTATATTTAAGAAGAAACACTTTCTATGGCTATGGCAAAAGAAATTAAGAAAGTTGAAATTTCCAGAAAGACGATTATCTTTCTGGCTCTTTTTTTGACTTTAATCTGGTTTTTATACCAGATAAAAGATATCTTGTTGGCCCTTTTTATTTCCCTGATTTTGGTAGGCGCCCTTAACCCGTTGGTAACCAGGTTGGAAAAAAAAGGAGTGGCCCGCTGGTCGGCGATTTTCTTTTTTTACTCTCTGATATTGATAGTCTTGCTTTTAGCAATTGCCGGGTTGGTTCCTCCTTTAGTGGAGCAAACCGGGCTTTTGGTCCAGGCGATAACCAATCTTTCCGGCAAACTTTCGTTTTTGGGGCTGTCTTCCGAAATCTTGCAGTCTCAGCTTCAGGGTTTAGGTGGCTTGCCCTCTCAGATAGCGAAACTGGTGTTTTCTGTTTTCTCGAATATTGCCGCAATTTTAGCTATTTTGATAATCACTTTTTATCTGCTTTTGGAACATAAAAATTTAGACCGTTATCTTTTTTCCGTTTTCGGCTCTAAAGGAAAAGACAGGGCCAAAGCGGTTGTCGAGAAGTTAGAAGAAAAAATGGGCAGCTGGGTTCGGGCTCAACTGCTTTTAATGACCATCATTGGTTTGCTCTCCTATTTGGGCTTTAAACTTTTGGGATTGAAGTTCGCTCTCCCGTTAGCGATTCTGGCAGGTTTTTTAGAACTGGTACCCAACATCGGTCCGACAATCGCTGCCATTCCGGCTATTTTGGTTGGTTTGATGGTTTCTCCTCTGATAGCCTTTTTGACCTTAGCCTGGTGTCTCATTATCCAGCAATTGGAAAACAGCCTGATTGTTCCGAAATTGATGCAAAAATCTGTCGGCGTCAATCCCTTAATAACGATTCTGTCCTTGGCAATCGGTTTTAAGTTGGCCGGAATTAAGGGCGCTGTTTTGGCAGTGCCGATCTATTTGATGGTGGAGACCTTTTGGTTAGAGCGGAAGTTTTTTAAAAAAACCAAAGGTGAGTAAGCCAGATTCTGTTCTTCCGAATCTTCAAAGAAACCCGGAATAAGTTCATCTATCTAATGCTCTCTACCTGGCGCTTTCCCCAAAATTTTAGGGGTAGAGGGAGGCTCTCGGCGCCTTTTTGAGATTGCTCAAGGGAGGGTTGCCCGTTTCACTTCATCTACCTAAGCGTTTAAGCTTTTGGCAGAATCTTCGTCACTGTGGCCCTATCTCTTCCCGGCTTTACGTCGGGAGTTCCGTCTTGCGTTGGAACACCTTTGCCTCCGTGAGTCTGGACTTTCCTACCCACCAAAAGCTTACGCATTTAGGCGGGTCGAACTTCCTGACCTTTGGTGATCTGATTATACTACAGTTATAGGATATCTTCAAGATTCAGTTTTCCCGTTCAAACCCGACTAATCACTCTTCTTCGATTTCGGAACAAGGGTTCTCTATTATTAACATTTCTCCATCGGGTCCGGTAAGAAGTAATGTATCACACACCGATCACACACCAGGTGTGTGTTAGGTTGACACATCGGGAATTGTTTCCAAAATACCCCGCGCCAGGGCGGGAAAGTGTATTTTATTCTTCGAGCAACGTCGAGAAGAATTTGTTAAATAAATTCGATCCTGGAAACGAAAGACTTAAAACGATCCAGGATCGTGACCTCTTTATTTTCTCTGTTACCCCGAGCTTTTCCCTGCCACCTTGACCCCCTATTTCCCCTGTCGCCCTGATCTTCCCTTTCCGCCATTTCTCGCCTCGCTGGGCGGTTGAAGCGGGCCGGCAGGAGTGAAGTACCGTAAGGCTTTAGCCAGTGGTATTTCATTTCACCAGTTTCAAACCCTCTTTCTTCACCGGAAATGGTATAAATAAAGCAGGAAAATCATGCTTGCCAAAATTTATTCCGTTGCCAATAAAGGTTTAGAAACGATAAAGATAGAGGTTGAAGTGGATGTGGCAAAGAAAGGCTTTCCCAGTCTTCAGATTGTCGGTTTGCCCAGCAAAGCGGTTGAAGAAGCCAAAGAAAGGGTCAGAACGGCGATCGTTAACTCCGGAATCGATTTTCCCAGCCGGTCAAAAGTAATTATCAATCTTGCTCCGGCAGATGTAGTCAAGGAGGGTTCCTGTTATGATTTACCGATTGCCTTAGCTGTCTTATTGGCTTCCGGTCAGATAAGAAACGACCCATTGTTGTTTAAAGAAAGTTTGTTTTATGGCGAACTCTCCTTGGACGGCAGCCTAAGACACACCAAGGGGGTTTTTCTTTTAGCCGCTTTTGCCAAAGATGAAAATTTTAAAAATATTTTTGTCCCTCCGGATTCTGCCAACGAAGCCGCTTGTTTAAGCAAGCCAATAGTTTACCCGGTTTTTTCTTTGACTAAATTGTTGGTTCACCTAACCGGTCTTGAAAAAATAAGACCGCTTAAAAAAGTATCGGTTTCGCAGCTGCTTAAAAATCCGGAATCGGAATTTGATATGGCCGACGTTGTTGGTCAATATCAGGCCAAAAGAGCTTTGGAAATTGCCGCCGCCGGCGATCACAATGTTTTTATGAAAGGGCCTCCGGGGTCAGGTAAAACTATGTTAGCCCGGGCAATGACCGGAATAATGCCCCCTTTAACAGAAGAGGCATCTTTAGAAGTGACCAAAATTTATTCTTTAACCGGGAACCTCAAGCCGGGCGAGTTTATTGTTAAAGAAAGACCTTTCAGGGCGCCCCACCATACTATCAGCCGGGTCGGCCTGATTGGCGGCGGCAGTAAACTGCAACCCGGAGAAGTAAGCATGGCCCACCGGGGAATTTTATTTTTGGACGAAATTTCCGAATTTCCAAGGAGTGTCATCGAGTCTTTGCGCCAGCCGATAGAAGACCGCCGGGTGACAATCAGCCGGGCTTTGGGAACGGCCACTTTTCCGTCTACCTTCTTAATGGTGGCGGCCAGCAACCCTTGTCCCTGCGGCTTCTTGGGTCACCCTGAGAAAGCCTGCCGCTGTTTGCCCGGAGACATTGCCCGCTACCGGCGGAAAATATCCGGACCGATTTTAGACCGGATCGACATTCATATCGAGGTTCCGGCCGTGCCGGCGGGGAAACTGACGGACAAAAATAATTTTAGCGAGTCTTCGGCTTTGATCAGAAAGAGAGTTATCTTTGCCAGGGAAAGACAGAAAAAGCGGTTTAAAGATACCAATCTCATATCCAATGGTGAAATGAGGACCGAAGAAATCAAGCGGTATTGTCCTTTAAACACCGATTGTCTTAACCTTTTGCGCCAGGCGGTTTCGCAGAGCAACCTTTCCGCCCGGGCCTATTTTAAGATAATCAAAATTGCCCGTACTATTGCCGATTTATCCAACGAGGAAGAAATAAAAATTGCCCATTTGGCAGAAGCTCTGCAGTATCGGCCAAAAGAAGACGACTATTGATTTAAATATTTATCATTTCTTGTGCCGTCCAGCCTATTTTTTTGGCCGGAAACCGATTAAGAAAACCCCCCCGTTTCTTAGTTCGGAAAAAGGGGAGTTTTCTAACCTTCGATACTTCTTATTTTGCGGAAACAAACTTGAACATTACTGTTCCGCAGTCAGGACACTTGGCTTTTACAAAAGGTCTACCGTTTTTAGCGGTTCCGTGCTCACAGCTGGCATCATCGACATCCTTTTTAGCGCGACATTTTACACAGTAGAAAACCATTCTTACTTTCACCCCCTTCCAAAGCAGGAAAATTCAAGTAGGCACAATATAACATGGTCCAGGCAGGAATTGCAAGTGAAGCTCTCTTGAGGTAACGTCTGGAGGAAAATTTCCGTTCTCCGTCGTTCTGAACCAATGGTGACGGAAGGTCTTCCCTCGTCATTCTGGGTGTAGCGAAGAATCCCCTAATCTTCGGGTGATTCTTCTCTAAAAGGGGATCTGTCTGCTCGCCTCGCTAAGCGGTCGAAGCGAGCCTGTGTCTACGCCACACCCCCGGGGTGACCTGCCTGCCGGCAGGCAGGGCTTTTGGCTCCCCGGGGGTGGGTTAATTCGATCCAGGATCGTGATGGTCTCTATCGTTCGAGTTCCTCGGCCTGAGCCAAGTTGAATTTTTTTGCGGATCCCCTTTTCAAAAGGAGAGAGGTAGATACTTTGTGACAGTTGAGGTTATGAGGTTATATGATAGAGCTAAAGTTATTAAAACCAAAAAACATGTCAGGAGAATCTTCTGAAATACCAATAAAAGATAGCAGTAAAGAAACAATCCGAGGGATTACTTATGAAAGAATACCCTTTCCCACAGAAGGGAGATTTGTTAGGTCTTTTCTGGAAGCTCATCCAGAGATTGCTTTAACGAGAGATTTATGGCCAGACTTAATTGAGACGAACAGAAGTCGTCCCGAAGCAACGATATTATTTGCTGGATTTAAGAGATGGAACACAGAGGGCATGATGAGGGGACGAACTGTCCACAAGTTAGCTGAACAGCTTGATGATACGATCGGGTTCATTGACTGGATGACTACTACTCATATTGAAGAATTGGTGGCTCGTGGGTTGGCTGATCACTTTGAGGATTGTGGATACCAAGGCGTCAAATTATTTGGGGTGTTTCACAGGGGCTATTTTGCCCTTAGGTTGACTAACACACACCAGGCTAACACACACCAGGTGTGTGTTAGGTTGACACATCGGGAATTATTTTCAAAATACCCTACATCAGATGTGGGAAATTCTTCGGGCGCATTATAATCTTGAGCAGTTCGACGAGTTTGCCCTGAGTGAGCCGAAGGGCTCACTGTTGAACTTGTCGAAGGATTATAATCCTGGGGTTTTGTCGAAGGAGTTGAGAAGAATGGTTAAAACGGGTTCTCGGCAAGCCTTTGGCTCTGAGCCAAAGTCGAGGGCCTCGAACGTAAGTTTTCCGAGTAACCCTTTCCGGAGCAACCCCCGGAAGTCGGATCAGTTTCTTTTTTCCTCCGGAATGTTTCAGAGGCCCGAAAGCAGGACAGCCAAAAAAGTATTTTTCTATTAATCCTTGGGTACAATAAACATCGAAACTCTAACTCTTTTGTTGACACAATCGACTTTCTGACAGTACAATTAAGTTAATCATGCTTGATAGGGTTTTGTTTATTCTGCTTTTGGTTTGGAACTTGGTTAGCACCTCTTTTATTTTTTTGCTGGTTTTTTATTACCGTCGCTTGACTAAAGGGGTCAAGCAAGGTAATCTTAAAAGAATTTTGAAGTCGCTTTTAAAACAGGGAAAGCTTTCTGAAGAAAATTTTAAAGAGCTGGAAAAAAGGATTGTCTGTTTGGAAGGGGAAGAGAAACTTTCTCTGAAAAAGATAGGCTTAGCCAAGTTTAATCCTTTTTCGGAATTAGGAGGAGATCAAAGTTTTTCCTTAGCGTTATTAAACCGGAAAGACAGCGGGATTGTCGTTACCAGCCTTCATGGTCGCCAAACTACCAGGATTTATGCTAAACTGGTCGACGGCAAAAAGGAAAAAGTAAAGTTTTCGGCAGAAGAATCTGAGGCGATTAAAAAAGCTTTATAAACCTCATTTCATTAAAATGAATAATAAAACTAAAATTTTGTTATTTGGTTTTGGTCTTTATTTTCTAAGCACAGGCTTGTCTTTTGCCGCTTTTTCCAAGACGGATTCGATTTCCTCAATGATCTCTCCTGTCGGTGATCAGAAAACCAAAGAGGACGAGCTTAGCCAGGAACAGATTTTCTTTACCGGTCCGAGAGACCAGGAGTGCCCTATTAACGGAAAGAAATATACTAAAGAACAATTAGCCATTTGGGAGAAGAAAAGGCCTTTGATGGTGATGGTTGAGAACCATGAAAATTCCCGGCCCCAATCAGGATTATCCCGGGCAGATGTGGTTTACGAGTCGGTGGCAGAGGGCGGTATTACCCGCTTTTTGGGGGTTTATTATTGCGAAGCTACCGAGCCTTATTCCGGCAAATATGATCTGGGTCCGGTTAGATCGGCCAGAACTTACTTTCTGGATTGGGCTTCGGAATATTCCGATTATCCTTTGTATGTTCATGTCGGCGGAGCCCACTGCAGTTCTAACGGCAGTTACTGTACTACCGACAAAAGGGCCCAAGCCTTGGAGCAAATTGGCCAATATGGCTGGCTTGACCCCGACCATAGAAGCGATATGAACCAGTTTGCTCTTAGCTACCGGGAGTGTCGTCGGGAACCGGAGAGGACCGGAGAATCAAGGGCGACCGAACACACGATGTATTGTGACAGCAACGCTCTTTGGGCTAAGGCGGAATCGCGTGATTTGGCCGCAAAAAACAAAAGCGGCGATTCCTGGGATGAGGATTTCCGCCAGTGGAAGTTTAAAGATGAAGCCGCTTCAGTCAAAAGAGGCACCGTTTCAAAAATAGAATTCGATTTCTGGGAAAGTTATAGTGATTACCATGTTAAATGGGACTACGACAGGGAGAAGAATTTGTATTTCCGTTCAAACGGAGATCAGGATCAGAAAGACTTTATCAACAATCAGCCTTTGAGCGCAAAAACGGTAGTAATTCAGTTTACTAAAGAGATTGGTCCGGTCGATGAGCACAAGCATATGCTTTATACCACCATCGGCCAAGGCAAGGCTTTAATTTTCCGGGACGGAGAGGCTATTGAGGGCAAGTGGAGTAAAGAAACCAGAAAAGAGAGGACTGTCTTTACCGACTCTAAAGGAAAAGAAGTCGAATTCAACCGCGGCCGGATTTGGATTGAAATTCTATCAAATACTAACGAAGTGGACTACAATGAAGCCGGTTAAAACTCTTAAGAGAATTATTGTTTCCGAATCCCGCCTCAAGCTCCTGCAAATTTTTTTTTACAGTGTGGACGGAATGTTTTATGTCCGGCAATTGACCAGGCTGACAAAAGAGAAACTGAATTCAATCCGCCGGGAACTGCAAAACCTGAAAGCGGCAGGGATCTTGGAAAGCGAGTGGCGTGGTAACAAGCTTTTTTACTGGATAAATAAAAAGAACCCATTTTATCAGGAAATTTTAGCCATTATCATGAAGACAAAAGGTTTGGGGGGTAACCTGATTAAATACCGCCAAAAATTAGGCAAGATAAAATTTGTGATTTTTTCCGGCAGGTTTATAACCGGTTTTAGCAGCTTGGGAAAAAAGGATCTGATTGATCTTTTACTGGTAGGCAAAATTGTTTTGCCCGAGCTGGGAGTCTTGGTAAGAGAAGAGGAAAAAGTAAGAAGTTCGGAGATTAATTATACTGTGATGAATGAGACGGATTTTGCTTTCAGAAAGAAAAATAGAGATCCGTTTTTACTCCAAATCCTGCTCCAGCCCAGAATAATGATTATTGGCAGCGAAGAAGAAATGGTAAATTTCTAAAAATGAAAAACAGAAGGCTTCTTTTTTGGTCGATCTTATTAATCGCCCTCGTTTCTTTGCTGATAGATTTACCGACCAGCTACCGGTTGAAATTTAAAATAGGCTCTTTTAATTTCGATCAGGAAATCTCCAGACCGTTTGCCTTCCTGCGGCGTTTCAAATTAGTCAAAGGTTTGGATCTTGCCGGAGGGGTTCACCTGATGTTTAGGGCAAAAATGGAAGACGTTGGCCAGGAAGATCGTGACCGAGCGCTGATCTCTCTTAGGGACAATATCGAAAGGAGAGTCAATCTTTTCGGGGTCAGTGAAGCGGTCATCCAGACTTCCAGGGCGGCAGATCAGTATCGGCTGATTGTTGAATTGCCCGGTGTAGTTGATGTCGAGGAGGCGATCGACTTGGTTGGAAAGACGGCTCAATTGGATTTCAGGGAGTCGGTTGAAATTCCTCCGGAGGCGACTGAGTCGGCGACGATTTACGACCTTTTCGCTGGCAAAACCGGGCTAACCGGCGCGCATTTGGTCAGGGGTGAAGTTCAATTCAACCCCAATACCGGAAAGCCCGAGGTAGGCTTAGAGTTTAATGAAGAGGGTAAAAAACTTTTTGGCGAGATTACCAAAAGGAATGTTGAAAAGCCGTTGGCGATTTTTTTGGATGGTCTTTTAGTTTCCGCTCCCCAGGTAAAAGAGCCGATCACTGATGGCAAGGCGGCCATCAGCGGCGAGTTTGACCTAAGACAGGCAAAATCTTTGGTTTCACAATTGAACGCCGGTTCTCTCCCGGTTTCAATCGAGCTGATCGAGCGCCGTCAGGTCGGGCCGACTTTAGGTGAAGAATCGGTTCAAAAAAGTATGAGAGCCGGTTTGGTCGGCTTAGCAATTGTTGCCTTGTTTATGGCAATCTATTATCGCTGGCTTGGTATTTTGGCTGACGTCGGACTGGTAATTTATGCCTTGATTTCCTTGGCGGTTTACAAATTGATTCCGGTCACTTTGACTTTGCCCGGTTTGACCGGGTTTTTGCTCTCGGTGGGGATGGCGGTGGACAGCAATATCCTGATTTTTGAAAGGATGAAAGAAGAGCTTAAGCAGGGCAAACCTTGGAACGTGGCCATGGAGCTGGGTTTCGGCCGGGCCTGGGATTCGATTCGTGATGCCAATGTTTGTACCCTGATCATTTGTTTTTTGCTCTTTAATCCGTTCGACTGGGGTTTTCTTAATAATTCCGCTATGGTTCGCGGTTTTGCCGTAACTTTGTTTCTGGGAGTTTTCATCAGTATGTTTACCGGCATTATTGTTGCCAGGACCTTGTTAAGGGTTTTTGCCAGGAAAAAAGCATGAATAGTATCAAATGGACTAAATTAAATTGGCTGTTTTTTACCGTTTCGGCCCTGTTTATTTTGCCGGGGGTTTATTCTTTGATCCGCTGGGGGTTAAAACCTTCGGTTGATTTTACCGGAGGCACCTTGCTTGAAATTAGCGCCGACGGTCTAAACCGGCAGGAAGTCACCGAACTGATCGAGGGAAAAGGCTTGGGTTTAAAAAGTATTCAGTCGAGTGGGGACCGGTCTCTGCTCTTGCGTTTTGACTCCTTGGAAGAAGCCTCCAAGAATGAGCTTCTAAGTAGCATCGGGGAAAATTACGGTAATTTACCCGAAGTGGTTCGTTGGGAGTTTTTAGGTCCGGCTCTTGGACAGGAGCTTTTAACCAAGACGGGAATCAGTATCTTGTTGGCGGTTTTGGTAGTTTTGATTTATATCAATTTTCAGTTTAAAGAAAAAGCTTTCGGTATCTGCGCTATTTTGGCAATGCTCCACGACAGTCTGATCCTGCTGGGCTCGTTCAGTCTGCTGGGTCGCTTTTTCGGGGTTGAGGTGGACAGCCTTTTTGTCACCGCGGTTTTGACGATCCTTTCTTTTTCGGTCCACGATACCGTAGTTGTTTACGATCGGATTAGGGAACTTTCCAGGATAAATCCGAAAATGGCCTTTGAGGAAATTTCCGACTTGGCTGTCAGCCAAACCTTGGTCAGGTCAATCAACAATTCTTTAACCATTATTTTTATGTTGATAGCTTTGGTCTGGTTAGGAGGGGAAACAATCCGGAATTTTACCTTGGCTTTACTGATCGGCACTGTCGCCGGCACTTATTCTTCCACTTTTACCGCCGTGCCCTTGCTGGTAGTTTGGAAAAAGATTTTCAAGCGAAAGTGAAGCCTTCCCAATGTAATGTCGGGGTTTTCTTCGCCGAAAGCCCCCCCGTCATTCTGAGCGGTGCCCCGTACCAGGCGGTACAGGGCGGAGCGAAAAATCCCCGAGGGAGAGCAAATTGTTTGCCTCCTCTGAGGTGGACTCCCTAACCTTCCAGCTTCTTAATTCTTTCCATCAAGTATTTTCTTTTATTTCTCTCTTTGTCCTCTTCCACCTCTTCAAAAAGCTGTTTTAAAATTCGGCCCACTTCAGGTCCGGGCCCTATTTCTAAAATCTCCATCACGTCGTTGCCGCTAACTTTTAAATCGGCAACAGAAAACGGTTGTTTTTGAACTTCGACCAATCGTTTTTTAAACAAGTCAGTTCTCCAAGAGGTCTTAGGGACTCCACTGCCGACTCTGTCGCCGGTGCGGATCGACAGGATATCATCCAAATTTTCCTTGCCCACTCTTCTGATAAATCTGCGGATAGCGGCATCGGTCAGATTTTCATCCGGAGCAAACTGGTGCCAGCGCACCAGGCGCCAGAGCTTGTCTAGTTGTTTATTAGATAGTCTCAGCCGGAGGCCTATTTTTTTGGCGATTGCTGCGCCGACCACCTCATGGTTGTGAAAACTTCTGTCCTCTCCTTCGCCCTGAACCACGACTGGCTTGCCAATATCGTGAAGTAACGCCGCCAGTCGGGTTACCGGATTTTTGGAGTCGCAAAACCTGAGTGTTTCAATTGCGTGGGTCCAGACATCATGGATATGGTGTTTGGCTTGGTCTACCCCCCGCCCTTGGATCAATTCGGGCATCAGGTGTTGGAGCAGTCCGGAGTTAAAAAGCATTAAAAGCCCGTCAGCCGGGTGCTTGCTGGATAAAAGTTTAAAAATTTCAACCTGGATTCTCTCCCAAGCAATTTTTTCAATTAAACCAGCATTTTTCTCAATTGATTTGAAAGTATTCGGCTCAATAATAAAACCTAACTGGGTGGCGATCCTTACTGCTCGGAGCAGTCTTAAGGAGTCTTCTTTAAATCTCTGGTCCGGGTCGCCAACGGCCCGGATTATTTTTTTCTTTAAATCTTCCCGGCCGCCGGAAGGATCAACTATCTTTCGAATTTCGGATTTCGAATTTCGGATTTCAAAATTTATGGCAATCGCATTAATGGTCAGATCTCTTCTGGAGAGATCTTCCTCGATTGTCTTTCCCCAGCGGACCTGGTCGGGGCGTCTTTTATCGGAGTACCTTCCTTCGGTCCGGTAGGTAGTGATTTCCAAAATGTCATTTTTATTTTTGCCCATTACTACGCTGACAGTGCCGAATTTATTCTGGTAAAAGCTGTTTTTAGGAAAAAGAGCCAGGATTTGTTTCGGTGTGGCATTGGTGGCAAAATCCCAGTCCTCGATTCTGTGTTTAGTCAGCAGCCCTCTTGAGGAGCCGCCGACGACGAAAAGCTCAATCTTCGCTTTTTGGAAAACCCTAATTATTTTTTTAACCTTATCCGGTATTTCGTCTTTCTTAATTTTCATTTTATGATCAATACCCCATTATAACAGCCAATTTTGTTTCGGTCAGTTTTTAATTAAAAGCAAAATTTCTTGGTAAAATCACTTTGCAATCTAGTCAGACAAAAGTCCTAAAACGCCTCCCTTCTCTCCGTCATCCTGATCCGCCAGCTGGCGGATGATGACGAAGAATCCAGCGAAGCGTAATGTATTAATCTCAATGAGTAAATGGTTAAATGCATAAATGATCAAATGACTAAATATTAAATGTTAATATATTAATTGAAATGATCGACAAGAAATGGATTTTGCTTCATTCAAAAAAAGTTACCCGGCAAGTCGGTCCGGAAGAAGTTTTAAAAATCCTCCTTAAAAACAGGAAAATAGTTTCTTCAAAAAGAGCCGAGTTTTTAAATCCGACTCATCCTTCCAAAATCGATCCGGCCAAAGCGGGTATTTCCAAAACTTCTTTGGATCGGGCAGGCGGCCTGATTAAAAGGTCCAAAAAAGAGAAAATAGTTGTCTACGGCGATTATGACGCCGATGGCTTGTCTTCGGCGGCGATTGTCTGGGAGTCGCTTTGGGCCAAAGGTTATGATGTGATTCCATTCATGCCTCACCGGGAAGAAGACGGTTATGGCATCAATCCTGGTTCGGTGAAAAAGTTAAAGAAAAAATACCCAAACTTAGGCTTAATTATTACTGTTGACAACGGCATTGTCGCTTTTGACGGGATCAAAACAGCTAAAGATTTGGGCATTAAAACAATCATTACCGACCACCACCTTGCTTTAGACAAACTCCCCCCTGCCGATGTTATTGTTCACAGTACTGAGCTGGCAGGCAGCGGTGTTGCCTGGTTTTTAGCTTCTCTTTTTGGCTACCGGTCTTTAGAGTTAGTCGCCTTAGGCACGATTGCCGATATGCTTCCTCTATCGGGAGTTAACAGAAGTTTTGTTAAGTACGGCATCAAAGAAATATCTAAAACCAATCGGGTCGGCTTGAAATTACTTAAACAAAAAGGAGGTATCGGCAGCAAGGATGAAGTTCTTCCCTGGCAGGTTTCTTTTATCTTGGCGCCGAGGTTAAACGCGGCCGGCCGGCTTTCCGACGCGGTTGACGGACTAAGACTGCTTTGCACCAAAAAGACCGCCAGAGCAAAAGAGTTGGTGGAAAAATTAGAAACGATCAATTCTAAGAGGCAGAAATTAACCATTGATGGGATAGATGATGCCAAGAAAAATATCAAACCATCTCTGCAGAAAATGATTTTTGCCGTTGATGAATCTTATCATCAGGGAATTATCGGTTTGATCGCCGGCAAACTGACGGAGGAATTTTACCGCCCGTCAATAGTCATTTCCAAAGGGGAAAAAATCAGTCGCGGTTCGGCCCGGTCGGTTAACGGCTTTAATATTATCGAGTTTATCAGAAAGGCGGAGCCCCTTTTGATTGATGCCGGCGGTCATCCTATGGCGGCCGGTTTTACCATAGAAACGTCGAAAATAAATAAGTTTATCAACCAATTGGGAAAAATGGCTGAAAAAGAGATCAAGACGGAAGATTTGGCTCCTGAATTGAAAATAGATTTTTCTACAGATGCCTCTTTAGTTGGCAAGAAGCTTTACCGCTTAATCCAAGAACTGGCTCCGTTTGGTTTGGGTAACCCGGAGCCGCTGTTTTTAATCAAAAGAGCCAGAGTGGTCAGATGCCAGGCTTTAGGATCGGAAAGACAGCATTTAAAGCTTTGGCTTGACGATCCCGAAACTAAAGCGATAGAAAGAGTTGTTGCCGAAGCGATCGGTTTCGGCTGGGGAGACTTTTGGCAGGACTTGCTCACGGGCGATTTTGTTGACTTGGTTGCCAGCTTAAATTTGAACCGCTGGCGGGACAGGGAAACAATCCAGTTAAAGATCAGAGACTTAAGAAAAGCAGGTTGATTGGTGATACAAGCACCCATCTTTCCCCTCCTTCCCGTTGGTATTATTAGTTTATCACACACTTTATCACACACCAGGTGTGGGATAGGTTGACACATCGGGAATTGATTCCAAGATACTCTGCACCGGGTACCAGGTGTGGCAAAATATTACTCAAAATTTTATTTCTTAAAACATTCAAATTATGACTATCTCAAATAACATTGAATATTTAGACTTAGTTGATGACGATGATTGTATCACACCCCCGAGATGAAATCCGCAGACACCTCGGGGGGTGAACAGTGGTCGATACTTTAGCAAAGGATTTTGACCGCCCAGCGAGGCGAGCAGGCAGTCAGAAAGAGCATTACCGAATTGGTTGATATCTACAACGGGGAATACGTTGGGAGGAAGCCACTTGAAAAGATGCGATGTTATTTCCTGAATAAATCTGACAATTCTGCCCCGGTCCCTAAGATGATGGTGGCCATTTGACTTTGCCAACTGCAATATCGCAAAGCCAATAACCAAACTCATCTCTTTTAGAAAAACCCAATTTGTCCGCTAACTGCCAGCACCTTACCATTGTTTTCTTTTCACTACCTCTCTTAACCATCAGTTCTATCTCGACAAAATTTCCAATATTTTTGACTTGATCGAGACAGATATTAAAATCTCCCAATTGATACTGTTCTCGTTTTTTTATCGATTGCTCCCATTTTCGGAAAGCCCAACCTTTTAAGAAGTTTTTCAATCTCTGCACCCGCCGGCATTTCAATTTCGCACTCGTCGTTAACACCATCAGCCAAATTAATATGGTGAGCGATTGTTTTTTTATCTCCCGCTCTCCTAACCCTTAAATATTCTCCATTCTCAACCAAAACTTTTGCCGGATGGTCATAGTAAGTATCAATCTGACGCTTCGTTTTCATTAAAACAGCCGCTGTTTTTGATAGTTTTTTTCTCAAACTGGATAGATTTTTGCAAACCAATTTTATTTCAACTTCCATTGTTATTTATTCTACCTCTTTTCTTGAACCTTCAGGTGATTTCGCTTGCCCTTCGGGCCAAAATCCTTTCTCCTCTAGAAGCGTTTTTACTTTACCATATACTTTCTCTTCAGAACCACTGGCATCAACCACTGGCCATTTCAATTCTTGAGCGCACCAAAGCCAAGCTGCTCTTTTGGCCGCAAAACGCCCTAATGTATCTGCCTCGGGCAAATAACCATGCTCTCTCAACCAAGAGAGGAAATCCGCTCCTGTAGGAACAGATTTTCCCTCTAAACTCATTTTACTTAAAATCCTTCCGCTGACAACTTCTTTATCCCCAACATCTAGAACTATTCCCCACACTCCTTCCGGTATAAATTTTCTTAAGGCTTGCCGAGCTTTATCCGTGGCCTTCTCGGTAAAATCATTAAAACCATCATATTCAAATGCTAAACGATGGGCCACATCTACTAGAACAAGTCTATCTAATATTCCAACTATTCCTTCTTTTCTCTTTGATTCCTCCAATTTTGCCTTTGTTTCTCTTACTTGCCGCATTTGCATCAAGGAATAATAAAAATCCCTGCTTCCTTCCCGAGTGGATCTTTTAGCCAAATCAGACTCCCCAAACCAACCTCCTCCCCTGATATACTCCACTTTTAATTCTCGTGCCAGCCTTTTAGCCAAAGTAGTTTTGCCAGTAGCGTCGACTCCTTCAAAAACTAAAAGTATTGGCCTACGCATCTGCATCTCTCGCAATTCTGTTTTCGGAATAATTTCTTTAATCATTTTTAAAAACTTTTCCAATTCAATTTTACCATAAGGCTTAAGTTTTCTGAGCTGCGTGAGCTCTCAAAACGATAGCAACCTCCTATGGTAGACCGGTATCATCTCCTCTACGGAAACCGGAATGGATGTGAGTAAAATAGAGTATCGTTCAAAAACAGCCACCAGGAATGTTAGAATAGTGACCATGTACCGGATTAAATGTAAAAAATGTTTCGGAAATAGATTTTTTTACACACCTTTCACACACCAGGTGTGGGATAGGTTGACACATCGGGTTTTTCACATTTTTTCACGCCCCCCAGGGTGGGATAGAGGCCTGCCCGCCAAAGCTGAGCTCGCCTCGTTGAGCGGTCGAAGCGGGTCTGGCGATGCGAGCGGGCTGACACCTGCCTGCCGGCAGGCCTTGGGAATCATTCCCAAGATAGCCCAACACTGAGTGTGGGAAATTAACACCCCCGGGGTGGGCTTTGACTCCCCGGGGGTGGGTTGAAACGACCTGGGATCATGATTATCCTAGTACCAAGAAGACCACGGGTGCAAGTCCGTGGATGAATTGGTCTTTTGGTACGTGGGCTCGCCACATTATCTAGCTGTAGTATCCCCAATATTCTTTCAAAATGGTGATACAATTTCTTCAGGACGGTCGCATGATAGGTGGTCTATTAGGAGAAAGACCCAAAGATTAGGATAGTATTTTTGTCGCCACAGGAAAATTAATAAAAATGGACAAGATTAAATGGGGTCCGCGGTTACCTACCGGGCTGTTGAAAAAACTATATAGACAAGACGCATTAGGCATCCAAGACGGGGTTCTTTGTGAAGAAGTTGGTCTTTATTTATTAAATCGTTGCCGTACTTTAATCCTTGTGTACCGGAAAGAAGTTGAGTGTCCGGTATGTAAAAAGATTCTTAAGGTGCCGCCGGAGGGAACTATTTTCTGTACTACGGACGGATGCAATTGGACGATTTCAAAAAAAGAGTATGGAGAAGGTGTCAAGAATCATTATGCGTATCCGGGGAGGGCGGGGGCGGCCTATTTAAAATATTTTGAAAATTATCCAACCACGAAAACGTACCAAGAAAAGATTATTTTAATAGATACATTAATTCATAGTTTTCACATTGATGAAAAAACAAACGAACCTAAAAAGTCGATTGCATCCAAACTTCTTGAGGGGAGCAAAGACGGGATAATAAAATTTTTGGATGAATTATTCTCTGAAAACACAGACAGCAACAAAGAATGGAGAGAAATGATGAGAAACACAATTCATGGGGCTAAATTGAAATGAATATAATGCCACATACCAGGCGTGGGATAAAAGATAACGTGGTGGAATAAGATTCTGGTGTGTCGCACACCCCGGGGTGGGCTTTGACTCCCCGGGGGTGGATTAAGATGACCTCGGATTATGATCCCGCTTGGGTGATATATAAGATAATTTATCCCGGAAGAATTTTGCCAAACAAGCGTGAGGGTATCGAATCAATAGATTTTTATCCTCTTGATAAAATCAAGGATATGATTTCAGAAAATCCAAAAATGTTCAAAGAGGATCTTCCCAAAGTTATTAATTTATTAGGAGAAAACTTATGAGCAAACTATCCTGCGGGACTGGGCTACAGAAAAATATCATAGACAAGGAGGCGTTCGAAAGAGAGCTTGCTCTATGTCATAATCTGTCTCAGGAGAATGGCGGTAAATGTGGTTGGGGGATATGTAAAGATTGTGGGGTAATACCGCTTCTTTACAAATTATACAAGGGCGTGTTACTTGAAGACCCTGCTGAAATAAAAAAGGCAAAAAATAAAGTAGTGAAATAAGATTCTTGCGTCATAAATCACCTAACATGGTATATGGGGTTACTGTCATACGTCATATCACACACCCGGTGTGTGATAGGTTGACACCTCGGGAATTATTTATCACACACCCGGTGTGGGAAATTCTTCGAGTAACGTCGGGAAGAATTTGTTAAATTAATTCGATCCTGGATCGAAAAACCTAAAACGATCCAGGATCGTGATTATCCTGCTTGAATTTAAACTTCAACTTCCGGTATAATATTGGTTAGCAAAAACAACGATCCTGTTTGTGACCCAGGGGAGTTGAAGGAAGAAACCCCGCTACCACGGGGAAGTAAAGCCTTCCGGGCGCGCCCGTAACAGCGTTAAATGAGCTCTCGACTTTAGGTCGGAGGAAGCAGGGTGGCACCGCGAACTTATGTAAGCCCTCGCCCCTGTCAATCAGTTTGTCTTGGTTGATATGGGCGAGGGTTTTTAATTGGAGCAAAATCTGTTAAATTTTAACTAAAGAATAAAAAAATGAAACGAACCCTGATAAAAGATACCGTTTCTTCAGTTGGCAAAAAAGTGGCGATCTCCGGTTGGGTAAATAGTGTCCGGAGTCATGGCAAATTAGCCTTTGCTGATATCCGGGATAGGTCTGGAATGATTCAGGTAGTTGGAGGAAAAGAACTTGCTAAACTAAATCCGGAATTTGTTGTTAGAATGGAAGGATTGGTTAAAAAAAGAGAAGAAAAATATTTTAATCCCAAAATAGCCACCGGGGAAATCGAGCTAGAAGTAGAAAAAGTGTTAGTTTTGGCTGAGGCGAAAAACTTGCCTTTTGATATTCATCAACCTAATTTGGACGTTTCCCTGCCTGTTTTGCTGGACTATCGGGCCGCTTCATTAAGAAACAAAAAAATTTCCGATATCTTTCGGGTTCAGGCAACTATTGTCAAAACTTTTAGAAAACATATGAACGACAACGGTTTTATTGAATTTCAGGCTCCAACGATTGTTGCTACTGCCACCGAGGGAGGATCGCAGGTTTTTCAAGTTAATTATTTCGATTACAAAGCCTACTTGGCCCAAAGCCCTCAATTTTACAAACAAATTATGGTTTCTGTTTTTGAAAGGGTTTTCACCCTGGCCCACGCCTACAGGGCAGAGCCAAGTGTTACTACCAGGCACATGACAGAATACATCGGCATGGATGTAGAACTGGGTTTTATTAACAGCTGGCTGGATGTGGTCGACACGGCAGACAAACTGGTTAAGGCCGTTTTCGCCGAAGTAAAAAAAGAACATTCAGATATCTTGGCAAATTTTGGAACAACTATTCCTAAAACAGCAGAGAAAACTCCAATAGTGAAACTGTCAGAGGTGCAGGAAATAATTTTTAAAAGAACCGGCCGGGATATTAGGGGAGAGCCGGACATGGATCCCGAAGGGGAAAGAGAAATTTGCCGTTGGGCGGAAGAGAAACACGGAAGCGAGATTGTTTTCATCAGTCATTATCCGACCAAAAAAAGACCTTGGTACACCTATCAGGATCCTGAAAATCCGGAGGAAACTCTAAGTTTCGACTTAGTTGGCCGTGGAGTAGAATGGATTACCGGCGGCCAAAGGATAAATGATTTTGAAGTTCTTTCCGCCAATATTAAAAAAATGGGAGGCGAGCCAAAAGATTTTGAAATCCCCTATTTACAGGCCTTTTGTTACGGTATGCCGCCGGAAGGCGGATTTTGCTTAGGACTGGAAAGGGTAACTCAGAATATTTTAGGCTTGTCCAATATAAGGGAAGCGACCCTTTATCCCAGAGATTTGGAAAGAGTAGATGCCAGACTTTCGGTTATCGGCCAAAAAATAGCCGGAAAAAACAAAAATCTTTTCCATGAATTGATCGATCTGCTTGTTGAAAACAGCATCAACTATCGGCTTTGCAACCATCGGGCAGTTTATACCAGTAAAGAAGCGGCCGAAGCAAGGGGGACAAAGCTTAGTCAGGGGACCAAGGCATTGATAATGATGGCTGACAGCAAACCGATTTTAGCTGTTATCTCTGCCGCCAAGGAGGTTGATATTGAAAAACTTAAAAAATTACTGGCAGCTAAAAAATTAAAAATGGCCACTGCTTTCGAAGTCGAAGAAATTTCCGGAGTTAAAATCGGCGCCGTTCCGCCGTTCGGTAGTCTGATTGGGCTAAAAATATGGGTTGATAAAAGTTTAGAGAAAAACGAGGAAATTGCTTTTAATGCCGGATTGCACACCAAATCAATAATTATCGCCTATCGGGATTGGTTTAACCTGGTCAAACCAGAAAAAGCGGATTTTTCATTGTAATTCCGCTTGGACCTTCTTTTATCTCAGGAAAGCGAAAACACTGATTTTACGGGGAGGGATCAATTTCTCCTCCGAGGTAGGCCTTGATTCCTCGGATGGTGAAATTGAATTAATTCGGTTCGGGATGGTGACCTCCCGCCATCCTGATCTCAAGCTCGTTGGGAGGGAAAGAACCTACTTTGGCGGGGAATACCGTGGGTACGAGTTCCTGTGTTTTTTATTTCTTTCAATTTCGCGCAGTTACGTTTTCCAACTACTTTAATATATTAAATTATTAAAGTAGTAATTAACTTGTCTAACTTTAGTTTTTATTCTTCCGCCCAATCGGCGGTAATGGACGCGCTGGCCAAAGCAGACAAAGCTCAGCTTAAAGAATTAGGAATTCAGGTAATTGCCGATGGTCTACAAAAAGATCGCTAAATTTTGGGGCCTGATACTTTTTATTTTTTCTGTTTTAATCTCGGTCAGGTTTTTTGTTTTTTGGGAAGGTTTTAATCTGGACTTTAATCCTTCGCCTTTGCCTTTGATTGAAGAGGACGCTTCTTTTCCGCAGATTAATGCCAAATCAGCGATAATAATTGATGCCGATTCGGGGACGGTCCTGTTTGAGAGAGAACCGCACCTGAGGCTTAATCCTGCTTCAATTACCAAAATGGCCACGGCGATAACAGCGTTGGAAACTTATCCGGTTGACGAGGTAGTCAGTGTCATCAGCGCTTATCCTGTCGGCAAAATCATGGGTTTGAAGCCGGAAGAAAAAATTACCGTCAAGAATTTGATTTATGGGCTTTTGGTTCATTCTGCCAACGACGCCGCCTTTGTCCTCGCCGGCCAGACCGAAGGAAAAATAGCAAAGTTCATCGCCAGAATGAACGAAATTGCTTTCCAGGAGAATTTAAACGACACCCACTTTGTTAACTTTGACGGAGAAGAGGATCAAAATCACTATTCCACTGTTTTTGACTTGGCTCATCTAACCAGATGGGCCCTAAGAAATAGCATTTTTAGCGACGCGGTCCGGCTTGACAGGATTACGGTAACCGATATCACCGGCAATATCAGTCATGATTTGGAAACTACCAATGAACTTTTGGGTTTGGAAGAAATTAAAGGAGTTAAGACTGGTTGGACTCCTTTGTCCGGTGAGTGTTTTGTCGGCTTAGTGGATTTAGAAGACCGCCGGCTGATCACCGTGGTTTTAGGCAGTGAAGACCGTTTTGGCGAAACTAAAAAATTGGTTGATTGGGCAAAAGAGAATATTTTTTGGAAAGAGATTTGATTCTTGTCTTGTTGCAAGATAGTGAAAACCCCGACCTGTTTCCATTGTCATTCTTCCCCCACACACCGGGTGTGTGGTAGGTTGACACCTCGGGAATTACTTCGATCCTGGAAATGAAAATCCAAAAAATGATCCAGGATCGTGATTATCCAAAATAAATGGCGATGAGGAATCTTGTAGCGAAGTTTCTCCTCGGATGATGTCCGAATGCCTGCTGCCCTCCTGCCGGCGGGCCTGCCCTCCTGCCGGCGGGTAAACCGGCAGGCAGGGACTCCTCCCTGCCCGCAGATGCTTCGCACCAAGCGATGCAGACGGGCGAGGTGGAACGAAGCGTGTTTGAAGTTTTGTCATCATATCATCTGAGCACCGTCCGAGAATGAAGCGGTATTAATAAGGTGGTCCACCAGCTGGTGGAGAATTTAAAGTGAATCAAACTGTCCCGCCCTTGCGTCGGGGGAGGCTTTACTTTTAAGTTTGTAGTTTTGCCCGTGAAGTAGACAGAAAATCACTTTAGGGTTGAATCTTCCCAACCTCGTCAAAGACAGGCGGCCTTTGACTTTTGAATTTTTACTCCAACCACTCGGGAGGAATTGCCGAGACATAACCGTAAAAATTATCGTCGCCCTGAAAAACGATCACCGGCTGTAAAAACTTATCGGTGAAATAGGGGTCAAAATAAGCTAAATAGACCCTTCTTATTTTGACGGCAGCCTCTTTTTGCCCGCCGCTGTAAGAAGCAAGATAATAATTGCCGGTCTTAAGCTCTTCCCAGGCTTGTTCAACTGTCTTAATCGGATACCGGCTGTACTTTTCCCGGTCGCTTTCAAAATGAAGATATTTCGCTTCTACCACATGCTCGTTTTGGATCCTGAACCCGGAAATCAACAACGAAACTAAGCTTTTGTCCGCCTTTGGCGAAACGACGGGGTATTTATTGTCTACTTTTTTTCTGAAAATATTTATCCTGACAAAGTCGGCTTCGGAAGCGGCCAAAGCAGGGATTAGTTGACTGCCGCTTATTTTCCAGTAACTGGGACGGTATTCGCCGTCTTTGAGCTCGTTGGTCAGGCGGGAAATCTTGCTTAAAAAGGCTCTGGCGATCATAAGCGTATCGGATTCTGCGGGAAGCGACGGTGGATTGATCAGTGTTTGGTCTTCAAGATAAGCGTAGGCATATTCAAAATTTCCGGTTAAAACGTCAACGGTCAACGAAGTTCTTTGGGACGCGTTTTCGAAAACAAAAATATCCTCGTCTATTTTTCGCGGATCATCTTTAAATCCCAACGTTTTCGCTAAGCTGGTTGCTTTTTCCAAAGAAAGAAACTTGCCTCTTTCTTGGGGCACAAAATAAACCTTTTCGGTAAAAGGGATGTCTTTGGGCAGCTCTCCGTCTGCGGTTTCCAGCTGGAAGTTTTTCGGTTTTTGGATCGCTTCTTTGGGAAAATTTATTCTGGGCAATTTGCCGAAGGAAGTGTCCGGCGGCGGCGGCGGTATCGGATGGATACTTCTCCAGTAAACTGTAAAAAGGTTAATGCTTACTTTAGAAACGAAAAAAAGAACTAAAAGTATCGCGCTGATTTTGATAACCTTACGAGTGTAGTAAGAAACAACCGTCAATTGGGACATCAGTTTTAGTATACAATTTAGGTGTGATAAAATTCAAACATGAAATTAACCCCAGCACCAGAAAGCCCCACGTTCCAACATGGGGATGAATGGCAATCTGTCTGGGGCTTTCGGTGCGGGGTTTCATCCCCCGGGAAAGGGAAGCCACGGGCTTCAGCCCGTGGAGGATTCACTTCCCCACGGAACCGAAAAAAAGACCTTTTTGATTTTCCCGTCAGAACCAGGTTCGCTCCCAGCCCGACCGGATTTGTTCATATCGGCAATATCTACGGGGCGATGTTGGATTATGCTTTTGCCAAAAAACACAAGGGCGGTTTTATTCTCCGGATAGAAGACACCGATCAGAAAAGGCGGGTGGATGAGGCAGAAGAAAAGATTTACCAGGGTTTAAAGTGGGCCGGATTGGTTCCGGATGAAAGTCCGGAACACGGTGGAAAATACGGGCCTTACCGCCAATCGGAAAGATTGGAAATTTACCAAAAGTATGCTCGCCAATTGGTTGACCAAGGTGATGTCTATTATTGTTTTTGCACGCCCAAGAGACTGGAAGAGCTAAGGCAAGAACAGAAAAGAAAGAAAAGATTGCCCAAATATGACCGTCTTTGCCGCAAGATTTCTAAAAAAGAGGCGGAGCAAAGGATAAAAAACGGCGAAAAATATGTTATTAGGATGAAAGTTCCTGATAACGAAAAAATTGCCGTCAACGATCTTCTCAGAGGCAAAGTTGTTTTTGAAAGCAATCTGATTGACGACCAGGTTCTTTTGAAAGCGGACGGCTTTCCCACTTACCACTTAGCGGTAGTAGTAGACGACCATTTGATGAAAATTTCCCATATTATCAGGGGCGAAGAATGGCTTTCTTCTGCGCCGAAACATGTTTTGCTTTACCGCTACCTCAACTGGCAGATGCCTGTTTTGATCCACACTGCCAACTTAAGAAACCCGGACCGGAGCAAGATGAGCAAACGCCACGGCCACACCTCTCTGGACTGGTACATTGACCAGGGTTTTTTGCCTGAAGCCTTGCTTAACTTTTTGTCTCTTTTGGGCTGGTCCCACCCGGAAGAGAAAGAAATATTTTCTTTTGACCAGTTTGTTAAACTTTTCGATCTTAAAGATCTTTCTCCGGTCGGGCCCGTCTTTGATTTAAAAAAATTAGAGTGGATGAATGGGGTTTATATCAGAAATAAAGCCGATGCCGATTTGGTAGAATTTCTCAAGCCCTTTTTGCCCGAGGTAGCCAAGGACAAAATTTTAACGGCAGCGCCTTTGATTAAGGAGAGAATCAAAACCTTAAAGGAAGCTTCCGAAATTCTTGAGTTTGTTACTCGTAAAGTTGATTACAGTCCGGACTTGTTATTGGTTAAGGGATTAACCAAAGAAAGTGCTGGGCAGATGCTTGAGAAGGCAAAAGCAGCTGTAGATAAATATGGGATAGATGTAGAAAAACTCCAAAAGGAATTTTTAAAACTGATTAAAGACAATAATTGGAACACCGGTAATTTTTTTATGGTTTTGCGCACCGCCGTCTGCGGCAAAAAAATCACCCCGCCGATTATCGAATCCTTGCCCTTAATTGGCAAGGGAGAGACCCTTTCCCGTTTAGACTTAGCTTTATCCAAATTAAGCTAAAATACTCTAATCATTCGAATCATTAGAGTATTTTAGCCTCCGGGGTTAAATCAATTTCTTAGACACCCCCGGGGTGAGTTTTGGCTCCCCGGGGGTGGATCAAGAGCAACCAGGCCTATCAACGCTCCGGAGGTGAGTTAATTCGACTCGATCCGGGATCGTGATTCCTTCTCCGTCATCCTGATCTCCCTCAGGGAGAGAAGGATCCCCTTGTGTAAAATCCCGACCTGGGATTATGCCCCCCTATTTCCCTGATTACCCCTTATCGTCCCGATTTTCCCTTTCCACCCCTCGCTAGAATTCGATCCTGGATCGTGACCACCGTCATTCCGAGCGAGTCTTGCGAGACGAGGGATCCTTGTCTGGCGGTTTATCTTGCTTAATTACTTTACTGCCTTTTCTGGTAAAATTAAGCCGTATGATAGAAATGCGAGCTAATAGACAAAACGTGGAGGTAAAACTAACTCTTTTTTCCTAACTAATCGCCTATTCCCAATTTATTAATCTTCTGGTACATTAATCTCATGAAAAAAGATACTGTAAACAATGCAGAAACGTTGCTCAAAAAAGAG
>JAHJSD010000014.1 GCA_018830585.1 Patescibacteria group bacterium
CAGAAGACGCGGAAAATGCGATCAAGATGCTTAACGGTAAAGATTATGACGGTAGAAGTTTAGTAGTCAATGAGGCTAGACCTAAAGAAGATAGACCTTCTCAAGGTAGAAATTAAAGTTAATTTTTGCTAAAGCTTGTTTTGGTTTGTGTTGGAAAAAATAATCTTAGGAGCTATCCAGGGGGTGGCCGAATGGCTTCCGGTAAGCTCGGAAGGGGTTTTAGTCTTGGTCCAACTCCGTTTTTTCGGTGGTAACGGGAGTTTGGCCGAAATGGTTAAGTTCGCTTTGTTTTTGCATTTGGGCACCTTTCTGGCGGCTTTGATTTATTTCCGCAGACAAGTAGGAAAAATCGTTAAGACGGTTTTTACTTACAGAAAATCTTCCTTAGAGGAACGGGGATTGGTGGACTTTTTATTGGTAAGCAGTTCGCTCACCTTTTTAATAGGTCTTCTCGTCTTACGGTTTTTTAGTGTTTTTGAAGAACAGCTAAAGTTGAGCGGAGGAATTCTAAGCTTAATAATCGGTTTAACACTGATGATTACCGCTTTACTCCAATTAGCTTCAAAAAAAATGGGCAGCAGATCCTTGGACTCTTTAAATCTGAAGGACGGTTTTATCTTGGGTGTTGTTCAGGGCTTAGCGGCTATTCCCGGATTTTCCCGTTCCGGGGCAACCGTTTCCAGCCTGCTTCTTTTGGGTGTTGAAAAAACTTTAGCCTTAAAACTAAGTTTTTTAATGAGTTTGCCGGTTGTTTTCGGAGGCAATATCCTTTTAAATTTGAACTACCTTGCTTTTGATTGGCAGCTTATTCTTGCCCTATCCTCTTCTTTTGTCTTCGGGATTTTAACAATTCACTTTTTGATTAAAGCAGCAGAAAAGATAAATTTCGGCATTTTCGTGATGGTTTTCGGGATTATTACTGTTATTTCCTCGCTGATTCCGTAAAACTCTTTCCTCGTCATTCTGAGCGGAGCCCTGTACCAGATGGGAGACCACGTGGGGTATCTCACTGTGGCGGTACAGGGCGGAGCGAAGAACCTGCCTGCCGGCAGGCAGGTCCCCTAATCGTTGGCACTTTGCTTTCTACGAGGGGATCCTTCGTCATCGGAATTTCTCAGGATGACGGTGGAGGGAGGGGGTCAAGGTTTAGGATGAAGGGCGGGGCGACCTCGTCATTCTGACCCGCCCAAAGCTACGCAGTTGCTGGCGGGGAAGAACCTCCTAATTTTCTGGCAACTTGTTCCTTTCGACGGGCCGCGCCCGCCATCGCTACCCGCCCAGAACTACGTAGCTGTTGGCGGGTTGCGGGCGGGGATCCTTCGTCATCGGAATTCCCCCGTACCACCACAGTACCACGTAGGGTACATGGCAGGTGCGGTACAGGGCTTCGCTCAGGATGATCTTGACCCCCTAACCCGTCAATTCTGGACCCGTTCCGTGAGTGATAATGTACCAATGGGACGGTCTTGTGCTATTCTTAAAAGTAAATATGCCCACTTTTAAATACAGAGCTACCGACCGGAAAAATAAGCTGATAACCGATACTATTGAGGCGGCTTCGGAAAAAGAAGCAAAGACTCTTCTTGAAGATAAGGATTTGCAGGTCCTTGTCCTTAAAAATTTGAACAAGGGCTTTCTGGGGCAGCTTTCTTCTCCTTTTGGGAATAATTTCCCCTTAGCCGATAAAGTTTCGCTTTGCCGCCACCTTTCGATAATGATTAGTTCCGGGATCGCCCTTGAAGAAGCCTTCGGCCTTTTAATCACCGGAGTAACTAATAAAACTGTCAAAAAGGTTCTCCAGGATGTTTCTTTCTCTTTAAGAAAAGGCCAATCGCTCTTTTTAAGTTTTTCAAGATATTCAAATCTTTTCGGCGATATTTTTCTCTCTATGGTCAAAACAGGGGAACTTTCCGGAACCCTGGACAAGTCTTTTAACTACTTGGCTCAACAGTTTAAACAAGAAGATGACCTTCGCAAAAAAATAATCAGCGCTCTAATTTACCCGGCGGTTATCGTTTGTCTGATGGGTTCGGTTGGGGCGTTGATGGTTACCTTTGTTCTCCCTCGTTTAAGCAAGGTCTTTTTAACTATGGACGTCGAGCCACCGATAGTTACCCGGCTTCTTTTAAAAGCCAGCCTGTTTTTAGAGAAAAATTTGCTTTTATCTTTGGCCGCGGTAGCTGTTATTGTCATCGCCGGACTGATTTTAGTCAAAAGTAAGCAGGGGAAAAAGCTTTTTTATTCTTTGGCCAGTAGAATGCCTGTTTTGAATAAAATTTTTCTCTACTACAACCTGACCAGGTTTAACCAAAGTTTATCCGCCCTGCTTAAGGGAGGAGTTTCCATTGAGGAATCTTTGGAAATTTCCTCCCAAGCCTTGATTATTCCCGAGAAAAAACAGTTTTCAAAGGCTTTTCACGAAAAAATTTCAAAAGGCTTACCGTTGGCAACCGTTTTTTCGGAAACAAAAATTTTCCCCCCTTTGATGATCCAGATGGTTTCTGTGGGCGAAAAAACCGGTAACCTGGAGAAAATTCTGGCAGAGGTGGCTTTATTTTACAAAGAGGAGGTGGAGAACTCATTAAAGAACTTTATTACTCTGCTGGAACCTTTATTGATGATTTTAGTCGGTATTGCTGTAGGAGTGATGGTTTTAGCTTTCATTTCGCCGATTTATAGTCTTATCGGGAACCTTGGACCGAAATGATTTTATATATAAACCAAGAAAACCTGCCTGCCGGTTTACCTGTCTGCCGACAGGCAGGCCCGCCGAAATGGAGGGCAGGCAGGCCATGGTCCCTTTGGGATTAGCCTATGGATGAATTGGTTTTCTTTGTCCCAGTATGTTCGCCCCAACAGGGCGTTTGGATTAGTATAGCAAGCGCAAATCAAACTTTCAGTGTTTCAAGCTTAAAAATGTGGTAAATTTGTTTTGCGGGTACTATACTACGGTATATTCGTGGGGCTCTATGAAACGGAACAAAGGAATTGCTCTAACGGAACTATTAGTGGTGATGAGCATCATGGCAATTCTTTTTGCCATTGGCGCAATGTCTTTGAGCAGTCTTGAAAGAGAAAGTCACTTGGACTTGGTCGCTTCGGAGATAAAAACCTCTGTCTACCGGGCGCAAAGCCAAACGGTCAACGGGATCGCCTCCGGCCTCTACTTTGAAAACAACCGTTTTGTTTTTTTCAGAGGAGAGAGTTTTGTCGAAGGGGATCCTGGAAATTGGGAAACTGCCCTCCCTGCCAGTGTGCAGTTGACAGAGATCAATTTGTTTCAGGGAACGCTTACCTTTATAAAACCGACCGGCTATGTCAACAACTATGTTTCTCCGGCCGGTGTTACCTTGGTTGAGACCGGCACCGGAAAAACCAGGTTAATAACTGTTAACAGACTTGGTCTGGTTCAGATAAACTGAAACTATGGTTGAAAAAAAAGAAGCCGGTTTTTCGCTGGTGGAAATAATTGTTTCCCTTGCTGTTTTTTCGGTAATAATTTTTGCCGTGATTCAACTCCTTTTTGTTTCCCAGGAGGCGGCCAATTTAGGTAAGGAAAAAACAAAGGCGGCGGCGCTGCTCTCGGAATACTTAGAGGAAGTTAAAAATGTCAGGCGGCAAGATTGGCAGCTGTTAACCAACGGCCGCTATCTTATCCGTTCGTCTTCGGGCAATTTAGTTTTAGAGGCCGACCCTGTCGGAGAAACGGTTGGAGACGTTACCCGTTATTTAGAGATTTCAAACGCCTATCGTGATTCTGCCGGGAATTTGGTAATTTCCGGGGGCTCGCTTGATCCTTCAACCAAGAAAGTGACTGCTGCTGTTTCTTGGACCGGTCTCCATCCCGGCCAGCTTTCGCAAGAGATTTACCTTACCCGGTATTTTGACAATTTGGCTTGGAACCAGACTACCGTTGCCGATTTTCAAGCAGGTCAGATGGACTTGGTTAAGATAGTCGACCCGGTAATCAATGACGGAGAGCTCGAATTAGTGGGCGGTTGTTTTTCGGAATCTCCTGAATCTTTGATTTATGACAACCAATTTAGAAACGGGTGGAGGTCGGACTGCAGCGGGCTGAGTTTCTGGCAGTGGTTGTTTTGCAAGTTCATCCAGTTTTTTTCCAATAGCGAAATTAAAACGAATGCTACCGATTACACTTACAATGGTTCCAGCTACTCGATCAGAATTAAGCTTAAACCGCCGGGTTCAGGATCTTCCTGGTCTTGGGTCAGGATTTTCAATTTCAACGGTGTCTGCACCGTTGGTTTTAGAAATCTTCACTTTTATGTTTACAACCCGAGCCTGATAGAAAAGAATTTTTATGTTACTGCCGTCTATGGTCAGTGGGATCGTAGAGAAGTGGTTTTGCCTCCCGGTGGTTGGACTGAGGTCAGTTTGGACTACGAGACCTTAGGTGAGGGTTATGAAGACAGCCTCCAGTCGATCTTTTTTTCCGATTATATGAACAGCTCCGACCCGGAGTTGATTTTTTATGTTGACCAGATTGAGCTGACAGGGGGAGTCGGCGGTTATTTTACCGAGGGAACCTTGGTTTCTTCGGTATTGGACACAGGCAGAAACTCGGCTTTTAACCGAATTGGTTTTGGCGGTCAGATTCCGGGCAACACCCTGATCGGTTTCCAGGCGTCTGTTTCCGATAACCTTTTTGGTCCTTGGGTTTTTTATGGACCGGGAGGAACCAGTTTAAATGATGATCTTTATACCGATTCTGCTGGTCAAGCCATTTGGCTTGGGGAAAATCTCGGTCGCTATTTTCGGTACAAAGCCTACCTGAAAAGTTTTAACGGAAAGGAAACCCCTGTTCTCCATAATGTTTCGGTTAATTATTCACCTTAAAAAAAGAAACAATGTTGTTTGGAAATTCGCTAAAAGCCAAAAATGAGACTCCACGCCCCACCTTGTGTGACCTGGTATCTTCCAATCCGGCGGAGTCGAAATCCCTGTCTGCCGAACAGGCAGGCTCCGAAGCGGGAGGTTCATCTTCCTCTACCGGTCGAATTACCCCGTGGTCTCCCGCGAAGGCGGAGGATCAGGGAACTACTTTGGTCGAGCTGATTATCTATTCCGGCCTGTTAGGAACGGTTCTGACCATCCTTTATCTTTTTTATACCCAAGTTGTCTGGCAGAGAGCCCTTCAGGTAACCGAAACGGAAATTTACACCGGCGGTCAAAAAATTCTTTTTGATTTCAGGCAAACTATTAAAGGAGCTTCTTCTATTGATTTTCCTTTGACCGGGGAGACGGCCGGTTCGCTGGTCCTTGATTCGGGCAATATCAGCTACTCTCTTGATGCCGAGGGCAGATTAATTAAAACCGAAGGGGCAGAGAGCAACAGCCTGACCGACAACCGGATTATCGTTGAAAGCTTGGTTTTTGGCCACTTTGGCCCGTCGTCTCAATCGCCGACGGTAAAATTAAACTTGGTTCTGAAAGGGAAAGGGCTTATTAATGGCAGAGAAAGAAGAGAGAATTTTCAAACAGCGGTAACTTTACCCTAAGATGAAAAAACCAATCAACGAAAACTCCAATAAAAATCACGGCCAGGCGATGATTGTTCTTTTGTTTATCACCGCGATTGTTGTTGCCTTGGTTTTGCAGATTGCCTCGTTAAGTTTTTCCTCCATTAGTTTAGATAATGAGTATAGCGAAGGACTTTTGCTGGTTACTGAGGCGGAAAGCCGATTGGAGGACGCTCTGATTAAATATCTAAGAAACCCCAATTATGCCGGTGAAACGGTGGTTACAAACGGGATAACTTGCGCCGTTTCTTTATCGGATATTTCCGGCGGAAAAGAATTAGTCTCTTCCTGTCAGAGAAATCAGCGGTCAAGGACGGTTGCCGTCTTAGCGATCTACGATAACGGTTCTTACCTCTTTTCTCCGGTTAGGGAAAGATAGTCTTTTGCCTTCTTGAGCAAATGAGATTTTGATCTGCGGATTTTTTCTCCGTCATTTTGATCTCCCTCGGAGAGGGAAGAACCCTCTCGTTTCCCGTCATTCTGATCTCCCTCAGGGAGAGAAGAATCCCCATGGAATAAGCAATCTGCTTCTCTCGATGGGCCGCGCCCGCCATCGCTATGCTCAGGCGTTGTGGGCGGGGATCCTTCGTCGTTGGAACTTTCCCCGTACCACCACCGTACCACTTAGGGTACATGGCAGGTTCGGTACAGGGCTTCGTTCAGGATAACGAGGGGTCCTTCGTCATCAAAATTTCTCAGAAGGACGGGTCAAGAAAATTGTTCTGAGTGACTCTACAATTACGTCGACAGGTTCATAATCCCAAATCTCCACTAAGTCCGTATTTCCGTGAAGGCAGGCTAAAAACCAGAGAAAATGAGTCTCCCGGTCTTCGTTATTTAAAAAATAAACAGGTGGTTTTCTGTGCTATAGTTAAGTAACTATGGCATTCCTTTCGAAGAAAACAGAAAGATATTTCAGCTTTCTTTTTGCCGATGACGAGTTGAAAATTGCCAAATTAGACCGTAGCGGTAAAAAACTAACCGCTTTATTTCAGTTCCCTTTGCCGGAAGGCTTAGTGGTCGAGGGCGGTGTTGCCGATATTGAAAAATTAGCCCGATTTCTTATTCAGGTTAAGAACAAAACTAAAATCGGCAGCTGTTTTGCAGTAGTAGGGATACCGGAGATAAGAGCTTCCACCCATAGTTTAACTTTGCCGGCGATTAGTGTTTCTGAAATTGACCAGGCGATTAAACTCCAGGCAGAATCGTTTCTTCCTTTTCCCTACAAGAACGAATACTTAGACTGGATGCTGGTAGGGAAAACAGCGGATCAATCTAACCGGGTACTGCTTAGCGCGGTGCCGAAAAAAATAATTAATGACTTTGTCGAGTCTTTTCAGAAAGCGGATTTGAAGCCGGTTGCTTTTGAAACCACCTCTCTTTCCTTATTCCGGCTTTTGCCTCCCGAAGGTAAAAAAAGAAGTTTCGCCGCCGAGATAGGGAAAACATCAGTGGTCTTAATTTTGGGAAACGAAGGAAACATTGAGGCTTGTTCTGTTGTTAAAGAGCCAGATCTTTTTTTAGAAACAGCAAAAAAAATGCGCAGTTTTTACTTGGAGAAAGAAGGAGCCGAAAAGGGCCAGAAAATTTATCTTTGCGGTAAAAACCTCTCGGAACAGGTTATCAATAATATTAAAAACGAGCTTTCTATTGACCCGGTAATTCTAAAAACGGCAGTTGCCGGAATTCCTTCGGGGAAAGAAAATGAATTGGCGATCTTGGTTTCCCTGGCCCGAAAAGAAGTTTCCTTGCCGGAGGATGTTAAAACTATTAATGTTTTGCCCGATAAACTGGCTAAAAAGTACCAGTCCTTTTACAAAGGGAAAAGAGCCGATTTATTGGCCTTTCTTTTTGCCCTTTTAGTTTTGCTGCTGAACCTTGCCAGCGCCTTTTCTTATTTTAAAATTAAAGATCAGTACCGGGATTCATTTTCCCGGATTGATCCGAGCTACCCTCGGCTTGATCCGAATTCAACAGAATTTTCCGCTTGGCTGAAGAAGGCAAGAACGGTTAACAAGGTTTCGGCGGGAGATGATTTTGCCAATAAAGTCATAAAAACACTATTGGAGTTTTCTTATCAGAATGTGGAAATTTTCGGTTTTGACTTTAACCCTGAGAAAGACGAGTTGATTTTAACAGGAAGGGCTAAAAAAAGAGATGATGCTCTTAAGTTAAAAGAAGGATTGGAAGAAGAAGATTTTGTCGCCAAGGCCTCAATACCGGTTTCCTCTTTAGAACAAGAGGAGAACGCCGAGTTTAGAATTAAGTTATTCCTTGAGCGGGTTTTATAAAAATGGCTGGTGAAAATAAGTCTTTGAATTTTATTTCGCCGATCAAGAGGCGGGATCCGGCCGCGGCGCCTTCGGCTGCTTTAGCAGGGGAGAAGCCTGCCGGGACTTCTTTACCCAAAACGGATTTGTTGGAAGATATTGTCATTAAGGCGGACGATTTGAAGGCCACCGCCGCCGCCGATTTTAAAAACATCCCGTCTCAGCTGGGCAATTCTGCCAAGGGCGGTCAGCCTGCTTCAGTAAAAGAACCCGCTTTAAAAAACGTCCCGGGAAAAGCGGCTTCTTTGGTTTCCAAAGCGCCGGAACAGAAGCGCGGAAAGGGAAAGGGGGTCAGAGGAAAAAGCTTTAGACGGTTGGCTGTTCTGTCCTTTTTTCTGTTTTTGACTGCCGCCAATGCAGTTTTTTATTTTTTGATCAACAAAGAGACGGTGCGCCTTAACAGAATTGACAGGGATCTTTTTTTGCAGGAAATACTCCGGAAAGGAGATTTTTCTAACCAGGCTCTGGAAAAGACTGAAATACTGAATTCGGTTTTTCTTGAGGAGAAAGGAGTGGTTGATTTTGTCGCCGCTGTCGATAGCCTGTCTACTCGGATGGAAAGAATCTCTCTTGACTTTAAAAGCGATCAATCGGTGAAAGACCGCGGCCAGCCGTATCTCCCTTTTGTTTTAGAGATAGCCGGTTCGCCTGTCCAGGTTCAACAGTTAGTGGAAAAGTTAATCGGGTCCGAATTCATAATCGAACTCATCGGTTTTAGCGTTAAAAGCAAGGACTCTTTTGTCAATAACGCCGAAGCGGTTATTAAGGCCAATCTTTATGTTTCCGGCTCTTTTGATTAACCGGATTGTCAACATGAAAAACAAACTTTTTTTGGTGATAGTTTTTGTTTTAACCTTAGGCTGTTTTGTTCTTAGTTTGTCTCAGATTTACCGGATAAACTTTTCTGCCGGCAGAAAGGGAAACCTTCTTCCCGGCTCTGCCGCCGAGGAGCTGAAAGAGATCAGAACTGCTTTGGAGGAACTGTCAACCAGGGGGAAGCTAAGAGAATTAACCCTTGATCAAACCGGGGCCGGGCCGGCAAAGGAAATTGAACCGGTTAGCAGTCAGGAGAACTTGGTCTCGAATTTAAAGATTGAAATTCTTAACGGCAGCGGTATTAACGGGGCGGCAACCGAACTAAAGCGGTCTTTGGAGGCGCTAATCTCTCTTAACCGTCCTGAAATTTCTGTCGGCAACGCCGATCTTAGGGAAACGATTTTGTTCGAAGTTAAAGCCGGTTTGGATCAAAACATCCGGGATATTATCTATCAAGAGGTTGAAAAGGAATCGGCAACAATAGAAGTAAAAGAATTAGGTAAAGAATCCCCCTTAGACTTAGTGATTACCTTAGGCAGTGGCTTGGTTGACTGATAACATTAACCGTGCCGACCGTCCTGGTTAGTGTTACCAATGAACAGGAACATCCCTCAGTTGCGGGGTCGTGCTCGGAACGACATTCCCTTAGCCGTCATCCTTGTAGATGTTACATATTTCGGTAACACGCAGGACCAACACCCCCAACACCCCCGGGGTGAAAATCTCCTGCCTGCCGGCAGGCAGGTCAGACACCCCGGGGGTGAGTCTCGGTCCACCACAGCACCACGTAGGGGTACAGGGCAGGCATCCTTTGGAACCACGGGCTTCTCCTCCTTCGCTGTCCTTACCCTTCGGCGACAGACAGCTACGGAAGGACGAGAGCTCGTGGAGATTCACCCGTGAATCGGAACACCCCGTTGCTGCGGGATCGCTTGGAGTGATCTCCCTCCTCCGTCATTCTGAGCGGAGCCCCATACCAGATGGTACAAGGGCGTAGCGAAGAACCTGCCTGCCGGCAGGCAGGTCCCCTGATCGTTGGCACTTTGCTTACACGAGGGCCGTGCCCGCCAGACGCTGAAGCCGTCAGGTGATGCGGGCGGGGATCCTTCGTCTCCGCCATCCGCCAACCGGCGGAGGCGGATTTCTCAGGATGACGAGCGCTGGAATGGTGTTACAATCCTGAAGTCCGAAGTGGGTTATCCTTCGAGCGCAGTCGAGAAGGGTATTTCGATCCTGGAAGTGAAGACATGAAACGATCCAGGATCGTGGTTATCAGCAATTGATAGAAGACCTCGGGCTTTTTTAGGCCGTGGCAGTTCACTAATCTTAGGAGCTTCGATTAAAAAGATAAAGATAAATGCCGTTTTTGCTTTTAATACTTTTTTTTCGGGAGAATTGATAGCGGTTGGAAACTAATCTCAAGTTTGTCGGTCGGTTTTTTTTCAGAAGAAGATAAAGTTTATCCATGTATTTAGGGAAAAGATATGTGGTTATTACTGTTGGTTCTTTTAGATCTGCCAACCAGAAGCTTTTCCAATAAACTTTAGCCAAATTGGAAAGACCGGCTTTTTTTATTTCTTTTCTGGATTTCAAAACTAAGAATGGGTCTATCTCGTAGCCAATTGCTTTGGCTCCTCTTTTAGCTGCTTCAATCAGAATCCTGCCGTCCCCGGAGCCTAAGTCAACGACCAAGTCTCCTTTCTTAACCTTAGCCAAAGAAATCATTAATTTAACTTTTTTAAAGGAGGTTGGTTTAAAGATAGGACCGGCGTGCCGGGAAAAAGAAACCAAAAACAGCCAGGCGGAACAGACGATCAGTATTATTATTAAGATGGCATGAGGTAGACCGAAAGTCATCTGTTTATTTTTTCATTTAATCATTTAATCATTTAGCCACCTAACTATTTAACCATTTAACCGTTTTTATTTACAGTAGAATTCCGGGCGACAGAGACGGTTACTCTTTAAGACTTACGAATTAAGTATCAAGAATTAAGAAGTAAGGGCTGTTCTACGATTGATAGTCATTCTGGTCCCGACGTGGCTTTGGAAGAAAAACCTGACCGCCTGTTTTTGCGATTCACCCCCGGGGTGTCTGCAGATTTCACCCCGGGGGTGTTGGCTTCCACTAATCGTTGGCACTTTGCTTTCTACGAGGGGACCTGCCTGCCGGCAGGCAGGTCCCCTCGTCATTAGGAATTCCCCCGTACCACCACAGTACCACATAGGGTACATGGCAGGTTCGGTACAGGGCTTCGCTCAGGATGACGAGTAAGGGCAAGGAGTCGGGAAACTATTACCTCGCTTATTTACCCCAGCACCAGAAAGTCCCCGACGTTTCTGTCGGGGGATGAATGGCAATCTGTTTGGGCCTTTCGGTGCGGGGTTTCATCCCCTGGGAAAAGGAAGCCACGGGCTTCAGCCCGTGGAGGATTTACTCTTTTACTGCCGAAAGCACCTCCTGAATCGTGGTTGCTCCGGCGGCAATTTTATCCAGTCCGTCCGCAAACATGGTAATCATACCGGAGCTGACCGCCACCTCTCTTATCTTTTCGGCAGAGGTTTTTTTGGAGATGATGCTTCTGATTTCTTCATTTACCTCCAGAACCTCGTAGATTCCGATTCTGCCCCGGTATCCGGATTGCCGGCATTTATCACAGCCCTTTCCTTGATAAAATTTTTGCTTGGTGATATTTTTCCCGGTTGCTTTAGAAATTTGTTCTAAAGTTTCCTTTGGCGGGGTTACCTCCTCGATACAGGAGGGGCAGATTTTTCTTACTAATCTTTGGGCAATGGCGATATTGATTGTTGAAGCCAACAAATAGCCTTCCGCTCCCATATCTAAAAGCCTAGGAATTGTGCTTGGAGCGTCATTGGTGTGGAGTGTAGAAAGAACTAAGTGACCGGTTAATGCCGAATGAATCGCCATACTGGCAGTTTCCTCGTCTCTGACTTCTCCGACCATAATAATATCAGGGTCATGCCTCAGAAGGGCTCTTAGGCCCATGGCAAAAGTGAGTCCGGTTTTCGGGTTAACCTGGATTTGGTTTATCCGCCCGATGCTGTATTCAACAGGGTCCTCGACGGTGCAAATTTTGACCTTTATAGTGTTAAGGATGTTTAGGATACTGTAAAGAGTGGTTGTTTTGCCGCACCCGGTAGGTCCGGTGACTAAAATCATTCCGTTTGGTCTTTTCAAGTTTTTGCTGATAATATCTAAATTTTTTCCGGAGAGTCCTAATTCTTCCAAGCTGAGCGGCCGGGCCGATTCGTGCAGCAGTCTTAAAACGATATTTTCTCCGAAAAAAGCGGGTATTATAGAAACACGGATGCCGATTAAAGCCTCATCTACTTGAAACTTAAAGCGTCCATCCTGGGGGATCCGGTGTTCGTCAATCTTTAAATTTGAAAGGACTTTGATTCTGGCGACGATCGACGGTTGGATCTCTCTGGGCAGGGTAAGAATGTCGTTAAGGATACCGTCAACCCTGAGCCTGACCATCAGTAAATCGTCCAGGACTTCAAAATGAAGATCGGAAGCGTTTTCCGCCACCGCGTATTCCAGAATGGCGTCTAAAATTTTAACCACCGGCAGGTCGGAAGCCACCTCCAAAAGTTTTTCTAAATTGACATTGCCGTTAACGGCGCTGGCCTTTTTGACGTTTTCGGTAATAATGTTGCGGAACTTCTTTTTAATGTCCCTTTTGTACTGGTTTAAAGCCCGGGCCAAATCCCTTTTACTGGTAAAAAATGCTTTTATCGGCAGGTCGCTTCTTCTTTTAGCTAATTCCATCGCTTCAAAATTTTCCGGATCTTCCATGGCCAGGTGAATCTCTTTGTCGGTTTTTTCAAATGAGACCATCCGGTATTTTCTGGCCAAGGTTTCCGGGATCAAGTTTAGAATTTCGTCAGGAATAATTTTGTTTCTTAGGGAGAAATAAGGTGTTTTCAGGTGTTCGGCGACAAGCTGGCCTAAGGCTTCTTCAGAAATTAAACCTCTGAAAACCAAAATATCGGTTAGAGAGCGGTTTAATTCTTTGGAAGATTGATAAGCGTCTTCCAACTCCTCTTCCTTGATAAAATTGGTTTCTTTAAGGATTTTGTACAGGCTTTCTTCGATTTTTTTCATTCCTTTTTCAAATACTGCTCGATCTTTTCCACTAATTGCAGTGGGTTGTAATCAGCTTTAAGTAGAAACTCGGTGGCGCCGTTTTCCAAACACTCTTTTTTAACCTCCTCGCTGATAAGATTAGTCATTATCAGGATAACGGTTTGTTTGTTAACGCCTTTTTTAATTTCTTTGAGCAAAGCCACTCCGTCTATTTTAGGCATCATAATATCAAGCAGGATTAGGTCGAAAGTATCCTTTATCTTTTCCAACGCTTCTTCTCCGTCAGAAGACAAAATTACCTCATGCCCGCCGGACTGAAGTTTGGTGGCATACATCTGAGTGCTTAGAACATCATCGTCGACGATCAGTACCTTAGACATTTTTGGCCGCTTCTTTAACTTGGTCAATTAACTCCTGGTTGGTATCGTAAGCCATTTTTACCAACTTTTTTCTTTCGGGGCTTTTGTCTTTTGCCAGCAGTGATAGACAGTTTCTGATAATGGTCAGTTTTCCTAAAAAGTAGTGGCTGTTGATAGATATTTCCGCCATCTGCCCCCCCTTTTTATATCTTAATCTTAAGATAACCCTTAACCTTTTCAATAATCTCTCCGGGAGTGAGGTCGCTTTTAATCAGATAGCCGCTGATTCCCAAGGTTTTTCCTTTGGAGATGGCCATATCCTTGCTTAGGTTTGTCAGTAAAACGATCGGGCCATTGGTCTTTTTCGGTTTCGGGCCTTTTCTTAATTTGGCCAAAAGCTCCAAGCCGTCCATTCTCGGCAGCATCACATCAAGCAGGATGAGGTCGTATCCGCCCTTGGCCATCTTAACGTATCCGTCCATGCCGTCTGAAGCGGTCTCGATAATGAAGCCTTCGTCTTCCAAAATTTCCTGATACAGCTCTCTGAGATATTGCTCGTCCTCGATAATTAAAATTCTTTTTTGGCCGTTTTTATCTTTTTGTTTCATTTTTTCTCGCCCATCCTCTCGGTAAAGAAAAAGTAAAAATACTGCCCTTGCCCACTTTAGATTTTACTCGGATTGATCCCTTGTGTAAACCGACGATTTGTTTGGCGATGTATAATCCCAAGCCGGTTCCCGGAGTCTCGGCTATCTTTGAAAAAGAATGTTCTAAACGGCTGAACTTTTGAAAAAGTTTCGGCATATCCCGCTTGCTGATCCCCGCTCCGGTGTCGCTGATGCTGGTTTCTATTCTGTTGTCGGTTTTTCTGAAAAAGATTCTTGCTCTGCCCCCTTTGGGGGTAAACTTGATCGCGTTGTCGGTCAAGTTTTGAATTACTTCCCTGATCCTTTCCTGGTCGGCTTTGACTACGGTCTTTATTTTCGGGCTTTCCAGAACGAGACGGACATCTTTTTCATCGGCCTTGATTTTTAACTCTTGATAAACTTTTTTGGCCAGTTCGTGAAGATCAATTTCGACCATGTCCAAATCCAGCCGTTTTCCTTCGATCCTGGAAACAGTGAGCATATCTTTGACTAAAACAATCATTCTTTCAACCGAAGTGTAGGCTCTGTCTAAATTCCTTCTGTTTCTGCTGTCTAAGGCTTTGCCCTTTTTCCGCATCACTAACCAGAGATAGCTTTTGATTGCCGTCATCGGCGTTCTTAACTGGTGGGAAGCGATGGAAACAAACTCGTCTTTCAAAGTAGACAATTCCTTCAGCCTGATATTGGCTCTCTGGAGTTTGCGGGTGGCGCGATCAACCTCTTTTCTTAAGGTGTCGCTAAACCGCTGGATTTTCTCATAAGCTTGAGCGTTTTCAATGGCTACTGTTAATTGCGGTGCCAGAATTTCTATTACTTCAATGTCTTGTTTGGAGTAAACATCTCCAGAAGACTTTCCCCCCAGAGCCAAAATACCCAAGTTTTTTTTATCTGCCCCAAGAGTTATATAAGCGCCAATGTTTAATTTGCGCATGATTTCTTTTATTTTGTTTTCTGGCAACTCTTCAAGGATCAAGAGTTTTTTTCCGGTCTCAACAAGCTCTTTTACTTCACTTAAACTGACTTCAGGAGTTTTTTGCCTTTTAGAATTTAACCAAACCACCTTTTGTCCCTTAACTAAAAATAAGGCCCCCCAGCTTAGCTTCATTTGTTGAGTCAATTCTAAGAAAAATTTTTGAGTTAGTGTTTTTAGCACCAACGTGGAGGCTATTATTTGACCTAAATCAGTCAAAAGCTTTTCTGAAACATAATGGCCCTTGAAAAAAATTTTATCAGTGACTTTTTCTAACCAGCGACGTAGTGCCTGGAACGAAAGAGCCACCAAGATGGTCAAGATCACAGAAACCGTCAGTTGGTTAAAGTTCATATTAAGTGGCAGGATAAGAGAGCTGATCAGGAAAATACCGAAGGTATATATTGTCACTAAAACGGCAATCAAAAGAAAGTGGGAAATTGCTCGGGCAATAACTAAACGGATGTCCATTAGCCGGTGTTTGACGATAGCGTAGGTGACACAGCCCATCCAAAAAAAAGCAGAAACTTGACCCAACCAATTAAATTCAAAAACTCCAAGGGTGGGCAAGATTAAGTTTGAGACTATCGCTATTAGTGAGGAAACAGAAAGCCCTAAGAGAACGTAGAGGACTTGTTGTTTGATTCTGGGCGATCCAGTGAAATATTTTTTTAGCAGGACAAAGTAACTGATAGTGAAAAACGAAGGAAGATAAATAAGGTAAAGAGTATAGGCCCAACCAAAAACGATAATTTTTTCACCAATCGAGGGAGTAATCACATTGACGATGACCGCTCCCGGAACCAAACAGAAAAAGGCAACTATTAAGTTTATCGAAACTATCAGGGTAATTAGCCACTTGTTGACTGGTTGGTCTGGAAAAGATAAACCAAAAAGAACAAAGGCGGAAGGAATAAAACTGGGGAAAAAGTAAAGAGCTCTGGCCCAAAACAGATCTGGTCCTGGACCAACCAGTCTATATAAAAACATCGCTAAGCACCAACCGACAACCCCAAAGACGGTTACTTCAAAAACGCGATAACTTACCCCCTGGGCTTTAAAGTGGACTACCAGTCCTAACAAGAAGCTGACAATCAGAGAAAGCAAAACCAAAAAACCGGCTAAATCCATTCTTCAGTTTACCAACATTTAGTTACTGTTGCCAGTGTCTAGCTACTGTTTTAAAGTGTTCCGGGGTCAAGAGTCGGCCGTGGCTTTGAAGAGGAGCAAGTTGAAGATCGATGCCCGATTTCTCAATCAGTTGATATATCTCCTTGACTCTTTCTGGAGTGACTTTCCCAGGACCCATTGACAAACAATCGGCAAGATTTACCCCCATCCTCTTTAAACGCTGTGCTACCACTGCTTGCGTTTCGCATCCATAAGAAGCAGCGTCCACTCCGCCTTTTTGCACCAGGCCGGTGGGGAATGTTCTGTAGGCAATGGGTTTGGCCAGCGGTTCACAAAAGGCTGTATTTTGTGAATGGGCCACTTCAGGGCTGACGTTGTGAGGTTGCCCGTCATCAACACCAAAAGTACCTCTAAGCAAGCAGTCTGGATTAATAATTACCGGCTTTGGAACCCCGGCGGTTGTTACCCAGATCCTTGCCTCCCCGAACGCCTCTTCCGGTTCTTGCTTCACCAAGATTTCTATATTAGGGTTTTGGTTGCCAACATTTTCTCTTAGCTTTTTCGCCAGACGCTCAGCCACATCTTGCTGAGTATCGTAGAGAACAACTTTTTTTAAATTGTGCTCCGCTGCCATAATAGCCC
>JAHJSD010000015.1 GCA_018830585.1 Patescibacteria group bacterium
AAAACCTTTGTCTTCAGATTACTGCAATGAATCCTAAAAATATCGATGAGCTTCTTTCTCAGGAATACATACGCGAACCGGAAAAGACAATCGGGGATTTGGTTAAAGAAACGATTGCCAAATTTGGGGAAAATATTAAGATTGGACGGTTTGAGAGATACGAAATCAGTTAAAAGTTCAAAGTTAAATCCTGAACCAGAGCGAGCACGGTTCAGGACAGGAATTAAAAGTTGAGTTAAGAGTTAAAAGTTTTAAAATTAACTCAAAACTTTCAACTGCTAATTAGACTACTTACTGTTCACTGCTCACTACTAACTCCCAATCCCTTGTGCTATATTCAAACCATGGATGAAGCGAAGGTAAAAGACCAGATGGACCAAGTAGTCCAGCTTTTTTTAGACGATATCGGCATGATCAGAACCGGCAGGGCCAGCCCCGGCCTGATTGAGTCGATTGGGGTTTCCGTTTACGGCGGGACTAAGATGAAACTGATGGAGTTGGGAACGACTTCTGTTGACGGGGCCAGAAGTTTGGTTTTTAGTCCTTGGGATAAATCAATTCTCTCAGAAGTTAAAAACAGTATTTTAAAAAGCGGCTCGGGTTACAATCCGATTGTTGATAACGATAAAATCAGAATAAATTTACCTCTGCTAACCGGTGAAGAGAGAGAAAATTACATCAGGCTTTTGGGCAAGAAACTGGAGGCGGCCAGGGTAATGATCCGCGAGGCCAGGAGTGAAGAACGCCGACTGATCCAAGATCAGCTGAAAGAAAAAAGCATTAGCGAAGACGATTACCACCTTTTCGAGGAAAAACTTCAAAAAATTACCGATGAGTATGTTGCTAAACTAGAGGAGTTGTCTATTTTGAAGGAAAAAGAGATTAGGGGAGAATAACATTACTAAAATTCCAAATTTCAAATTCCAAACTCCAAATAAATTCGAAATCTAAAATTACAAATTTCAAACGAATAAAAAATCCTACTCGCCCGCTATTGCTACGTAAGGCGTTGCGGGTGGGAATAATATCCAAGTTCTAATTTTCTAAATTCTAAACTTTTTTGTTTAGAACATTTGGATTTTGGAAATTAGAATTTATTTCGAGTTTCGAATTTAGAGTTTAGAACTGGGAGTTTTCTTTTGTCGCTACTGATATTTTTACTAGCGCTATCAACCATGATTTTGGTCCACGAGTTGGGCCATTTTCTTGTTTCTAAATGGAAAAAGGTTAGGGTAGAAGAATTTGGTTTGGGGTACCCTCCGCGAGTAATCGGTAAAAGAATTGGGGAGACGATTTACTCGGTTAACCTTTTGCCGATGGGCGGTTTTGTCCGGGTCTGGGGCATGGAAGGCAGGGTTAAAGAAGACAAGCGGCGATCCTTTTACCGTCAGCCGAAAAAAGTTCAGGCTTTGATATTAATCGCCGGAGTGGTAATGAACTTTTTAGTTTCGATTTTGGTTTTTTCAATCTCCTACGGTATTGTCGGCGTACCTAAAAAAACAGGCTATATTAAGGTAATTGAGGTGGTTGAAGGATCGCCGGCAGAACAGGCGGGGATAAAAAAAGAGGAGTTTATTTTGGCAATCAGATACAAAGAAAAGTTAGCCGCCTTGGATGATGTGGACAAGATGATTAAGTTGGTTAAGGAATGGAACGGAGAAGAGGTAAGCTTTTTAATTGGAGGATCCGGCGATTTGGAAAATGAGGCTCGCTGGTTGAAAATAGTTCCGAGACGGGAGACTCCCGAAGGAGAAGGTCCTTTGGGAGTGATAATCAGTGACTCTGAAATAGCCAAACCGGTTCTTTGGCAGAGAATTCCTTTAGGAGCTTGGTATGGGATTAAGGAAGGGTTTTTCTGGGGGGTCAATATTGTCGGTGGGACTTTTTCAATGATCGCCGATCTTTTTTCCGGAAGGCCGGTCCCCGGCATAGCCGGGCCGGTGGGGATTTACAAGGTTTCCAGCGAAATTTTTAAAGAAAGCGGACTTTTGGCGGTAATTAACTTTTTTGCGGTTGTTTCGGTAAATTTAGTGGTAGTAAACTTGCTGCCTTTGCCCGGTTCCGACGGTTGGCATATTTCACTTTTGGTTTTTGAGAAACTAAGGGGCAGACCGGTGAAAAAGAAGATAAAAAGAAAGATTAATCAGGCAGGGATGGTTTTTCTGCTATTTTTGTTCTTCCTGGTTCTTTTTGCCGATGTCAGAAGGTTTATTTTTAAATAATAAAACGGCAGGCTTCAAAAAATTTTTTGCTTTGGGATTAAAATGACGGGGGAGAGCTTTTTGTCCATTACCACTCGCCTGGAATAACAGGAATCACGATACTGGATCGTTTTGGGTCTTTCGATCCAGGATCGAACTGCAGTCAACACCCCCGAGGTGTCTGCAGATTTCACCTCGGGGGTGAAGCATTGAGTCGGGCCGGCAGGCAGGGATTCCGGCTTGCTCGGAATGACTTTTCCCCTGGCCGTCATCCTGAGGGAGTTCCGACGACGAAGGATCCCTTTTGGATTAGAGCAAGTTGCTGGTCTCATGGGGATTCTTCGCTCCACTACGTTCATGTAAACTGAACGTATTTCCGCTCAGAATGACGGACCCGAGATTGGGAATTCTGCTTGCACACCACTCTCTCGGAATGACAAACAGGGCTTTGGGGTTTAAGGCTGAATGATAAATGTTTAATGTTTAATGACTAATCTTAAATTCGGGCTATATTTTAATCCACTCGATGATTGCCGCTGAGTTTGGTGGAAGGATCAGTGATCTGGTCACGCTGTTTTCATTAATGGTTTCGTTAACAATGGTTTCCCGGCCCATAAAATAATTAGTTTTCACCTGATAGTCGCCGGGAACGAGATTTTTTAAAGTGATCGGTACCGATTGGTAATTTTTTTCTTTGGGATCGTAGTTGACTGCCAAGATTTTGATTTTAGCGCCGTCTTTGACAGCGATCGCTGAGACCCAAGTTCCTTCGCCGTCGAGAGGAAGACGGGGAAGCCCGTCAATCTGGTTTAAAAATTGATAGGCAAAATAACGCGGTTTTTTGACCACTCCTTTGCTCTCGTGAGTCAATAATCCCCAGCGTCCCCAATACAAGTTCCCGGCCGGATCCGGACCGTCTTTTATCTCAAAAGTAAAAATCCGGTGCACTTTACCAATTAGGCTGATTACTGCTGAGAGCGAGTGAATTGCTCCTATCTGCTGGTCATACCAAGGCGAGTTTTCCGAATCCGGGCCGAATTCGGTGATGATTCTTTCGATGGAGAAAAATTCGGGATAATCGGTCAGGATACGGTTGAGTTTTTCAAAATCCTGACTGTAGTCTGGAATATTTTCTGTATAACGGTGCCAGGAAACAAAATCAATTCTAAGTTGCTTTTGGTGGCAAAAAGAGAGCAGGGCTTTGATCCAATTGGGATAAAATCCGGTCGTGGCCGGCCCGCCGATTTTAAAGCTGTTGACATTAGACAGGCCTTGGACGGCAGTTAAAGTTTGCTGGTAAAGGTTAAGATAGTTCTTTTCTCTGCCATAATGCCAGTTGCCGAACAGATCGGGCTCGTTCCAAACTTCGTAGTAAACCCCGTCTATATTAAGACCGTTTTTGCCGCTGTATCGGGAAACAGCAGCGGCGACTAATTTGCGCCAGGAAGACCAGTCTTTAGGCTCGGAAGTAACGTTGTTGTCTTTTGAGAGACTCTGAGGCATATAGGAAAGCGAGAGCATTGGTTTGGCCCCGGTTTGAAGAATGCTGTTGACCGCATTATCCAGTTGGGAAAAATCGTACTGGTTTCCGTTGACTTTGACATGGTGGTCAAAAAGATGGTCGATTCTGATCAGCTTTGGTTTTAAATCGGCAACTTCGCTTATCACCGGAGCTAACATGTCTTTGGCTTCTTCGCCTCCTTGGGAAAAGTTTTGCCAAAGATCCGCTTTAATTATTCCTCCGGGCCGGGCGGTGTCAATGATAATATCAGCCGGCTTTCCGGCGGCCGCCTTGCGCCATTCCTGGATTTTTGGCAGGCTCCAGACAATAATCGGCAGGATAATGGTTAAACCCAATAGGATAGCGATACTTTGGATTGGCAATTTTTTTTTCTTTTTCATCCTTGTCTTTTTAAATATAGCTAAATTCGGGGGGGTTGACAACTGGGTAGGTTGCCCAGATAAGGGGATCTTTCGTCCTCGACAAGCTCGGGAATCAGGATGACGGATGAAACACGTTTATATAGCCAAATTCAGGAGGGTTGACAACTGGGCAACCTGCCCAAACAGGGGGATCCTTCTCTCCCGAAGGGAGATCAGGATGACGGTGGAGGGTAAGGATCTAAGGTTTAAGGAAGTAACCTCGTCATTCCTGACTTGCGCAATGCAGCACCCTAATCAATTTATCTATGGATAATATCATAAAGCCTTTGTTGCTCGTCATCCATTTTGAGTAATCTTTTCTCTGTAGATACTTCCCCAGGCAATATATACCCCAATTCATACATGTTGTGTGTTAGCTCTGCCGCTCGTTTAGGACTGAAGCCGGCTTGGTATTTAGAGAGTAACCGCTCTAACTCTTTGTAAATGCTGTAAGCAGTAAAGGCAATACAAATATGGGCCTCAATCCTGTTTCTTAAGCGATGAAAAATTGGTCGGATCCGCAAATCAGTTTTGGAAATCCGAAAGGCTTTCAACAAATGTTTCGATTGCCAATGCGCCTTGAGTTTTCAGTGGCAACAATTTAAGTTGGTTTTTGGGATTGAGTGATAATTTGTTTAGCCTTGAGTGCTAATCGTTCAATTTCATCCGGGTCTGATGACGAACCGAGTGTCTGCACTACTCGATACTTTCCCCCTTCTTTGGAAATAATCCGGATACTTATTGAACCGTTGCGGTTACGATTCTTTCTGACAAACATACCCAAATTCTACCAATGCAGCACCCAAAATGGCACCTTCATAAGGCTACGTATTACTGATTTTTAGGAGTTTGCGCAAGTCAGAAGGATGACGGTGGAGGGTAAGGAGCTAAGGTTTAAGGAAGTATCGTCATTCTGAGCAGAGCCCCGTACCCGGAGGTACAGAGGGCGTAGCGAAGAATCCCCTTATCTAAATAAACGTTGCCGATTCATAGGGAGTCCTTCTCTCCCCGAGGGAGATCGGGATGACATAAGGTGGGGGTGGAAGCGGGTCTATTCTTTTACAGACAAACCGTCTTTGATTGATCCGGCGATTCCCTGGAATCGCCATTTTCCATAACGGCCGATTTGGGTAATGCCATTTTTCTTCAAAATTTTAAGCGCCCTTTTTTCCCAGTTAGAGCCCGGCCTTGAATTAGGTGTAGGCAACATCAATCCAATTGAAATCAACCACTTCCGGTTTCCCGGCGATAAATTGCCAGTCTTTCAGTTCTTTAATCAGGCAGCGGCAAAACTTTTTGATTTCGGCGGGGTCGGGTTTTTTTCCTCCCAAGTAAGATTTTTCCATTTCCAGATAGATGCTGGTTTTATCTTCCGAAGATTCGGGAACAAAAGACTTTTCCACATTGTTGTAAAAACCGATCCGGTGGAACCCGGAGGCGGTTTTGGGAAGATAAAGCCATTGGTCGGAAGGGTATTTTTTGCCTTTTTTAGCGCCGATGTTTACCACGGCAGCAGAAACATATGGAAAGGGCGATTGGTGAAGGTCAATCTTGGCAATTTGAACCATTTTGTTTAATGGCAAAGTAGAAAATATTTTCTGATACTTTATTTTTTTTCCGTCGGCAAAGAGGATTTCCTTTTTTTCTAAATTTATTTCGACAACCCTTTTGTGATAAAAAATCCGGCATTTTTCGGCCATTTTTTTTACCAGTTGAGATAGTCCGTTTTGGGGGTAAAAAAAATATTTTGTTATAACTAGATTTTTTACTTCGGATAGTAGTGTTTTTAAACTTGTCTTGCGGGGCGACTTTGGTATAGAGTCCCCGCAGTATAGACTTTGTTAAAAGGAAAGAAAAATAACCGGCAGAGGGTTTTGCCGGGGATTGTTTCTCCCCGGGTTTTTATCGGTTACCACTCGGTGCCTTTTAAAAAGTGGATGGAGTCGGACTTGGACTATATTAAAAATAAAAGCCTCCTTTTGGATCTTTTTTACCTGCTAAGAGGGTTCGGATTTTTTTAAAATTGCCATTAGTTTTTTGGAAAGAAGCTTGTCCTGGGCGGTAGAAAGCGGCATTTTTTTACGAACTACCGCTTTACCCGCGAGAACCAGTCCCGACGTAACGTCGGAGCGGTTCAGGGTTTCGCTCAGGAGCCCCGGCAAGAGTAGAAGCCGTCTGGACTAAGTCCGTAGAGCTTCACATTTAAACTAGTCCTTGACAAGCTTTTTTTAAAGATGATTAAATGGATTGAAGAAAGATCTGCTTTTCTGCCCGCAGGCTTTTTTGATAGTCTTGTTTGTCTGTTCGTTGAATGAATCGTTTAAGTAAAAATAAATATCTTCAAAAGGGGTTGGCCCAACTGCCTTTGATTTTGGGACTTTTACTGATAGGGATAGCTTTGCCGGCGGCGATAAATTTGCTTGGCCAAAGGCAGGAAACCAGAAAAGAAGCGGCTTTTGCAGAACCATGTAAAGTCTGTTCTGGTACTGGCACCAGTGCTAGTTGTAAAACAGTAGCCAGTCCGCCCTTTTGCAGTGCTACTTTAAATGAATGTGAAGCCGACCAGAATTGCCGGCTGGCAGCCACAAGTACACCTAAGCCGGCAGCCACAAGTACACCTAAGCCGGCAGCCACAAGTACGCCGAGGCCGACAGCCACAAGTACGCCGAGGCCGGCTTCAACTAATACTCCAACACCGACACAATCTCCTTGCGTTTCTCCAAATCAATGTCAAGAAGTCACTTATTGTTACTCTCAAGGAGGCAGTGCTGTTACCGGCCAATGCGGTGGGGGTAGCCAGGTTTGCTGCCGGTTCCCGACGCCGGCGGCCACAAGTACGCCCAGGCCGGCTTCAACTAATACTCCAACGCCAAGACTTTGTGAAGGCCAATATCGGCCAGGGGACCTCTATTGTATTGGCAACATTGTTTATAAATGCCTTGATACCGGTAGTTCGGGAATATATCAGAACTGTGGAGTTGCCGGATGTTCAAGTGGCGCTTGCATTACTCCGACCCCAACTCCAACCGCCACTCCGACCCCGACTTGCGGCCGCTGGTCTGGGGATTCCTGTTGCAGTGATCGGCCCGGGTCTTACTATTGTCGGAGAGGTGATTTGCAATGTGATACCGATTTGACTTGTTGTGTCGTTAGCGGAGCAAGCACCGTAGTTAATAGCGCTGGCGACTGTTGCTCCAAGTGCATAAATACCGCCAACAAACAATGTATCACTTGTGCTACTCCGACGCCGACACGAGCCCCGACCCCAACGCCTCATCCTTGCAGGACAGACGATGGCAGGACTGGTTTTTGCTCTGGTATTTTTAGCGTCTGCCCGGCAGGAATGTTTAGTGCTCCTTCTCTTCCCGATTGCGTTGGTAGGGGATATTGCTGTGTTTCTCCGGGTGCGCCAACCGCCACTCCAACCCTGACGCGGGTTCCCACTCCAACTCTTGCTCCCAATGAATGCCAACATCAAGGATATAAGGGTTTTTGCGCCCTTGTTTGTCCTTCCGGATACTCCGCTTTTTTTATGAATGCGTCTTGTGTTTTTGGTGATTCGTGCTGTGTTAATCTGTATGCCACCCCCACCGGTACTATAACTCCTACGCGGATCCCGACACCGACTATTACTCCGACGCCGACCGTTCGGCCAACACCAACTCCGACCACAAGGCCGGGAACTCCTACTCCGACGCCAACTTTAGTTTGCAGTCCAAGAGGGACAGCCGGGCGGTGCGGCACTCTTAACTGCTGCGGCTGGGAGGAAGTAGTTGACACTTACTACGATAGGTGTCAATGTGTTGACAGAATCATCAGCCCCACTCCAACACCGGGCTATACCTGTGATACTTATTGTGTCAGCGCCAGTCAATGCCGCGTTCCGGGAGTAGGCACTTGCCCGGGTAGCTATATTTGCTGTGACGAACCAAGAATTTCGGTGACTCCAACGCCGACGGTCAGGCCGACGAGTACTCCAACACCAACCTTGTCATGTTTGCCGAATGGTAGTATAGGCAGGTGTAATACTATAAATTGCTGTGGATGGGCAGATCCGATTGATGCAATGGGAACTTGTCAGTGTGTTGGTAGTGTCCCGACCCCGACTGCCACACCGGCGTTAGGTTGTTACTGCGTTGGTCCAAACTGCAGTACGGTGATTACTGGTAGTTGCCAGTGGCAAATAGGCGGAGGAGTTGGTTTGGTTCGTTGTACCGGTATGTGTGGGGCTTATCCTACTGTTGCTCCCACCCCGACAGGAGTTTTGCCAACGGCCACTCCGTCTTTGATGGCGACAGTGACACCGACAGTTACTTTACGACCAACATTAACAGCGGCGCCGACAGCGACGATCCCGCCTAACCCGACCAGCCCTCCGGCAACACCTGAGCCCAGATGTCCTTACAGCAGTTTGCAGGCTCGGGTTCAGTTAAATTCGGGTAGTTCTTGGGCGCAAAACCTGTCTTTGAGCAGAGGTCGTTCGGTTAATTTGGGCTGTATGTATGACAATAGCGGCCAGATTGCCGAAAGGGTAAAACTTGTCGCCGAAGGGCCGGAGAATCGTGAATGGGGCGACAGTTTTGTGAAGGGATGGACTCCTTCATTGAATGGCGGTTACAGGGTTTACTGTGTTTCTACCAGGAGTTCATGCAACAATTTAAATTCCGGTAGTAACAGCGCCGCTTTAACAGTTGGAGGTTGCAAACCTTGTCCTGACGGCACTTACGCTGAATTGGGTACCACCAGCTACAATTGTCAAACTAATGGGGCGCAATTGGATGATTTCATCGGCTGGAGAGAACAATACCTGAGTAGCCGGGTCATTCCCGAAAATCAGCGCTATGCCGATTATGATTGCGGTGGGTCAGTAGATATCGGCGACTTTATTCTTTGGAGGGAGAGATATTTAAGCGGCGGATTTGTGCCGACTCCGACGGTTAGGCCTACCAGCGCGCCGACCGGGCAGGCCAGTCCGACCCCGACAAGAGTGGTGGCTCCGACCTCAACTCCGACACCGGCTTCGGGACAGGTTAGAGTTGGTGTCAGCCCGCAGACAACTACGGTTAACAGCGGAGCTACGGTAACAATAAACATTAATGTGACTAATGTAGAAAATCTCTATGGTTTCAGCGCCGACGTTGTCTATGACGCCACCAGACTTAATTATGTCAGCTGGGGCAAGGGGTCTTTCTTTGAGGATTCCAGCGGTCCTTTTTGGGTCAATCCTAAGGTAATTTCGGGTAGAGTTGAACAATTGGCGGCGACGAGATTAAACCCGGCCCCTCCCGTTTCCGGGTCCGGGACTCTTTTCAGTCTTACTTTCACGGCGACGGAAGCGGGATCCTCTTCAATTACTATCGAGAATATTTCTTTGTTGGATAATAACGCGAACAGTATTCCGGCTGCGTTGGGAAGCGGACAAATTATAATCCAGTAAACTGCGGTGAACTGTCTCCATTTCCAAAATATTTTTGATGTCCGGAATAGAAGAATAAAAAAGGAATGATAAAAAAAACAGAGATCAAGTCGATTATCTTTATCGCCCTTAGTTTTTTGGGTTTGTTAGCGGCCAGTCTCTTGGTCAAGAGAACCCTTGAGCTTAGGAGACAGGCGGCCTACGGGACCGTTTCTTTGAGTTTACTGCCATCCCCAACAGAAATTTGTACAAATCAGTTTGGGCCTAGTTATATTTATTTAAAATTGAATCCTAACTCTTTTAGCGTTGGAGCGGCGGAGCTGGCTTTCTCTTTTGACCAGAGTAGTGTTCGGATTGGGCAAGTTCAGTTCCATAGCGCTTACGCGGCCAGCATGATTCGCAAGAATGAAGGGGGAGAGCTTTGGCTGACGATTTTAACTACCGCAACCCAAGTTCCTAATCAAGGCGTTTTTGACTTAGCCAAAATAGAAGTTTGGGGTGAGAGGATTAGCTCTTCAACTTTCAAGCTTACTTCTCACAATATTAAGGGGACTCGGGGCAGTGACGATCCGGCTTTGGATAGAGATCTGAACTTGCTTAATCCTGACTCTGTGATAACTCAAATTGATGTCAGAGAGTGTCCGACCGGTAGTGGAACACCTGTTCCTACCGGGGTTAGCGCGACACCGACAAGAAGGCCTAGCGCTACCCCGACCGGAGCTCCCGGAGGGGCGAGAGTCAGAGTTTCACCTCAAACACAGACGATTGACAGGAACCAGCAAACAACAGTCAACATTAATATTGATAACATCAACGGTCTTTACGGTTTTCAGTTGGATGTTAGTTACCAAGGCTCGGTATTGAGTTATCTAAATTGGGCTAAGGGAACTTTTTTCAGCCAATCGGGGGATGTTAATGAACCTTTTTGGGTCAGCCCTCAAGTCTCCGGCGGATCGATTAGAGGAGTCGCCGCCACCAGGCTTAACCCTGATTCTCCGATCAGCGGGTCCGGAGTGTTGTTGACTCTCACTTTTAGGGGTATTTCCGGGGGCAATTCGCCGATTGCGATAGAAAACGCTTCTTTTTCGGACAGGGACGGCAATAGGATTCCTGTTAGTGTGGAGAATGGCGCGATAATTGTTTCCGGGGCGGTGGTGACGGTTAGTCCGACCACCAGGCCCACCGCCACCCCGAGCCGGAGACCAACAACTACTACCAGGCCGACGGCTACGGTACGTCCAACCGCCACCCCGAGCCGGAGACCAACTACCACTGGTTATCCAACCGCGACGATTCGACCTACTGCTACCACTCGGCCGACAGCGACGCCGACCAGTATCGGCCCGACTCCTACCAGCTGGCCGACCGGGTGGCCGACGGTGACTCCGACCGGAGGGGTACCGACACCGACCATTATCGGTCCTTTCTATAGAGCCAGGATTAACTTTAGAGTTGGTTTAGTCGGAACCAGATATGATCTTAGCGGCCGGCCGGTAATAGTCAGTGATATTCCCGCTCTTACCGCCAAAGTAGCCGTGAGAAGCGGAGGTTACTGGGAGGTCTTTGACAATGTAGTAATTTCTTTTGACCAAAATGCGGTTGGGTCAGGAAGTGTTGAAGTGCAGAAAGCGGTTCGTGGAGCAAAATACGCGGTTTTAATCAAGGGGCCGATTCATTTGGCTAAGAGATTTTGTCAGGATAACCAGGCGGGGCATTGTTGGCTGGGCGAAGAGAATATCTCCTTGGTGGAGGGTGATAATAATTTCAATTGGGTTGGCGCCGAACTTGAGCCGGGAGACCTGAATATCGACGGGGTAGTCGATAGTATTGATTTCTCTTTGTTGAAATCGGCAATAGGCAAGCAGGGATCGGGAGTTTGGGAGGATGTTAACTACAATGGCAGAGTTGATACTCAGGACTTGG
>JAHJSD010000016.1 GCA_018830585.1 Patescibacteria group bacterium
AAAAAAGCTTACCTCTCTTTTGAAATTAACTCAAAATTCGCAAGTGACCCAAATCGCTAAAATTATGAAAAAACATGCCTATCTTTGCGTAAATCTTTTTCCAAAAATCAAAATGGCGAAGTCGGGAGGGAGCCCCCGATTTTTCAGTAGACTCTGGACCCATGAAGTAGAATTTCGCTGCCGCGAAACACACGGCATGACCCTTTTTTGATTCTACTGTAAGTTTGACAACGTACGTTCCAAATGTTAAATTTAAATCAACATGAATGTAATAAACGCGACAACGTTAAGAAACAACTTGGCAGACAGTCTTGCTGCCATAGAAAAAAGTAAAGAATATCTTTTGGTGGCTAAAAGAGGCAAGATAAGGTCTGCTATCGTTGACATTGATTTTTTTGAAGATTTGTTGGCTTTAGCCAATAAAAAATACCTAAAGAGTATTAAAAAAGCACGAGAAGAATACCAAAAGGGAGAGACTTTTACTCATCAGGAAGTCTTCGGTGAAATATGAGCTGATCTACACCAAAAGCGCGGCGAAAGACATAAAAAAGCTTGATCTTGTGGTGAAAAAGAAAATCAAGAAGAAGTTAGAGCTTTACTCTCAAAAACCAATTTTCTACGCTAAGAAACTGATTAAATCTTCGCTGGGTTCATATCGTTGGAGAGCGGGAAATTACAGAGTGACCTTTGACTTAGATAAAAATAAAATTGTTATCTTAAGAGTTGGCCATCGGAGGGAAATTTACCGTTAAGACTGCTTTTCTAAAAGATGTGTGGACCCCAATATCTTAAAACAGAACAAGGTCTGGAATTTACTCGTATCTTAAAGCGTCAACGGGCGCTAATTTACTCGCCTTTCTAGCCGGGGCAATGCCGAAAACGATTCCCACCGCGGCGGAAACGGCGATGGCTAAAATAATCGACCAGAGGGTGATTGTTGCCGGGAAAAAGCGGTTGATAATCAGGGTGACAATAATGGCAAAGACCAACCCGATAATACCGCCGACCACGCTGAGAATAACCGACTCGCACAAAAACTGGAAAAGGATGTCTGAGTTGGTTGCCCCGACCGCCTTTCTCAGACCCACTTCTCTGGTTCTTTCCTGGACCGAAACTAACATTACGTTCATAATGCCGACGCCGCCGACGATTAGAGAAATGGCGGCAATACCGGCTAAACCTAAAGTGAGTACTCCTAAAACCTTATTGATTGTTCCTAAAAGCTGGGATTGGTCGGTAACGGAGAAATCGTCTTTATCGTACTTTTTAAGGAGTATGGTTTTGATTTCTTCTTTAAGCGGGTCGATCTGGTCTTTGTTTTCGGCGGTGATTAAAATAAAATTAAACTCTTTTTTTTCGGTTAAACCCCAAAGGGCTTTGTAAGGAATAAAAGCGTGATTGTCCATGCTCGAACCCAAACCGGCGCCGCCTTTTTGCTCGATTACGCCGACAATTTTAAAGAATTTGTTGTCGATTTTTACTCTTTTGCCGACTGGATCCTCCTCTCCGAAAAGTTCTTCTTTCACCTTCCAGCCGATAACAACCACGTTTTTACCCCGGCTTTGCTCGGCCGAGTTAAAAAACCTGCCGATGCCGGGTTTAAAATTCTGGGCTTGTTCGAATTCGCGGGTGGTACCAATTAACTCTACAATCCAGTCTTTGTTTTTGAAGCTGAGGGAATTAGAAACGCTGGCGGCAGGGACAACATACTTGGCGGTTTTTATTTTCTTAAGTTTTTCAACGTCTTTTTCGTCAAAGGAAGTGGCAAAACCGGCTCCAAAACCGCCGGCCTGGCCTTTTAACTGCGCTTCGTTGATGGGCATAACATAAACCGCGTTTGAACCCAAGCTTTCAAACTGGTCGTTGATGTATTCTCTCAATCCATTGCCGATGGCGACCAAAACAATTACCGCCCAGACGCCAATAATAATTCCTAAGGCGGTCAAGATCGACCGAGCCTTGTTTTTGGCTAAGGTTTTGAAAATATATTTCCAGTTTTGGATGGAACCGATTGCTTTGGCAATCATGGTTTAGTGATGAAATTGATAAATTGTTTCTCGACCCCTTCAACAGGTTTGGTTGTTTATAGTCCACCCCCGGGGAGTCAGAACCCACCCCGGGGGTGTTTCTGTGATTCTCTCCCTCCTCGTCATTCTGACCCGCCCAAAGCTACGCAGTTGCTGGCGGGGAAGAATCCCCTAATCATTGGCACTTTGCTCTTCCCGATGGGCCGCGCCCGCCATCGCTGCGCTCAGGTGTTGCGGGCGGGGATCCTTCGTCGTCGGAATTTCCCCCGTACCAGTCGGTACAGGGCTTCGCTCAGGATGACAGGTTGCAATCTGTTCCACCCCCGGGGTGTCATACCTGAGACACCCCGGGGGTGTCTGTTTGTAACGAGCTTCCGGTATCTTTGATAATTTTCCCGTCTTTGATAATAATCTGCCTTTTGGCTTTTTTAGCAATATCAATATCGTGAGTAACCACAATTACAGTTAAGCCCTTTTTATTCAGGCCTTCTAATATTTTAAGAATCTGTTCGCCGGATTTTGAGTCTAAGTTTCCGGTTGGCTCGTCAGCTAAAATTATTTGCGGATTATTTATCAAGGCTCTGGCGATGGCGACTCTTTGCTGCTGTCCTCCGGAAAGCTGGCCGGGAGTGTGGTTCAGCCGGTCGCTCAAGACTAGTTCTTTGAGAATTTTTTTGGCTTTCCGGCTGTGGTCTCGGTTGTTTTCATCAGCCGGTAAATATATCGTCGGCAGCATGGTATTTTCCAAAACACTGGTTCTTGGCAAAAGATGAAATTGCTGGAAGACAAAACCGATCTGCCGGTTTCTAAAAGAGGCTAGTTCCCTATCGGACATCTTGTTTAGCCTTTTGCCCTGCCAGGTTATTTTGCCGCTGCTGGGCCGGTCTAAAGCGCCCAAAACGTGGAGTAAAGTTGACTTGCCCGAGCCGGAGGCGCCGATTATGGCAACGAACTCACCTTTTTTAATTTCTAAGGAAAGATCATCCAGAGCACGGACTTCCTCGTCCCCTACTTGGTAAATTTTGGAAACATTGGTTAACTTTAGCATGGTAAGCATGGTATATGGTATATTGAATTCAAAAATCAAAGATCAAAAATCAAAAAATAAAGAGGAAGAGCTAAAAAATATTTGATGATTATTTTCTTAAGTCTTGATTACCAATTTTGACCTTTGAATTTTGACTTTTGAGATTTGATTTTTTAGATTTCGCCTTATTCCATTTCTACTTCCCCATTCATCCCCAACCGGAATCGAAGATCAGTGTTTTCCGGAAGAGACATTTTTACCGCGTAGGCGGTACTTGTTTTACTGCTCATCGGGGCAAAACCGATTGAAATTATTGTTGAGGCAAACTCCTGGTCCGGATAAGCGTCTAAGACAATTTTGCCTTTTTGGCCCTCTTTTATTGAAGCGACTTCTTCTTCGTCGGCCTCGGCCTTAAAGTAAATGCTGTCAGGGTCCGAAATGGTAAAAACGGCGGTAGCCGGAGTGATATTTACTCCGGGGACCGGTTCGTCTATCTGGGTGACGATCCCGTCTATCGGGGTAGTGATGGCGGCATATTCAACCGCCAATTTGGCGATTTCCAAATCCAGAACGCTGTTTTCCAGATCAAATTGCGCTTTTTCCAAGATCCTTTTAATGGTATTGGTGACTAAATACCGGTCTTTGGTTTCCCGGTAGTCGTCTTGAGTTTGTTCAAAATCCCATCTTTCGGAAAGATAATCGTTGATTTCTTTTTTGAATGTTTTTTCAAGCTCAGTTTTATCTAAAGATGCGATTGTCTGGCCTTTTTTGACAAAGTCTTCTTCCTTAACTCCTACCCAAGCCAATTTGCCCGAAGTTTTAAATTTTAGGGCAACTTGTTTTTCCGCGGTCACTGTTCCCGGAAATAGCAACGGCTCTTCTTCCTCTTCCTGAGAAGAAACGGCGATCTTTTCCGATTTGATTATCGGGGTCAGCAGAGGCACTGCCAACAAAACCGAGGCCAAAACCAAACCAAAAATAACAATTTTTGTTTTTTTCATTCTTTTAACAATTTTATCATATGATTCAGTCTTTCGCGGGAGCCGACTTTAACGATTTGCTTATCCGGACCGGGAGACTTTTTTCTCTTAAGAAGTTCAATCAGGTGGCCGGTTTCGATCAGGCAGTGGTCTAGAAAATTTGCCCGATTAACGGCCAAAGTTTTCCTTTCGACGAGGGCTTTTTTAAGGTCGTCGGCGTTTTTACCGGGAAAATTGGTATAAACTTTGCCGACGGTCATGGCATGATGGCTATCGCTGGAACCGATCATTGCCAATTGCCATTTTTTGTTGGCCTTGGCCCTTCCGGCGGCTAACAAAAAGTTATGGTCCCAGAAATTATAGATTTCAAGCCCGTCTATTAGTTGGCGTTTGTTTAGCTCGGTAACCTCCTTAAAACCAAGACTGTAACCGTGAAAAAGTCTTTTCAGATGAGGGATGATGGCAAGGCCCCCTTGGGCTTTGATCTTTTCCGCGGTCTTGAAAACTTCTAAAGAGTGGGCTATTTTATTTTTTAGAAAAAGTCCGATCAGTTCTCCCTGAATGGTAAAAATTTCTTCCCCAATAATTATCTCCAGGGGGGCTTTTTGTTTCAGCGCCAGCTCTTTGGTGATCCGGGCCGGCTTAATTGTGTTGTGATCGGTAATGGCAATAACATTAATCCCTGCTTTTACCGCCGCATTGATAATCTCTTTTGGCGAAGAAAGCCCGTCACTGAGGTTGGTGTGAAGATGGAGATCCGCTTTTGATTTCATTTTTTAGTTCTTTTAATTTCCACATGAAAAGCTTGGCGTTACTTTTTACTGTTCCTCTGAGTTGGTCTTTAACGAAAAGCCGCGCTTTTTCCAGGAGCTGTCTGTCTGTTTGCTTGGCAAGTTTAATATAAAGAGACTTGTTTTTCCAGTCTTCTAATTCTTCGGCCAACATCAACCCGTAGGCCTGGAATTCCTCTTTAACATACTTTTTCCGCCTTTCCAAGTTTAGTTTAAGTTTGTCGAATAAGCCTGAGACCTTAACTACATCGGTCATGAAACGAGTTTAGCAGATTCCGGAGCGCGGTTTTTGGTTTCTCATGAACCAGAATGCCCCCTGTAGTTGCGGGGGACCAATGGTTGCTGTATAAAGGCGTTTGGTTCAGGGTTCCGCTCATGACTATAGCCACCAACTGATTCGACTCACTTCGTCCGCTCGTGGTTATAGCCCATCAACTATTATTTACGCTTCATTTCCGAAGGTGAGGTCGGAGCTTTTATTATCTAAAAATAAACAACTCTTTTTTTTGTGGTGTCTTCTGAAAAAAGTTAGAACCCACTTTCAGGAAAACCCCCAATACTGGCTAACTCTTGCAAACGGGCAAAAATTCCCTCCCCCAACCCCCCCTTTTTGCCCGCCTGATTGGACGGCTAGAATTTATACCCGCCCGACCGAATCCGCCGGCTGGCGGAGAAGGCGGGGCGAGCGGACGGCGGGACCTCAGATTGGGTGGTGGGTGGGTTTAGTTAGATATTATCAGAATTATTGCTTTCAATAAAGGTTTTCAGATTGTTTACACAATCTTTGGTTTCTTGACCCAATAGATTTATATTGGCCAATTCATCAATCTTTTTTACCAACTTTTGAAACTTATTGTCGTTGGTTACTCCGAGCTTTGCTTCAAAACTTGTTGAAAATTTTGTTTTCTTTTCGTTTTCAGCCTTATTTTCTATCGCCGTATTTTCATTTGCCGGTTCATCGTCAGTCGCTTTGTCGTTATCAAAAACCGTAAAATAATCAATGCCAAAGACTTTGCAAATCATTTGATAATTTTTGATTTTTGTTTTACCCCACGCTGGAATTATTGAAACAGAAAAATTTTCAACTTCTTCAACTGAAACTGATTTATCTAAATTCAGAGTTTTGATGTTATTTTCGAGAACACCTAAACGCAAGAAGCTCTTTTTTGGATTCTTGAACATATTTTAATCCGCCGTTGCGAAAAACCATGATCCCGCAGCGGCGGGATTAGCCCGTGGATGAATTGGTTTTCTGGTTTAGGTATGTTCGCCCCAACGGGGCGTTTGGATTGGTACCGTAGGTTTACCCCGTGGGGCTTCATATCTGTAATATTATGTCACTGCAGGTCATATAAGGCACTTTTAAAACCTAATACAACAATATTAGTACCTTAATAATTGTTTTCATTTATCTTTTTATAACAATACCACTCGCTTGTGTGCTGAATCTGCTCTTTCAATTGTGCCAATACATCTCTATCGATATCAAGCAAACTATAGTCTACGTTCTGTATTGGGCAAGAGCCGACACACTTGTGTCTTGAAAAATATTCACACTTTTTACAATCATCCGATTTTAAAGAGAGATCTCTAAAAATAGTCCATGCTGAATTATCTCTCCAGATATCTAAAAATTTAGGTACATTATGAATAAGGAATGTCCCTGCCAAGAAAGGTTTCCTTACTCTATAATCAGCCTTTAGGTCAACCACTGGCGAGTATGAACAACCGTAAACGACAAATTCCTTCTTTTCTGCATCATAATCTAGATTTGTCCCTTCTCTACCTGCAGCACAAGATGATCTTTTTCTAAAAACCGGATCAGCATAAATCTGTTTTTTATAATCCGTTTCTATTGTAGTTGTTATTCTTATTCCTAATTTTTCCTTTGCCCTAACAAGATCTTTTATAACTTCCCTAAATTCTTCAGCAGTTACCATATCATCTTTAACTTTAGGGTCCCTTACTTGGGGGCGTAGTGGTATTACAGTTATGCTTTCTGCGTCTAGTGATTTGCAAAGTTCCCCCAACTCATACATCTGTCCCTTGTTTTCTCTAGTCAGAACTGTCGTTAGCCTAAGCCTTGTTGCAGGATTTTTAGATTTTAGATATCTTAAGCTTCTTACTATCCTATCGAAGGTGTCTGGTCTATACCTATTATGCGTTTCTCTATTACCGTCAACTGAACAAATAACCCAAAGATTTTTTTCTTCACATAATGCATCGAGTGTCCTTTGACTCATCACTCCATTAGTAGCGACTGAAACATATATATTTTCTTCTTGAAATTTATGTAGGATATCAAAGAAATCAGGATGTAATGTTGGTTCCCCCCCTGTTAATCTAACTTCAACCAATCCGTTTTGACCCATAAATTCAGCCACATCCATTACTGCATCTGTTGGAACATGAGCTCCCTCTTTTCCTGCTTTAATAAAACACATAGGACATTTAAGATTGCAATACCTTGTAATCTGAAAATAAATCCTTCTTGGAAATCTCGTGTGTGTTTTGGGTGTTTCTCCTGTAAAAATCGTTGCATTTTCTGTTTCTATTCTCTGGATTGGTTCTTCTGCAGTTGATTTTTCCTGAAAACCTTCTGGCAAAAATGAATTAAATCCTTTTTCGGTTATAGCTACAAGTTTGCCTGTTTCTGTATCAAACTTGGTAAATTCATCAAATTCTGGATGTTCTTTGTAAAGTTTAAGCATTTTTATTCCCCAACTGTTTTATTTGATATTCACTGGTCTGCCTATTGCCAAACAGTGGCTGGCAGGAATAACAATCTTTGCATGGTAAAGCTTTACTAAAAGGAAGAGTTGAATAATCCCTACTCAATTCTGCTCTGCGAAGAGCAGTTAATTTAGGTCCAAGCCAAATTTCAGCTATTGATTGTTCTCTCAAATCTCCAAGTATCAATGAAGGATTCAGATGTTCTTTGAAAAGCTCATTAAAACATACTACTGCATAGCCATTCACGCTTATGTTAAATCTAGCCCAATGCACCAAACATGGATCATGTTTGTGTTGGCCTTCTTGCGAAGACAATTCAGGCATCATATCATTATAAGTATGATAACTTCTTGCAAATGCATCATCAACTAAACCAGATGATTTCCAATATCTTACAAATTCTTCATCTTTTGTTTTATCTAGAGACTCTACTCTGCTAACTATTAAACGGGTAGCTAAATTTTTGCTTGTAATATATTCATGCATTCTCCTTATATTTCCTAAAACTAGTTCAAAAGCATTAATGCCTTTTGTTGCTCTATAATCTTCTGGAGTGGTGCTATTTACAGATACTTCTACAACATTGATATTCTCACAAATTGCTTCCAATAAATCAGTATTGCTAGTTGCAGCACATGTAAAAATCCAAGATCTCACAGCATTGTCATGAGTAAACCTTAAAACTTCAACTAGACCTTCCCAAATAAGTGGCTCACCAACTGAATGTACTCTAATAGCTGAATGAGGGTGGTGTGATACTTCGGCAACAATTTTTTTATATAACTCTAAATCAATCCCTCTCTCTCCAAATCTTTGTTTACGATCGCTAGGCTCTGTAGTTCCAACAGGACAATGGACACAACTACAATAACAATCTCCCCTATAAACTTCTATATTTATTATATTGGGAAATTCATACATCTCTCTACTTGGAAAGCCTAATGATTTAAAATCAACATCTTTGCCCATTTTTATCAACTCACTTTAAGATTCTCTCTGCATGTGGAATATCTTCTGGCAGATTAATATTAATAAAAAGTATACCCAACGCATAAATCCTATATTTACCTGCAAGACCATCCATTGCATATGCAAACGCTTTGTCGTCTCTATCTTTTACAGTTTCATAAAGCATATCAAGAAATGCTGTTTGCATAGCCATATTATAAACTAACACTGGGTTGGCTACACTAGTGCTTGACCCCACTACCCTATCACCTTTTAGTCTAACTCTTTTTGTTCTGGTAGGCTCGCCTTGTTCTAAAGTAAAAGTTGCATCAGCGCTCGCTTGCGAATGGAATTTAATTATTCTTTCTATTTGAGATGGAAGTAAGATATTATCACTGCAAAAACAGCAAAATGTCCCCTCCCCCAAATATCCTCTTGCAGTGAATATAGGCTGTTCTGGTCCTTTTCCTACTGATCCAAAGTATTGTATATTAACACCAAAAGTTGAACCATCCCCAAAATATTCTTGAATCATGTGACCTAGATACCCTGTATTTATTACATAATCTCTAATGCCTGCTTCTGAAGCATTCCTTATCAAATGTTCTAATATGGGTCTACTTGAAACTTCAACTAACGACTTAGGCATAGATTCCGTTAGTTTACCTAACCTACTTCCCCTCCCGCCAGCTAATATTACTGCTTTCATTTTCTTTGTTGAAAATAAGTATCGGCCTTTTGAGATATTTCTTGAGTAACCAATTCAGGTTCATTTGAGGTGTCAACAAAAACTAATCTATTAACAAGAGCTGCTAGCCCCCTGAAATTTCTCCTAACTCTTTCAATATAATCAGGCCTTTCGTTCTTGTAGATGATCCCTCCTTTTTGAGCAGACCTACTTATTACTCTTGAATAAGCAATATTCACATCGCACTCTAAAACAAAAGCTAAGTCAGAATTTGGGTCAAAATCCGATAATGCAATTAAATCAGGCAATTCATCTGTATTAGAGGCATGATAGGCAATGTGGGATAGATAGCTTCTATTAAGTATTACATTAAGTATTACAATAGCAACGGGGTCCTCCAACAATGGCAAAAGTGTATTATACGCAAAATATCTTCTGCCAGCAGTTAAAAGTAGTTGTGAACAATCTGTTCCTGATTGAATTTCTGGATGCGCCCATAAATATTTTGGCACCTGTCTAAATGGGTCACTCCTTTTCTGCACAAGCTCAACAATCCTGCGCCCCTGATACATAACAGTTTCTTGCATGTGTTTTTTAAGCAGAGCTATTTGAGTATCTTTTCCTGCTCCACTATGCCCATCAAATGTAATCAAAGCGCCGTTTCTTTGAAAATCTCTTTCTTCTGGCCTTTCTAATTCAAATTTATCTAATAAGAAAGTGTATATTCTATCTACAGATTTTCTTGAACCATCAAGTGATTGTGCAAATGTAGTAATTTCTCCAAATTCCATCTAACCACCCTTAAGCACAGTCTCAATTATTTTTGTAGTGGAAAAGCTTCTTCCAGAAGCTGGAGGAAAAATAACAACCCTTCCACCACATGATTCAACTAGATCTATTTCTTGTTTAACAATAGCCTGCGCATTGTCTTTTCTGGCCTTGAAAAAATAATCAGGCTTTACTTTTTCTAGTACAGTTAAGCAATTAGGTTCTCGAAGCGGAATGACGTAATCAACACAATTAATACCACAAATCATTTCTAGCCGCTCATTTATATTAAGTATTGGTCTGCTATTTCCTTTTTTAGTCCCTATATTTTCGTCAGATAATATTAAAACGCATAATCGTGGATGCTCGTATTGCCTAAGAAACTGCTTCGCATAAATCACACTTCTGATATGTCTTAGATGTAACAGATCATAACATCCAGAGACAATTCCTAATGTGATTCTGGCTCTTACTTCAGGATTAGCTAAATAATTAGAATCAGTAATTTTGTCAGATGTACCAATGTCTATGGGAATAGAAGTAGCTCCTTTGCCTCCTTTGATTCTTAATAAAAGACTCTTTGATAGATCTCGGGGGACTTGGGGATTAGCTGATTGTTCTGCAATATAACTCAAAATTTCATTACTACTAGAGAAATAACTAATATATTCCTGCCATTCTTCTGGAGTATATAAATCTAAATTCCTAACCCCAAGTAATATTTCTTTAAGTTTCATTTTGTTTTTGTTATTCTATCTACATCAACTCCCTTAACACAATAAGGATCTTTTCCATTAATGTCTCCACCTAAAAAATATGCCATTGCAGGACAACCACCATTACATTTAACCACGTGGTATCCACAACCTATACAACCCTGTCTTGTCGCATTTCTAGCTTTATTTAAGATTGGTGAGTTGTGCCATATTTCAAGCAAATCTTTGCCCCTGACATCATCACCAATCCACTCCTCAGTATCGACAAGATAACCACAAGGGACTATCCTAGCATAAGCATCAAGAGTAAAACCGGAACAGGCTAAGGGACATTTTGAATTGTCAAAAGGGAAAGGCGTATCTTTAGATAGTTCTCTTCCTTTACCATCTTGCATCCCTCCACAAAAAATATCATAATTAACTCTCACAACACCTTTTGCTAATCCCAACTTAGTTCTCATTTGCTGGACTTTATAAGCTGCCCGAACAACTTCTTCAGGAGAGAGCATCTCCTCTCTTTTGGCCCTGCCGCTCAATCTTAATAACCCAAAACTAATCTTTGAATTATAATTACAAGCTAATCCAATCATCTCTTCTATATATTCCATATTTCTTTTCATCAGAACAAAATTTATAATTAGTTGAACGGGCTCGTCTGCTGTTTTGTTATATTCTGCAATATTTGATATTGTTCTTATCGCTTTTCTATAGCTTCCCCGACCCCTAATGCTATCATTCACTTTTTCAGGACCATCAACACTTATTCTAATATCTTTTATATTTCTAGATAAAATAGACTCAAGTTTTTCTTTTCCAAAAAATCCATTTGTGTTTAATCCTGTAATAATTCCTTCTTCATTTAATAAATCAACAATATCAAAAAAATCTTTTCTTAGGGTTGGCTCTCCCCCTGTTAATCGGAGACTGTAGCCACCTAAATCTGAAAATTGCCTTACAATATTTTCAATCTCTCTAAAATTGACTTCCTGTCGATCCCATCTCTCCGCATTTGAATCCATAAAACAATCTGCGCATGAACCATCGCATCTTTTTGTTAGTTCCCAGAAGATACTATCTGGAGTAGAAGTAGCATTTGTAAGAAGGGGGTAACCTCGTTCTGTCACGTCTACTATTTTTAATTGATAACCTTTATGTTCCGATTCTAACAATTCTTGTTTTTTAGATTCATATTCTTCTGGATTGAGAAATATCCCTTGCCCTACTTTTGTATCTACCAAAAGTCCTCCAAAAGATTCTTTTTTTAGTATTAATTTTCTATTTTTCATACAAACCCCCTATGATGTTGTGGACTTCTCAAATATTCAATGACTTCATTATATTTGCTCATTGGATGAGTACAAAATCTAATGCACTTAATACTATGAATCTTTTCCATAATTTCTCTTCTTTTTTCACTATGCCAAATTCTCTCAAATGTATTTCCACGCTCATAATCTAAAGTGCCAATACTCCATTCTTCAATAAATCTAAGATTGCAACAGGGATACATTTTTTTATCAGCAGTAACAACAACCAATAAGGGTGAAGCTAAACACCTTCCAGTAATATGCTCAATCCCATTTGCTCCTTTTTGCATGTATTTGCCTCTTCTTGGCGATTCACCTCTTAAAACAAAGTGTTCTGCCTCGCCATCAGATATCCAATAATCTATAAAAATTTTCATTTCCCCATTATAAGCTTTTTTACCTTTTTCAAATGCCGCCAAAAGTTCTCTTTTTTGCCCAACAGTCATGGTGTTTTTTCTTCCAGCTTCTTCAAAAAAAGGCGGTCTAAAAAAGACATAGTTTACCCTTAGGGTATCTCCTAATTTAATTGCTTCTCCGACCAAATCTATTAAAGAATAATCCATGGCAAAAGAGAGCCCTATTATCGGATGTCTTTGTTCTGGACTTTCTCTTAGTTGAATCATTTTTCTAACTCCTGCTACAACATCATTGAAATCATTGCTTTTGTGAATTCTTCGATGAGATTCAAGTGTCGGACCATCAATGCTTACTCTTACATAACTCGCATTTTTTGTTATTGGCTCATATAATTCAGGCAGTTTACTTCCATTTGTAACAATGCCTACATCAAATCCTAAATTCTTTGTTTCTTCTAAAATTTCAGCATAAGATGGATGGAGGGTTCCTTCTCCTCCACCCTTGAAGACTATCCCTTCGATACCCAAAGATTTAAGTTCATGAAGTAGTTTAGAAACAAATTCTCTTTCAAGAGAATGACTCATATGCTTTGGATCAACACACCATCCACAATCATGATTACAATAACTAACCAAATCCAGTTCAACAGTAACTGGAAAAACATCTTCGCCTCTTGCCAGCTTCTCAAATTTATCCATATGTGTAGCCCATTTGTAAGGGCTTAATTCAACATTCTCAAAGGAGTCTCCAAAGGTCACATTATTTTTTTCCTTTTCTTATCACAACTGAAAAATCAGGTGATAAAATTGGATCTAAGAATATAAAGTTAAAAAAAATCTTCTACATCCTTAGTAGATGATAAGACAGCTAGTGTTTTTGGGATTTGGTATGGGATTGACATATTCATGATTACATTTAGAGCACTCCACTATCCTTCTTTGAGAAATATAAAATAAAGGAGTATAGCTATTACTATCACAACCACAAACAGCACAGTTTACCTGAATATTATCTGAATTCTTCTTTTGAGATGGTTTGTAGGACATTATTTAGCCACCTCACTTTCACTCATATGTTTTACTCCTCCTGATTTAAGTATCTTAGTGGCTACTTTAAGCCATCTTTTAACATCTTCGGGGTCAAAATTTTTATGTTTCAATGCAAAACATGTTCTTCCATCTTTACCCATTTGTACATAATCGGTAAAATCTTCACTTACTATAGTATATCCAAATCTTTCAGGAAATTTTGCAATGGTAGTCCCAGGGTACGGAATCAAAGGATATATCGCAAATTCATCTAACCCTAACCGTGCAGCTCTTGTAAATGATTGTCCAATTGTTTCATCTGTATCAAAAGGCAAGCCAACCATGAATGAAGACCTTACTACCAATCCATTGGATTTGGCAATTTGCACATTCTCTTCATAACCTACCTGGGATTTCTTACCTATTATTCTTAAGTTAGGCGGATATAATGACTCCAAACCAATCGATACATGGACACATCCAGCCTCTCTTAATAATCTAGAATTTTTTTCATTTAAATCTTCTATTCTAGCAAAAATGCGGAAAATTATATCCAGGTTTTTTATTTTCATTAATAACTCTTCAAGATTGGGGTTTCCTGTGAAGTGATCGTCATCAAATCTGTAATATTTGTATGACCCCCTCATCGTACTTATTTCTTCAATAGTATTGTCTGCACTTCTATATCTCACAATTCTATTTCCACCACCCATAACTACACTGTTGCAATGAGCACAATGATGCTTACATCCCCTTGAACTGAGTAGGGATATCACCTTATTTCCCATTAATTCTCTAGAATATGTTGTAAAGTCAACAAGGTCTCTTGCAGGAAAAGCATAAGAATCGATATCTTTCCTACCGACTCCATTTTGTATGCCTGTCAATCTTGAGCCACCAACAAAAGAATCTATACACTCTTTAAAGATGTCCTCGCCCTCACCTACAACAACTACATCTGCTCCAGAATCATCACATGTAAATTCAGGAGTTCCTGATGGATTCGGACCGCCTATAACAACATAAGCCAACTTATTTGTAGATCTAATATGTCTAATAACATCTTTAGCATATTGATAATTAGTACAAAGACAGGTTATGCCATAAATATCAGCACTTGGAACACTCTCTATTCTTTCTCTAATTTCTAACCCTGACCTAGACCCACTCATATCACAAACAGAAACGTTTCTGTAACCGTTTCCCCTTAGATTAGAAGCTAGATAGAGAAGACCCAAAGGTGGTTCAACCCTATCATCATTCACACAGTTGGAGGGTGGGTTGATTAACACAATTTTTAAACTGGACTTCTTCATATTTCCCTCTTTTATATTAATCCGCCCTCGCGAAAATCCGTGGTCCCGCAGCGGCGGGATTAGACCACGGCTGGATAGCGAAACAGGGGATATGTTTATTTTCGCTTCGGTGGATTTCAGCTCTTGACCGTAGCCATGTCTGTAATATGATGCAAGAATCCGAGGGTTATTAACCCTTGGAGCTTCAATAATCATTACTGGTACAGCAAGTTTGTATGTTCATTAAAGTATGCACGGCATTTCATATAACGTTTCTGTATCTGTATGTATCTGTATATATGATGTTTCGCTACGTCAATATTTTATCACCTATGAAACTACTTCCGCTATATTCCAGCTGATTTTCTTCTCATTGGCACCTATTCGTGACTAATATCACTTGATCCTTGTTCAAGAATCAACCTGCCATTTCGGGACATCCACTCATTTCTCGCAGGGCATAAATCCCTAGATAAAATACCGGACCTATTCCCTCTTTGGCATTCTTATCTCATATTTTCTGTTGTCAACCAAAAGCCGGTAGGATAGTTCTGCTATCTTTCTGGCAACGGCCACAATTGCTTTTTTCTTTCCGCGTCTTGCCGAAAGGGCCCGGTAAAAAAGTTTTGTATTGGCATCGCTCCTGACCAGCCTATGGGCAGTCTGAACTAATACCCACCTTGCATACGGGCTGCCTAATTTTGTTATGCTTCCCAATCTTTTTACCCCGCCGGATTGGTAGCAGGAAGGAACCAGTTCCAGATAAGCCGCCAGTTTCTTTCCCTCTGGAAATCTTTTAGGATCTCCTATCTCGGAAGCCAAAACAAACGCTGTTATTATTCCCACGCCCGGAATACTTTTTAGTATTTGACACATTTGATTATTTTTGAACCTTTCTTTTATACATGAACCAAGAAAACCGTGGGTTTCCACGTTACCATTTGGGAAACCACGTGGGGCCACGGTGGTATACACCAACCATATCCCACTGTGGCGGTACGTGGCGAGCATCCTTTGGAAGAGGGAGTCCTTGGCCTTTAGGCCGGGGAGGATTTACTGATCAGGTTTTTTCCCCGAAGCTGGGACAATTGTTTGTTTAAGAGTGTCTTTAAGCTCTTTGGCGTCGGTTGGTGTTTCTCAGTGTCTATCTTCTTAAAGAAACCGGAAATTGTTGTAGAAAAAACAATTCTTTTTCGCCGCCGCAATTTTTCGTGTCAGAAAGCTATCGCGCCGCTTTAAAACTTCTAAACAGTAAACCTAACCAATTTAACTAACAACCAAGAGATAATTAAAAATGAAATAGAAAAAACAGGAACGAAAGCATCTTTCATTTTATCTTTCGGCTGAAATGACCAAGACGAATATCCAGCTGATTTCAATTGCTTGAATAAATTTCTATCTTCAATTTTAATTCTTTTAATCACGAGGCCAATAATCAGAGCTGAAATTGGCAAAACATAAATAATCAAAATAGGAATTACAAAATCGCTTATGAAATATCTCATGCTGGAATAACCGATTTCTCTAATCAACGAAGACAATTCAAACAAACCAAACACCAGAAAAGGTATGGCCACGAAAAACAAAATTGTGGCAACTCTCCTTTTCCAAAAATATCCTTTCTGTTTTATTTCGGCAAGCAATGAATTGACACGCTCGTTTTTATTTTTCGTGCCAACCAATACAGTTGTTATCAACAAGCCAATAAGTGTTAAAAAGTTAGACAGTCCAATAAAACTGAGTTTTACTAGATTTTTTCTTAAATCTCTAAAAATAATCAGGCCTGCTAAAATTCCCGCTATTATTGAACTCACTATAAATACAAGGGTCTTGCCCAGTTAACTCAATTTTCTGAGTAATCTTTTCAGATCGGCAGAGAGTTTATCCCTGTGATTAAATCTCCACTCTGATTCTAACATGTGTTTAGCAAACTGAGTTTTTAAAATGCCATTAAACTGAGCCAGTCTTCTTTTTACCCATGACCAGTATGATTCTACTCCGTTGATATGTGTTCCGTCTTCCCGGGCAAACTCATTTTCGCTGTGTTTTACTTTTTTGTGGTTGTATCCGTATACGGCTAAAGCGTCATAACTTCTCCAGCCGTCAGAGTAGATATCCGAACCCGAGGCAACCACCTTTTTGATGATTGGCATCACTTCGTCTTTCTCTGTCGATCTGATGATCTGTGTGTAGACGCTGCCCTGACGTTTTAAAAGCCCTAAAACAACAATCTTTTTCCCAGCCCCTCTTCCTCGTTTACCCCGGACTCTTTTGGGGCCAAAGTAACTCTCATCAACTTCGATACCGTTTTTTAGATTTGCCTTGAGACGCTCTTGGATGGCATCGATAAGAATTGCCTCTCTGAATACAGAATAATACCTATCAGCTGTTTTACGGTTGACACTGACAATTTCTGCCGCTTTAGAGGCGGGAATATCAGCAACAAAACTATTAAAAAGAGTGGTGTCTTTCTGTCTTGAAATTCGTCGACGTTTATGGACCCTCATATTAGCCCATTATACAGCGATATTTTAACTTCTATTCGCTGTTAACTGGGCGAGACCCTAGTATTATCGGCGATTGATTTCAAAAAACCTTGGAATTACCTTGCTGAAATGCCTGCCGAAGCGAGGGGCCGCGCCAGTGGGCGGATAAACCCCGCCCCGATCGGGGCGACTAATCAACTTTGGTGGACCGTGGCGGAGTTGAACCGCCGACCTTACCCATGCGAAGGGTACGCTCTAGCCAACTGAGCTAACGGCCCTTTAAATATTTAACATTTAACATTTAACATTTAACATTTAACATTAAGCATTGAGCTTGTCTCAAAACCTTATTTCGCTGTCATTCCGGATTCTGTCGCATGGCTGTCGTAATCCGGAACAGGTACAGATTCTGTTCACTCAGGATGACGGGTTGCGATCCAGTCCACCCCCGGGGTGTCTGCAGATTTTCACCCCGGGGGTGTTTCTGGCTTCATTTGATCCCAAAAATCCTAAATTATAAATGTTAAATCTTAAATATTATTAAAGCTAATCGTTGGCATTTAACATTTAAGAATTCAAATTTAGAAATTAGGAATTAGAAATTAAGACTGACGATATTTTACCATTGGCTTAAGCGGAAGAGAAACCCGGATCGGATCGTTTGAGATTGAGAGAACAAAACGCCGAAGGTTGCCCGGTTAAGATAATTAGCTGTTTAAACAAGCTTTAGCGCTTTTTGAGCTAAAGCAGGGGTGACTTCGGGAAAGTCGGAATAATATTCTTTAGTGTCGAAGAATATCTTCGGTTGGAAAAGAGCGATTACCCGGTCGGCGGTTTTTTTAAGCGATTGAACCTTTTTAAAGGGATAAACTGGCAAACAGACGGTGATCCGGCTGGCGTTTTCCTTTCTTAGGCTTTTAATCAACCGGGAGATTTTTTTTCTTTCTATTTGGCCATCGTCAACGACAATGATTGACTTTTCTTTAAGATTTTTAAGACTTAAACTTTTCGTTTTAACCAATTTAATCGGCGTATCTAGTAATCCGGCAACTGAAGCGGCGACAATTACCCCTCCCGGGGTTAAGGCCAAGATCAAGGGATTTTTGCCAATCCCCTCCTCTTTCAGTCTTTCTGCTAATTTTCGGCCGGCATCAAAACGGGAATTAAACACTTTTTATTTGGTCATTTAACATTAAACATTGATCATTTAAGAATTAAGAATAAACTGCTAAGAGAATTTCTCGACTCGCAGACTCGCTCGAAATGTAAATAGCGGAACGGTCCACCCCCGGGGAGTCAATCCGCCTCCGCCGGTTGGCGGATGGCGGACACCCCGGGGGTGTTTCAGTCAATCCGCCATATTTATCATTTGCCATTACGCATTAAACATTTAAGACTTAACATTTATGAATTTTTGGGAACTATTTATTGTTCGAGCAACGTCGAGAAGAATTTGTTAAAAGAGCGGTTCTCGACCGAGTCTGACTCGGTTCTCGACAGGCTCGAACAATAAATAGACCCTATGCTAATCTGTCAGTGGCCAACCATGGTTTTAGAACAAACTAATCTGCTCCTTTTTGTCTTTTTTTTGGCCTTTGGGCCATATTTTGACTTTACCATAGAGGCCATCATACCCCGGCTCGACGACCACTTGACCGGTGCGGTTTCTGATAATGCCTTCGGCGACTTTTTCTCCCAGTGATTTGGCAATCTTAGTGACGGGAGTTTTAATTAAGATTTCAATTTCCGGGCCGATTTTTTCAATTGCCAGGGAATACTTTTCTGCCACCTTTTTAGACTCGGGGCCGGATTTTTCCGCTTCGGCAATAATTTCTCTAAGCGGAATTAACGAAATGAACGGATGGTGCCGGTTTTCCGGGTGGCAAAAAATTTTCAGCCCGCCGACTATTTTTATTTTCGGTCTGATCGTTTTTGCCCGGGAGAGTTTTTTAACTTGGTGGGCCACCCCGACAGTGAGCAATTTACCGCAGACGGGACAAGTAATGCCCAATTTTTGTGAGTCCTCGGGCGAATGGCAAACAGAGCATTTTCTGTGACCGGTATAGTGATACCTCCCTTCTTCAGGGTGAAATTCAATAGTGGAGGCGACGTGCGGCTTTTTCTCCCGGACTCCTTGACGGTATGGAGTTTTGAAAGCGGTAACAAGGTCGGAATAGCGGAAATTTTCCGGCAGTTCAAAAACGGTGGCGTTGCGGCCTAGGTTTTTTAAGCTGTGACTGTCAGAAAAACTGACAATTCTCTTCTGGTCAAGCTCTTTGATCTGCCAGTTCATTAGCGGGTCGCTGGAAAGACCGGTTTCGATCGCCGGTATTTTTGAGGCAAACCTTTCAAAACACTGATTGATCGAACCGAAGCCGGACCGCGAGCCATAGAGAGAAAACCAGGGAGTCCAGATATGAGCGGGAATAAAAGTAATCTGCGGATCAATTTTGCTGATCATACCGACAAAACTGACAGCGCTAATACCGAATATCGGTCTGCCGTCGGCGGAAAGGTTAAACCCTTTTTGGGAAAGTTTCCGGTTGATTTCTTTTGCCGTTTTTAGATTAGGAGAAAAAACAATCAGGTGGATTCGATGACCGGGAAAGATCAAGGAAACTTCAGCGCTAATGATGAAAAACGGCGACTGGGGGCTGTTTTTTAGCCGGTAGACGCCCGAACTTGTTTCCAAAAACCGTTTTTCCATTTCGGTAAACCAGAGCGGGTGGGTAAAATCGGCGCTGGTGAGGATGGCAACTCCTTTTTTTTCGCCCCACTCGGCCAGGTTATCCAGCTCCATCTTCGGACTGACGGCTCTGGAATATTTGGAGTGGAAATGAAGATCAGCAATAAACCTCATAGATCAGGTAAATTCTATTACTACCAAGATAAAATAAAGCATCAGCAGGATCGCCCCTTCCCACCTTTCAAGGACGCTTTTAGTCCTTATAAAAAGAAAAAATACGGCAAAGATCAGCAGAAAAAAGAGGGTGGCTCCTAAAAAGAGATGGGGCCGGGCCAGCGAGATCGGTCTGATCAGAGCGGTTACTCCGATAATCAGCGAGGAGTTAATCACAATTGACCCCAAAAGGTTGCCTAGAGCAACTTCCGAATCCTTGTTTTTAATCGATTTTAATTCCAGAGCCAATTCCGGCAGAGAACTGCCTAACCCGATTAGAAAGATTCCTATCAGCAGTAAGGGGATGTTAAACTTTTCGGCAACAAGACGCGCGTTTTTGACTAAATGGTCAGCGGCAAAAACTAGGGCGAACAAACTTATCGCTAATTGCGACAGGGAAGAGATAAGCAAGTTTTTAGTTTTGCCGCTAAATTTTTCTTTAAGCGAGCTTAAGACTCCCCTTTTCTCTTTAGCTCCGGAGTTATTTTTAGAGCTGGCCGAAAGTGTTTGCCAGAAAACCAAAAGAGCAATCAGGATTACTCCGTCCAACCGGTCTAATTTGCCGTCGATCAGCAAAATAAACGGGGCGACGCAAATCAAAAAGGCGTAATAGATATCGTTGTTAAGAACATTTTTAGTTATTTTTAAGCGGCCGCCGATAATAGTTGCTCCGCCGATGATAATGGAAAGATTAGCGATATTACTGCCGAGGACATTTCCCAAAGAAAGCGAGGCCTGGTCGTTAATTGCCGCTTGGATGCCGATAATCAGCTCCGGAAGAGAAGTACCCATAGCTAAGATCAGGCTGGCTAAAGCGTATTTGCCAATGCCGGAATAAGCGGATAGTTTTTTGGTTGAGTCGAGAACTAAGTTGGTCGAGAGAGCCAAAACAATAGAAAAGATAACGATAGAGAAAAAATAGATATACACGGCTGTTTATTTGGTCATTTAATCATTAATCATTAAATATTAACTATAACTATTAACCATTCAGCTATTTTTACATTTAATCATTTGCTCATTTATCATTTAATCGTTGATACATCTATTCATTTATTCATGGTTCATTTGATTAATTAATCGATCGTTACGCTTTGTCGCCCGCTTCGCCTCGTAAAACTCGCTCGGAATGACCACTCCCTCTCCGTCATTCTGACCCGCCCAAAGCTACGCAGTTGCTGGCGGGGAAGAATCCTCGTCCCCACTGTCATTCTGAGCGTAGCGAAGAATCCCCTCGTCACACGGCAAATTGCCATTCCAGGGGGATCCTTCGTCATCATCCCGACGTTACGTCGGGGTCAGGATGACGAGAGAAAAGGTCGTTCTATCCCCACTAAGGCACTAAGGTAATTATTCTTTGAGCAACTTATAATCCTGAGCCCGTCGAAAGAGTCGAGAAGAATTTGTCTAAGGCTGGTTCTCGACCGAGTCTGACTCGGTTCTCGACCTGCCTGCCGGCAGGCAGGCAAGCTCGAACGGTAAATATTTTAAGCATTGATAATTGGTTGTCCTTTTCAGAGTTCGGAATATTAAAAGATTAACATTTGCACGTTTGGGTTGGAAGAGGAGATTAATTATTAAACATTAAACATTGGTTATTTAAGATGTTTAAGATTTACGATTTAAGAATTAAAAATTCGAGTTTTCGACAATCACGATCCTGGATCGTTTTACCCACCCCCGGGGAGCCAATCCGCCTCCGCCGGTTGGCGGATGGCGGACACCCCGGGGGTGTTTAACAAAGCCTCAGGATCGGAATGACAGTGGAAGAAAAACTTTTAGTTTTTGGGGCAGGTTTGGATTTTATAAAGCTGGATCACTTCTTTCAAACTGGTGGATTGATTGGGATCTTTTTGGCGGATCCTTTCCATTCTGGGGAATCGGAGCGCGTACCCGCTTGAATGGATTGGGGATTTACTGATCTCGTCTGATTTGATCTCGACTACGATTTCTGGTTTGGCCCAAACATCCGGGGTCAGCTCCTTGGGAACGGAATATTGCTTGGGCTTTTCCTTGGTCTTAAGAGAATCGACCTTGCGTCGGATTTGGCGCCATTGATCGTCGCTTAATCCAGTGCCGATTTTAGCAATGGTAAGAAAACTCTCGTTTCTTGGGTCCAGAACTCCGACCAAAAAAGCGCCGATGCCGAAACCGGAGCGCTTTCCCCTGCCCCGGTAATAGCCTAGAACGAGGCAGTCTATCGTGTCTGCCAAGTTTGTCCTCATTGTTTTTTTATATTTAACCCAAGTGAAGTCTCTGGCTCCGGCCTGGTAGGAGCTATTCAGTTTTTTACAAAGGATGCCCTCCAACCCCTGGTTGATATAAAGATTGAAATATTTTTCGATCTGGGATTTGTTTTTGATGATCCTTTGAGGAGTGAGGTTGATTAGCTGGTTGGATTTCATCGTCGGGTTTTGAAATATCTTTTCAAGCGCCAACCTCCTCTTCTTAAAACTTTTTTTCAGAATAGGCTTGCCGTTGAGATAAAGAAGATCAAAGACAAAAACCTTAAGGGGGATTTTGCCGGCGGTTTTTTTAACATCATATTTCCTTTTTCTCTGGGCGGTTTCCTGGAAAGGAAGGAATTTACCTGTTCTTGGGTTAAATCCGATCGCTTCCCCGTCCAAAATGGCCGACTCGACCGGAAATCTTTCGACTTCTTTGACCAGATCCGGAAACATGCCGGTGGTATTTTCCATTTGCCTGGAAAAGAACCTGACATAGGAATGCTGCGGCTTTAAAAGCGTGTTTTCACTTTTTTCTTCGGCGGGCAGTTGGCGGCTGAAATGGATCTGAATCCGAAAGCCGTCATATTTCGGCTCGAGAGCGAAAGTGCCCAACTTTTCGATAATTTTTTCCTGATTAGCCAACCTGCCCGCCAGCGCCGGCCTGATGGGGATACCTATCTGGGGTTGGATTTTCTTAATTGCCAAAAGACCCCCTTTTTTAAAAGTTTTGGCAACCAAGCCGATGTCGGCGCTGACATTGTAGGCTCGTTCTAAGTCCGGTCTTAGGGTTTTGTTTTTGGTCTTTAGCCATGAGAGAGCGTCAAGGATGGTCAGCTCGGAAAAACCTAAGCGCAGTTTTCCCACCGGGATTCTGGCAAGATATTTATTGGTTAACGGGTCGAGCTGTTTTAAGAGTTCAGAAAAAAGTTTTAACTTTCTTCCTTGGGAACCGGAACCTTCTTGATTGGCAATTATTACTAATTTGCGGTAAAGTTCAACGATTGACAAAGACCCTTTTTGGCGGCTTTCGGTCAACTGATAGGCGGTACTGCCCAAGTCGCCGTTTTTTTTGTAAATTTCGGTCAGTTCTTCTACCGGCCGGTTAAAAGTGTAAGCCAAGATTTTAACCATGCTTTTTTCGGCCAAGTTAAAATCAATCGATTGGTGCGGCGGCGCTAATCTTCCTAAGCAAAGATAGCAGATTTTGTCGATTTCTTGATACCTGGCTTTATTAAAAAGCTGTGATAGGATGGCAGTAATTTCGTTTCTTAGAGTAGTCTGATCGAGTTTTGATAGAAATTCGGAAAACGTTTTGGTGGTCATAAAAGCTAAAAAATAATAGGGAAAAAGTAAAAACAGAATTTATTTAATCATTTAATCACTTAATCATTTCATCATTTAAAATTTAAGAATTAAGAATAAATTTACGAGTTTCGCACTTGCGCGCTATTAACTGTCATTGCGAGGGAGCGCCAGCGACCGCGGCAATCTCGGTTCATTTGCCGCCAGATCGCCACGCTATCCCGATCGAATCGGGATCGCTCGCGATGACAGAAAGTGCGAAACTTATGAAATTGTTATATTGCTAAATGGTTAATTGCTATCTTGTTAAACTGTTAAAAGAATTTCTCGACTCGAGTTTACCCTGAGTGGTTCGGCAGGCTCACCATCGAAGGGCTCGAAAAGTAAATTGGCATATTGCTGAATGGTTAAATGGATAAATAAATGACTTATGAGGTCAAGTGGTAATAAGCGCCCTTGGTGCTGCCTCTTTTTTTAACAATACCGACTTCAATCAGTTTTCTTAGGTCTCTCCAGATAGTATCGTCGGAAACCATGGGTACTACTTTGGTGGCATCGGTCATGGTTAAGGCGCCAAATTGGCGCATTTGTTCGACCAGCTTGATTTGCCGTTCGTTGAGCGGGATTTGTTTATTGCCCAATTTCTTTTTCAGATGAATATCCGAGGAAAGTTGGCGGACCTTTTCTTCTATCTTCTTGAGCTCGCTGGCCAGTCCGTGAGTGAAAAATTCCAGCCAGGGTGTTTGGTCCTTTTGGCCTAACTCTCCGGGTTGTAAAGAAACCGCCTGAAGGGAGTTATAATATTCTTCGGCATGAAGATCGAAATATTCTTCTAAAGCGAAAAAACGTTTAATATTGTAACCTTCGGTTATTAACACCAAGGTAGCCAATGATCGAGCAGTCCGGCCGTTGCCTTCGGTGAAAGGGTGGATCGCTACCAGAACATAGTGAGTTATCCCGGAACGCAGTACCGGATGGGTTCTCTTTGAGGGGTCGCCGTTTAACCAGGCGAAAACATCATCAATTAAATAAGTGACTTCTCCGGGCGGAGGCGGGCGGAAAAAAATTTCATCGGTAGCGCTGTTCCTAATGGTCACTTGCACACTCCTGAACCGTCCGGACTGGTTTTCCGGAACGATTTTCTCCACGGTCATTCTTTGGATTGCCAAAAGAGTTTCCTGGTTGTAGAATTGGCGGCCTTGGCTTTGGTTAACAACTAATTTTTCCAAGAAGTCCATTACTTCCCGGTAGTTAACTACTTCTTGGATATCTCTTTTGGCGGCAAATACCTTGCCGCCTTCAATCACCTTTGCCACTTGGTTGAAACTTAGGTCGTTGCCTTCCAGTTTGGTGCCGTAGTGAACTGTTCTGAGAATGGCGTCCTGCTGGAACTGTTTTTCATAAGCGGGAATAATCGGCGAAGTGTCAATAATCGCTTTTGAGGCTTCAATTTGGGAAATATTTTTTAGAATCTCCTCGGTGATGGTGAACTTAGGGATAAACACAGGTTAAAAAAGTTAAAAGTTAAAATTTAATCCCAAAGGGATCCCTTCGGGAAAGTCAAAAGTTTGAAATCGGACCGATTCCGCGATTAATCTTCGAATTACTGCCCATGGACACTCCGGACAAAACCAATCTTTGCCCCGATAGGTTGAAAATGTTTTAAAATAACCCGACAAATTCAGTAATAATTCAATTTTAAATCTTAATCATCAACCAATCAACTATCTTTTGATTACCAACATGGTCTTTTAGCATTTGTCGGGAAGAGATCAGCAGTCTAAGCCACCGGGCAATTTCGGTTTTCGGTTTTTGGCTTTTAACCAACCGCCGCTGAAGGCAGAAGATAAACCCTTTCAACCATTGTTCAAGTTCTGTTTGGTCCTTAAAACTGAAACCCGACAATTTTTGATCAAGAGGCATTTTGACGATTGCCTGCCAGTTTTTCCAGTAGCCGGATAAACGTGGACCGGCTTTGGCGATGATTTCGATTATCCGGCAGCGGGAGACAACTGTGGGCAAGAGAGAGTCCCGGTTATTGGAGATTAAAATGATTTCCGAGTTCTTAGGGGGCTCTTCCAGAGTTTTTAAAAAAGCGTTTTGGGCTTCCAGGGTCATGGTTTGGGCTTCTTCGACGATGACTAATTTAAGTTTTTCCTGCCAGCTTTTTTTGGAAAGAAAAGTTTTCACCCGCCGGACTTCTTCGATACCGATGCTTTTCTCCGGCTTTAGAACCAAAACATCGGGATTGTTTTTGATTGATGAAATAGCCAATTTTTTAATCAGCAGGGCAGTTTCTTTCTGCCTTTGTTTTGCTCTGCCGCCGGAAATCAGGAAAGCCATAAGAGTATTTTAACATTAACCATTAACTATTGATTTATACATTTAATCATTTAGACGTTTAGTCATTTCTACGTGAACCAAGAAAAACACGGGTTTTACCTGTGGCTCCATTTTGGATAATCACGATCCTGGATTGTTTTAACCCACCCCGGGGGTGTTTTAATTCCCGATGTGTCAACCTATCACACACCCGGTGTGTGATAGGTGTGATAAACACACTGGCTCGCTTCGCCGTGGAGGGGTTGCGGTTTATGGGTAAAACCGAAAGGAATAAGGACCAATAGGACAAATAGGAAAAAACAGGTGTTTATAGATGAACCAAGAAAACTATGGGTTTACCCGTAGGGCTTCATCTTGTCAAACCTTGAATTTGTTCTTTCTCTGTGCCAATATAATTGTAACGCAAATGGATGAAAAAACATTGACTTCGATCCTGAAGGAGAAAAAACTTCTGACCGATAAACAGGCGGAAGAGGTGATGTTGGCCCATATACAGATGGAAAAAGGCGAAGAAGAGGTTATTTTGGAGGAAAAGTTTGTTTCGCCGGAAGAGGTAATAAAGGCCAAATCCGAACTTTACGGGGTACCTTTTATCGATTTGGAAAAAGTCGGTTTTTCTCCGGTGAGCATTTCTTATGTTCCCAGAAGCGTAGCAGAAAGGTACCGGCTGATACCTTTTGCCTTAGACGAAAAGACAGGTACTCTTTCTGTGGCGATGAGCAACCCGCTCGATTTGGAAACAATTGATTTTCTGGAGAGGAAAACAGAGCTGAAGGTAAAACCTTATATGGCCCTGCCCCAACAGGTAGAAAAGGTGATTTCTGTCAGATACGAGCAAGAATTAACTCTTCAGGTGAAAGAGGCTCTTAGGGAAACGGAAAAAAAGAAAGCTTTGCCGGATTTGGACCATTTAGACGAAGTGATCAGGGAGGCGCCGGTGGCAAAAATTGTTTCTACAATTTTGCAGTTTGCCATGCGATCGCAGTCTTCCGATGTTCATATTGAGCCTCAAGAAGAAGACAGCCGGGTGAGGTATCGGGTTGACGGTATCTTGCACGAGAAACTTCTTTTACCCAAAAAAGTCCACGATGCGGTCGTTTCCAGAATTAAAGTCTTGTCGGATATGAAAATTGACGAAAGAAGGGTGCCCCAGGACGGCAGATTTTCTTTTACCGCTAACAACGAAGAAGTGGATTTGAGGGTCTCCAGCGCCCCGACTGTTTACGGGGAAAAAATTGTCATGAGATTGTTGAAAAAGAGTGGCAAGATTCCGACTTTGGCGGAACTTGGCATGAGAGGCAAAGCTTTAAGGGATGTTGAAGAAGCGATCGCCCGGCCGCAGGGAATGATCATTGCTTGCGGGCCGACCGGTTCCGGAAAGACGACAACTTTATATTCCGTTTTAACCAAGGTCAGCACCGTTAAGGTGAATGTGATGACGGTTGAAGACCCGGTTGAGTACCAGATTGAAGGAGTTAACCAGGTTCAGGTTAACCCGCAGGCGGGATTGACCTTTGCCTCGGCTCTTAGATCGTTTTTACGTCAGGATCCTGATGTGGTTATGGTCGGAGAGATCAGAGACGAGGAAACAACTCATTTGGCGATTCACGCCGCCTTAACCGGACATTTGGTTTTTTCTACATTGCACACTAACGATGCTTCTGGCGCCCCGCCCCGGTTGATTGATATGGGCGCAGAGCCGTTTTTATTGGTCTCTTCCTTAACTTGCGTCATCGCTCAAAGAGTTTTGCGCAAAATTTGTCCTGACTGCAGGGAAAGTTTTGTCCCTGATGAGGTGGCAGTGACGGATATTAAAAATGTTTTAGGAAATTTATATAAACCGCTGGTGGAAAACCAGCAGAAGAAAGTAGGCCAAAAAGGAGTTGTTCTTTGGCGCGGCAAAGGCTGCAAGGAGTGTAATAATACTGGATATAGGGGCAGAATAGGCATTTTTGAGGTAATAAATGTTGATGACAAGGTTGGCAGACTCATTTTGGAGAAGGCTTCGGGCTTTGAGATAAACAAAGTAATGATTGAGAAGGGTATGGTGACTCTGAAACAAGACGGTTATGCTAAAGTTTTGGAAGGAATTACTACGGTGGAAGAGGTTTTGCGGGTGGCGGAATTTTAAAGTGGTTTTAATCGGTCCGGTGCGGGATACCGGGTTTTCTCCCGACTGTTTTCTATTTGACAGTTAACCAATTTGTTTTACTATTAAAATATGGATATTAAAAAACTCTTGGAGCTGACGCTTAAAAACAATGCTTCCGACTTGCACATTATTTTCGGAATTGCCCCGACTTTGAGAATAAATGGCGAGCTGGAGCCGATAACCGGCAAGATTTCTTTTGAAAAAGTTGAGATAAAAGAGGCGATTTTAAGTATCTTGGATGAAAACCAGAAGAAAATTTTCCTGAAAAAAAAAGAACTGGACTTTTCTTTTGAGTTTGAACAGGGAACCCGTTTTAGGGTTAACGCCTACCATGCCCAGGGGAATGCCGCCGCCTCTTTTAGATTGATAAAACCGAGGATACCAAGCATCGAAGAGCTGAACTTGCCGGAAGCCCTTTACCAGTTTGTCGACTTAAGACAAGGGTTTGTTTTGGTTGCCGGGCCCACCGGTCACGGCAAGTCAACTACGGTGGCGGCGATTTTGGAGGAAATAAATAAGACCAAAAAAGTGCATATTGTTTCGATTGAAGACCCGATCGAGTATGTTTTGCAAGCAAAAAAGTCGATTATCTCCCAAAGGGAAATCGGCAACGACAGTTTGAGCTTTAAAAATGCCTTGCGCTCTTGTTTAAGAGAAGACCCCAACGTTGTTTTTGTCGGCGAAATGAGGGATTTGGAAAGCATTGCTCTTGCTTTGACTATTGCCGAAACAGGCCACCTTGTTTTTTCAACTCTGCACACTAATTCTTCCGCTCAGACGATAGACCGGATTATTGATGTTTTTCCCGAGGGGGCCAAAGACCAAATCAGGCTTCAGTTGGCCAATGTCTTGGGAGCGGTAATTTCTCAGCGATTAGTTCCCAGCTTGAATAACGATCAGCTGTTTCCGGCAACGGAAATCCTTTTGAGCAATCCGGCGATAAGAACAGCGATCAGAGAAGGGAAGACTCACATGATTGACAACGTGATCCAGACCTCTTTAGAAGCGGGGATGATCACTTTGGAAAGATCCTTGGCTGTTTTGGTGCGCCAAGGGAAAATTGGCTTGGAAACGGCGCAGTCTTTTGCTCTTAAGCCCGAGGATTTAAACAGGCAGTTACGGCAGGAAAAGACCAGAGTTTAAAAACTTTTGACTCCCTCCGGCCGAAATTGTCGGTTTGAGGGGCAAACGGTACTCCGAATTATTTTAGACAGCGGAACGGTTAAAAGTGCTGAGGATTCGAATAGTAGTTCCCGTTTTAAGTTATTTCAATCGACAGATGGAAAAGTTTATTTTTAAAGCTAAAAACTGGAAAGGCAAATATATTAGGGGGGTAGTTGAAGCGAAAGAACGTAAAGACGCGATTAACTTGCTTAAAGAGAGGGATTTGGTAATTCTTTCCCTTTCCGTTATCAAGAATTCTTTTTTGGGCCAACTCAAGGCCCTGCTTTTGCTCAGAGTAACCCTGGGGCAGCTTTGCGGTTTTACCCGGCAACTGGCGACCATGGTCAATGCCGGATTGCCGATAGCGGAGGCATTGAATCTGCTTAAAGAACAGGCCAAAGGCAAGATGGGTTTGATTGTCGAGGATTGCTTGGCAAAGGTCCAGGGGGGCGAACCTTTAGGAAAGGCTCTGGCTAAAGAAAGAAAGATTTTCGGCGATGTCTACATTGCTTCGATCAAAGCAGGCGAAGAAGGCGGAGTTTTGGATAAAGTATTGCTAAGATTAGCCGATAATTTGGAACAAAAGAAAGAGTTTTTGGCCAAGGTCAAAGGAGCGATGATTTACCCGGTGATTGTTATCGTGGGGATGATCGGGGTCACTTTTATCATGATGATCTTCGTTGTTCCCAAAATGACCTCGCTTTACGGTGAATTCGGCAGTGAAATGCCTTTATCAACCAGGGTTTTGATCTCGATAGCCAATTTCGTTTCCGGCAACGTCCTCCTTTTCCCGTTTGCGATTTTGGGGATATTCTTTGTTTTCAGCAGTTTTAGTAAGACTAAAGCGGGAAAAACAAAGATTGATGAATTGAAGCTCAAGATTCCCATTGTCGGACCCTTGCTTAAAGCGGTTTTGCTGACCGAGATTACCAGAACTTTAAGCACTCTTTTGGGAACAGGGGTCCATTTGGTTGACTCTTTAAAAATAGTCGGAGAAGCGGCCGGCAACGAAGTTTTTACCCAGGGATTGGACCGGGCCGCCGAACGGGTGGAAAAGGGGCTGCCCTTATCGGAAGCGATCGAAGAAAACCCCGCTTTCCCCCCGATTGTCTCTCAGCTGATTTCCACCGGAGAGGAAACAGGTACTTTGGACCAGGTTTTGGGTAATGTTTCCCGGTATTTCGAGTCCGAATCCGAGGAAAAAGTGAAAGCCTTGACAAGCGCGATAGAGCCACTTATCATGGTTGTATTGGGTCTTGGTGTTGGTTTTTTGGTAATGGCGATCATTATGCCGATTTATAACTTGACCAGTCAATTTTAAGAAGGCCGAGAGGTTATTTGGTCGAAAATTTCTAAAAAGAGCGGAAAGGGGGTGAATATGAAAATTCAAAATTCAAAATTCAAAATTCAAAATTTGGGTTTTACCTTAGTTGAACTTTTGATTGTTATCGCCTTAATTGGTATTTTGGCGGGAGCGATTGTGGCCACTTTAAACCCAGTGGAACAGGTGAACAAGGCCAGGGACGCGAAGTATGACAATGAAACGGCCGAACTTCTGGCAGGGATGGAGAGATATTACGCTTCTTTGCAAACCTATCCTTGGTTGGAAATGGCCGATGGTCCCGGCGGTACCGGATCGGTTACTCTGGAAACCGTTTGGGGAGGAAACAGCCTTATGTGCGGGGCGGGAATTTTGGGTACAGCCGACTTTGATCTAGTGACATCAACCCAGCAATGTGAGATTGGTTACAACGGTAAATTAATTGACGCCCAGGAAGTTAAACCCGCTTTCAGAA
>JAHJSD010000017.1 GCA_018830585.1 Patescibacteria group bacterium
CTTCTAAAATATATTTATTGCCTTCTTTGTCCTCCATAATATCCACTCCGGCATAATCCAACCTAAACAAAGCGGCTGCTTCTAAAGCCATCTTTTTTGCCTCTTTATCTATCTTTGCCGAATCGATCAATCCGCCTTGGGAAAAATTGGTGACAATCATGCCGCTGCCGGCAGTACGCTTCATCGCCCCCAAAACTTTGCCGCCTAAGACAATAATCCGATAGTCGAATCCGGTAGTCAAAAACTTCTGGAACAGCCAAAGACCGGAATCCTGGTAGCCTTCATCCTTCATTTTTCGATAGAATTCTTGCAAATCTCTTTCATTTTTCAAAAGAAAAATTCCCTTACCCTGCGAACCGAACCTGGGCTTAGTAATCAACGGAAAACCAAAACGGTTAGTCAGTGTTCTGACAAACTCTTTTCGGCTGGTGTTTTTTCCAAAACAAACAGTTTCCACTAACGGTAGACCGGCATCGGACAGATAGGCATGCTGAGTTAGTTTATCCAAGCGGGAAAAAGCCAAATAGCTGCCGCCGTTTAAGCACTTTTTTCCCTGTTTAAGAAACTGAAAGATCAGGTTGTCCCTAAAACCGATATAGCCGCCGCCGCGGCAACCGGCAACCCGGAGAAAACAAGCATTGTACCGGTCGGTTGTCCGGTTACCGGGAAAGATGATCTTCATACCGGGGTGAAAAGCGAAAGATAAATCCTGGTATCCGAAAATATCAAGTTCGTGCCCGGCTTTTTCCGCCTCCTCTTTTATTCTTGAGGGAACATAACTTTCCTGATTAATCCGCAAAAGTAAAAATTTCATTTAATTACCTCCAAAAATAATCTTGGTGTTTAAAGCTTCTAAAGGTTTTGACTATGCTGATGAAAATGCCGGGCAGGGCAGACCTCAAATCAAACCGGGAAGGATAAAATACCGACCAAGAATCAGTTCCCGTCCTTTTTTCAAGAAATGCTCTCGTTTATAACCTGATTTTTAAGCCCAACAAGATACCGGGCTATTTCCAAGGGAACATTAATCCCGGTTGTTCTCATAAAACCTTTAAACTGGGGAGCGCGATTGACTTCCAAAAGAAAAGGTCTTTCTCCCGGATCGCCAAGGATAATATCCACTCCGGCGACGGAAATTTCCGATATTTTGGCCGATTTCAGGGCCATTTTTTCCAGCTCGGCAGTAAGTTTAAAGTTCTCCGCCCGGCCGCCGAGAGAAACATTATTGCGGAACTCGCCTTTTTTGACCCTAATCCTTTTTATCGCTCCTAAAGCCCTATTCCCCAAAACGAAAATCCTTAAGTCTCCCCTGTTTTCGATAAATTCCTGGGCAAAAAAGGTTTTCCGCTCCTCTTTCTCCTGGGGCAAAAGTTCCAAAACTAACTTCTCAAGTTCCGCTTTATTCTTAACCAGGTAAACCCGTTCACCGCGGCCGCCCTCACTTCTCTTGACAATAAAAGGAAACCTGTAAAGACCTGGGGCGTTTTTTTGCAAAAATCTTAGGCTACCGAATAAAGTCTTAGGAACCGGAAGCCCCTGACTTTGAAAAGCAAACATCTGATAAGCTTTCATTGACGGGTAGCGGTTGCCTGTTTGGATTAGAGGATCAACTAACTTGACCAAGCCGGTTTCTATTCTCTGTTTTAGATAAAGGTTGATCAGGTTGACCCCCTCCCAACAATTACCTACACTTCTGAAGAATATCACTTTAAAGTCTTTTAGGTCGAGATTGCCCAGTCTGAGTTTCGGCGCTTGTTTTTGGTTTTCCCCGACCCGGAAGCTAAGCCGGCGGTAACTGCTGACAGCCACCGGCTCACCGATTTTTTTGAACTGATCCAGTATCCGGACCAGATGACGGCTTAGAGCGCCGACGTAGAGAATCAGTATTTCCGGTTTCCTCTCTTTCACAAGATTAATCATTCATCTAATTTTACCATAAAACCCTGCAAATCTCTTCTACCAATCAAAAATTTCGTTCTTAATTTTTTTCGGTCGCTGACATTGACCGCGGAAGCGATCCTTTGTCCTTTAAGCCAAAAAGTGATCCCGATCACCGGGCGGCGGTGACCTTTGCCCAGAGAAGAACTATAGTGACGATAGTAGAGGATGTTGTTTTTTTCAAGCAAACCGATTTCTCCTGCGGTTTCCTCATCAATCGAGCTTCGGAAGGCACCGGTATCAATTTTGGCAATCAGATCAACTTTTTTCTGTTTTTTAAGCAGTGTTTTAACCCTTATCGGCTCCAAGGGCAAGAGAGCTTTGGTTCCGCCATCCGGTTTGACCCGGTCGGCAAAGCTGCTGCCAAAAAGAGATTGGGAAATTCTGATCGCGTGGGTGACATTTCTGACTTTCAGACCCTCTACCCGATCTAAGCGGCGCTTTAAACCGGCCCGGTTGCAAATCTGGATCGCTAAACCGGGCCGGGCATTTAACTCCAAAACCATCGGGCCGCGGTCTTTGTCCAAAATAAGATCAACTCCCAAAAACTCCAGAGAGCTAACCGCGTTTTGACACCTGACCGCCAGTTCCAGAATGGAGTTCCAAAAAGGAACCTTGATCCCGTTTACCTTGACCATTTTTTTTCGCCGGCGGTCGTAAATCATCTTCACCGGCCGGTTGTTCTGAACCCCGAAGGTAGTAATCCCGGTAGCCAGGTCGATACCTAATCCGATTGCCCCCTGATGGAGATTGGCCTTACCGTTTGACTGGTCGGTGGGAATCCTCAACATCGACATCACCGGAATGCTGTTGAAGACGATTACCCGGATGTCCGGAGTGCCGGAGTTGGTAAGTCGTAAAAACTTGGGATGGATCTTGATTCTTTCTTCCACAAAAACCTTATCGGGCACTTTTCTGATGTTAAAACGACCCTGGAGAATGTCGAAACAATGGTATCTGAGGTAAGAAACATCCACCTTGCTGCCGTTCATCAAAAACCACTCCCCGGCCCATTTGGCCCTTTTTCTGATTACCAAAATACCGTCGCCGCCGGAACTGGAAGCCGGTTTGACCACAAAATTGCCCTCCAGATCCTCCCAGGGAAACTTGACCACGTCCTTTTGGTTTTTAAAAACAGCCAAAAGCTTCGGGTTGGCGATTTCTGTCTTATCAAGAACTTTTTTAGTCCTCAATTTGGAATTAGCCACCCAGCGGCCGGCAGGCGAATTGTACCTTAGAAAGGTCCAGTTTCTTATATTCTTGGTGAGAACGTCGGAAAGATTGGCCATAAGAAAAAACTATTTTTTCCAAATAGATCTAAAACGGCGATATTCCAGCAGGCGGAAACCGGTGTAGCGGCCAATGGCAAAACCAATCAGAAGAATCAGCAGGGAAGAAATCTCCGGATAGAGAAGGACCATTTCCTGAAGCCAGCTCCAGCTCATCAAAAAGGCTCCGGTAATGGAAATAAACAGGGTGCCGACCGTCGAGTTGACCGCTTCTTTTTTACTCAAACCGGTTTGAAACCGGAAAAACTCTTCCGATAAAAGAACCATAAACAGGATCGGGAAAATGGAAATTCTTTTAAGATCGAAAACTTTAAGGATTGAAGAAAGGAAGAAAAGAACAAAAGTACCCAAACAAACTACCCAAAGAGTGATCGCCCGCCTGGAACTGTAATGAAGCCTTATTTTTCGCAATAAATTTTTGGCTATCAGGGTCAAAAGCAAAATCATGGCGAAAAGAACCAGTCCGGCCGGGATCCCGGTAGCTAAAAAAGAAACGGCTATCATCGCCGGGATAAAAATACCGAAACCGGTTAATCCAACCAGATAGTAAAGAGCGCTGACAATAATCGCCACTAAGGGCAAAAGCAAAATCAGAACCACGGTATCGGTTTGGGCTCCGCTTTCGATCGCCAGTCGGATGGCATGTTTAAGAAAATTAAAAGGAGACAAGGGGCCTATTTTCTGGTTTTCTAAAGCAAGGTCTAGATGGCCCACGGCAGCCGAATCGAGAGGCTCGGTGGAAATCCCCCCCTGGGCAAAAACAGGAGCCCTGCCAAGAGTAATGGCAGAAAGACCCATGATCGGATCAAAAAATCCTGTTGATTTTTGATCACGGCCGGAAATGATCAGAGAGTTCGCCGTAAGTAAGGCGAAAAAGGAAATCGTCAAAAATGCCCTCCCCCTTAGTTTCATGGCCGAATTATACCTTTAAAGTATGCTATTATCAATTGATATGGCCAAGATTTTCGCCGTGGTCAACCAGAAAGGCGGGGTCGGCAAAACCACTACCGTAGTTAACTTGGGCGCCGCTTTGGCTTCTTTTTACCGTCAGAAAGTACTTTTGGTGGACTTGGACGGTCAGGCTAATTTGACCATCAGCCTAGGGGTGCCGATTGACGGCTCTTTGCCGACTATTTACGAAGTGCTTAAAGGGGAAAAAACTATTAACCAGGTCATCCGCCACAGAAAACCCTTGTACTTGGCTCCGGCCAACCTTTCTATGACCGCTCTTGACGTTGAACTGGCCAGCAAAATCGGCCGGGAGCTGTTGCTTAAAAACGCGCTTTCCGAAGTAGCTTCAAAATTCGACTGGATCTTCTGCGATTGTCCGCCGTCTTTGGGAGTGGCTACTTTCAACGCTTTAGTCGCCGCCGAAAAGGCGCTGCTGATTTTGGAACCGGAATATTTAGCCTTGCAGGGAACTAAGAAAATCTTAGAGAACGTTGAGGTGATCAAAGATATCCTTAATTCGAGACTGGATATCGGCGGAGTCTTGATCAACAAATACGACCGGAGAAGGAAACTGACTTTTGAAGTGGAAAAAATAATCAGGGATTTTTTCGGCGAAGCGGTTTTAAAGACCACTATCGGCGAAAACGTTGATTTGGCCGAGGCCCCCAGCTACCAGAAAACGATTCTGGAATACTCCCATAAAAGTTCCGGCGCCAAAGACTTCAAAAAATTAGCCAAAGAGCTGATGGAGAGGTTTAAAGAGAAAAAGTGAAGTCCTCCCAACCCAAACAGTAGTTAGTAGAGGAGTTCGTAATCCGTAATGCGTAATAGGTAACTGGAAATTAGTTAGATAGAAGTTAACAGTCAGAACTTAAAAGATAGGATGCTTCGCCCCGTATCGTCTGGTACGGGACTTCGACAGATTCCTCTTCCTGCTTCGCAGGAATTCGGAATGACCCCTTTCCCGGTTCGTCATCCTGAGCGGAGCCCTGTACCGCACCTGCC
>JAHJSD010000018.1 GCA_018830585.1 Patescibacteria group bacterium
ATCGAAAGTTAATTATGATTCTACCCCAGCACCAGTCCCGACGCGAGGTCGGGGCGGTACGGGGTCACCACAGTACCACGTAGGGTACATAGCAGGTTCGGTACATGGCAGTCCTGTACCGGCTGGCGGGGCAGGCATCCTTTGGGAAAGGGAAGTCACGGGCTTTTTCTCCTTCGCCAAGCCTGCCTGCCCTCCTGCCGGCGGGTAAACCGGCAGGCAGGGCTACGGAAGGAGAAGACAGCCCGTGGAGATTTACTCAAGATAATTGTGAAGCTCTATGGACTTATGGGAAACCATGTGGGTATACCAGATCCCACTGTGGCGTCCATAATTGTTACTTTTACAGGGTTTCTCCTAAGCGAGACCCTGAACCGCCCCGGCATAACGTCGGGACCGGTTCATGGGTAAAAATATGTCTAGAAAATGGAAAAAAATAAACTCAAGGATAGTCTATAGCAACCCTTGGATTAAAATACATGAGGATATTGTTATAAGACCGGATGGCAAAAAAGGTATCTATGGATTCCTGGAAAAACCGTTGGCTAACTTTATTATTGCTTTGGATAGCGACGATTGTCTATATCTTATCAATGAGTATCGGTACCCGCTTCAAAAAAACATTTTACAATTGCCGGCAGGTGTAGCCGATAGTGATGATATCGTTCAGCAGGCAAAAAAAGAACTTTACGAGGAAACCGGCATTATCGCGGCGAAGTGGGAAAAAATAGGCGGGTTTTATGTAGCGCCTGGCCATGAAACGACGTTTGTAAATGTTTTTTTGGCTACCGAATTGAATCTGTCCGGATTAAAAACGGACAATCAGGAAAGCAATGAGTCTATCTTGGAAGTTATTAGAGTAAAGTTGCCTAAACTTAAGCAAATGATAATCGCCGGAAAGATAGAGTGCGGCATAACAATCGCCGCCTTGAATTTGTTTTTTTTGAGATCTGAGATTAAGTAATTTTTTCATTAAAAAGGTTCTTAAAGAAAATAGAAAACAAAAGAAAAAGGGGTAATGGGGCTGGCTTAGTTACAGACTATTCCGGTCTTTTGTGTAGCTCCGCGTCTGCGGGATCTGTCAGATTAACACCCGGGTGAGTTTGGCAAAAAAGTTAAATTTTGTAGAGGGAAAAACTCCTTCGGCCGCTGTTTTTTGTTTCTATTTGGACCAGAAAAAAAGAAACGTTTTCTTTTTTTAAACTTTCAAGAACCGAAAGTTTTTCTCCCCACTCGATTAAAACCAAGTTTCCTTTTTTCAAAAGTCTTTCGATTTCCAGTTCAACGATTTCTTTCTCGTCCTCAATCCGGTAGAGATCCAAATGGTAAAGGTTTTTAAGCGGTGGCCGGCCGATCCGGTATTCATCCATGAGAACAAAAGTAGGGGAGACCAGTTCCCGGTTAAAGATCTCCCCAATTCCTTTGGCAAAAACCGTTTTCCCGGCTCCCAATTCTCCTTTGAGAATAACCAAAACCGCTTTTCTAGACAGTTCTTTTTTGAGAAATTTTCGATAGATTTCTTTCGCCTCAGTCTTTGTATCTTCGGCCTTTTTGGTTGAAAACCGGCTTAGAAGTTTCAGGTCAAAGGCTCCGGTTCTAAGCACTTTAAGCTTATCGCCGACCAATCTGACCACGGTTGAGGTGGGACGCTTCGGCAATTTTCCGGCATTAACAATAAGACCGATTTGATCCCTCTTCTTTTGGGAAAGCGTTTTTAAAAAAGAACTAACAGAATAGTGCGGACCTTTGCCGGAAATGTTAGCTGAGGTGGCGGTGATAGGAAAAGGACAAATTGAGGTTAGTTTTTTTATAAAAGGCTGGTTTATCACCCTGACGCCAATGGTTTTATCCGGTGGTTCAATCTGGGGAGCGGTTTTGCCTTTTGATTTAAAGATCAAGGTGAATGATCCGGGAAGTAAGGTTTTAATTAACTCTATTTGGTTCTGGTTATAGTAGGCGTATTTTTTAATATCATCAATAGTATGCAGGAAAATAGAAATTCCCTTGCCGAATTTCCTGCCTTTGAAATCAAAAATCTTTTTTACCGCTTTGGTGGAACCGGCGTTGGCAGCCAGACCGTAGGCAGTATCGGAAGGAACGACGATCAATTGATCTTGGCATAAGATTTTTTTGGCCAGATGGGCGATTTTGTTGATATTATTTTTTTTCAGTTTTACAATTTTCATTGCCTTGTATTATACTTTAACTCATGAGTGATTGTGTTTTTTGCAAGATTGTTAAAGGGGAAATCCCTTGTTACAAAATTTACGAGGACAAGGATTTTTTGGCTTTCTTAGACATCGCCCCTTTTGTGGAAAACCACACCTTGGTGATTCCCAAAAAACATTACCGCTGGGTTTGGGATTTACCGGTTGATGAAAAGATTAGGCCGAACCTGGGCGATTATTTTTCCGTGGCCGGCAGAATAATCAATCACTACCGCCGGGTTTTGGGGATTGATTTTGTTTCTTCAATCGTTTGGGGTCAATTGGTTGCTCATGCCCATATCCAAATTTTGCCCGGACCGCACAATTTGGCTTTGTCTTGGCAACGGAGTAAGCTTGATCCAAAAAAGGCAGAGGAAACGGTTAAAAGACTGGCTCTTTCCCCTCCGTCATTCTGACCCTGAGGCTTTGTCGAATGGGGAAGAATCCCCTCGTAGGACCAACACCCCCGGGGTGAAAATCTCCTGCCTGCCGGCAGGCAGGTTAGACACCCCAGGGGTGGATCTTGGCTTGAATTGGTCTATTGACAGACTAATGGTCTATTGACAGACTAATAATGTAGAATTATAAAAAGGTTGGTAAATGAAAATATTAATTGTCTTAGTAACTATAATTTTGGTCGGTTTCGGGACAGCTCTTTTTTTAATTCAAAAAGACTACCGGGAGAAGAAGACGATCGGTCTTTCTATTGTCGGCCGCTACAACGACAAGAAAAAAGTTTCTTTTTCGGTCGAGGTTGCCGATGATGCCGCTAAAAGGGCTAAGGGTTTGATGTTCAGGGATAAATTGCCTAAAGACGAGGGGATGATTTTTGTTTTTCAGGACCAGAAGGATCGTGTTTTCTGGATGAAAAACACTAAAATTTCCTTGGATATGATTTTTATAAACAGAGACGGGGAAATTGTTGGTCTGCTTAAAAGTACCAGGCCGGAGAGTGCCCGACCCCTAAGCGTTGGTGCGGATAGTAGCTATGTTTTGGAAATTAATGCCGGTTTGGTGGACAAATATGATATAAAAGAAGGAGATCTGATTAAAGGTTTAGAAAAAATTTATCCGCTATGAAAAGGGAAACTGCTGTGGTAGTGATTCCTACCTTCAACGAAGTTGGTCAGACTGAAAAAATGATTGACCATTTGATGGCCAAGACTTTCCCCGAAATTAAAAACTGGGAGTGTAAATTGCTTTATGTTGACGGTAATTCGCCTGATGGAACGGCAGATTTAATTAGGAAGAAGCAGAAAGAGTATGAGAATTTAGATTTATTGGTGGAAAAAAACAAAGAAGGAATTGGCGCCGCTTATGTCAAAGGTTTCAGGCGGGCGATGAAAAAGCATAAAGCAGATCTACTGATAGAGTTTGATAGTGATTTCCAGCATCCTCCGGAAACAATTCCGGTAATGTTGGCCGAAATAGACAAAGGGGCCGATTATGTTTTGGGTTCGAGAAAAATTGAAGGCGGCTCCAACCCCGAGGGCTGGGGTTTTAAAAGGGTCTTTTTTTCCGAGGTCGGTGGGATAGTCGCCCGTTTTATTATGTTTTTCCCTTTTAAGTCTTTTTTTCAAATTACCGACCCAACTACTGGTTTAAAAGCTTCTCGGGTAAAGGGTTTTGTAGATACCATGGATATGGATGATTTGTATTCAAAAAAATTTGCCTATAAACTGGAATTTCTTTACAAGATGGTTAAGTTAGGCGCGAAAATAAAAGAGATTCCTTTGAAATTTGGTTTAAGAACTGCCGGAGAGTCGAAAATTGCTCCTGATACCGCCAAGGACATTTTTAAAATAGCAGTCTTGTTAAGGTGGCACGATCCTTTCACCCGGAAGTTTTTAAAATTCGGCACGGTCGGCTTTGTCGGTTATTTAGTCAACGCCTCGACACTCTGGTTCTTTGCCAGTTTCATCGGCTTGGCCGAGTGGCTTTCCTGGGCTTTGTCCACCGAACTGGCGATCATTTCCAATTTTACCTGGAATAACTTTTGGACTTTCAAAGAGGACCAGTTTAAAGAGGTGAGTAAGGTTCTCGGCAAGTTCCTTCAATTTAACGCCACCTCTGCCGGGGCTTTATTGATCCAGACTGTTGCCGGTACGGTCCTAACCGGTATTTTCGGCAGTCAATACCGCCAGCTGCTTTTGCCTTTCGTAATCTTGTTTCTGGTTTTGCCCTATAACTGGTTTATGTATAACAAGGTGATTTGGAAGAAAAAGTAAAACCACTTAGATTTGAGGGTTGGTGAGTCTTACTGTTCGAGCTGCTCGATAGATTCAGAACTAAAAAAAGCCTGTTGGGAACGTATTTACTGTTCGAGCTTGTCGAGAACCGAGTCAGACTCGGTCGAGAACTGTCCTTCGCTGAAGTCTTCTCGACTCCGCCATGCTTCGCTCGAAGAATAATTACCTTAGCGCTCTGGCGGGGGGAACGATTCTTCCTTTCGCCATCATGAGGAATTCACCTCACCTCTCCGTCTCCCGACCTCACCCGCCACGTCATCCTGATCTCCCTTTGGGAGAGTAAGGATCCCCTCGGGGTCGGTAATTTGCTGATTGCCGATAAAAATAATCAACAAATACTCGGTCAGTAGTCAGGGCTTGCGAAGAGCTTTTAATCTGCAATTAAGATCCGCGATCGCGGATCTTAATTGCTACCTAAAAGCTTCCCCTTGAAGGTTTTAAGATACACGAGGCAGGGAGATTTTTTCGTTTGGCAGTTTATAAATAAGGAGTCCAGTCAGCCACCGGGGTAGTGTTGTGGCCGATAAAGTTAAAGGCATAAAGATAGATTGCCGGCAGGATAATTACCAAAAGCCAGCAGAACTCCTTTTTTCTGACCACCGGGGCAAAGGCAATCAGCCAAAAAAGGTAGAGCGGACTGGAATAACGGGAAATGTCTCTATGGGCGACAAATAGGGTAGAGAGATAAAAGATTGCCGGAAAAACGGCGATAATGTCACTCTTATATTTTTTGACTAAGTAAACAACTGCCAATCCCCCCAAAAGATAGACATAAACAATGTCTTCCAGCCAGAAATCTCCCCCCAACCAGGACTGACTGCCTAAAAAGGATTGAAACGGCGGAAAAAACAAGTGAAAATTGTCGCCCGAGTGGAAATAAGCGAAAAAGTCGCCGGTTTGCCGATAGTAAAAAAAGAATGTTGCCAAAATCGCCGCCGGTCCTAACAACAAAGGCCATTTTTTAAGCCATTCTTTGGGTTTAAATTTGTCGGTAAGCAGTGTGGTTAAGCAGTAAGCGGCAAAAAGAATCACCGCCGGTGTTTTGATAATTTGGGCTATGGCCAAAAAAAGTCCGCAGAGCAGATATTGTTTTTTTCTGAAAAATAAAATCGAGGCAGCTATTGCCCCGATAAACATCGTTTCCGGAGCGCCGATTGATCGGAGTATTATCATTCTTGCCGGCAGAAAAAGCCAGATTAAGGCAAGCCGAAAAGAACCTTTGATTTTCAGTTGTTCCAGGAGTAAATAGATCAGAGCGGCCGCAATTGATCCGGCAGCCGAGTTGGCAACCAGCATTGCCCACCAGCCGGGCAAAAACCGGTTGAAAAAAGAAATCAAGAGCGGGTATCCGGGCAAATGAGCCGGGTAGTATTCTAAAGGCTGAGGCAGGGAAAAACTTTTTCCGATGCAGGTTTTGTTGTACCAGCATTTGGAAATTGCCAAATAATTCGGACCGTCAAAATTGGCAAAAACCAAATCCATTCTTTTTTCAATCCAGAAAGGCAGCCAAACCAACAATGTCGAAGCGGCGGCGACAAAACAAATAAGAATAACCGGCTTAAAATGACCGCTAATTGAAGTTTTTGAACCTTTGCCCGGAATAGGGAGCTTTAACTTTTCTTCCAAGATGCTGAAACTCATTACTTATGATAACATTAGAAAAGCTTAAAGCGCAAAGCTAAAAGCGAAAGACAATGGCTAAGCATTTAATTTCGGAACTTTCAGTATTTTTTCCCGCTTACAACGAGGAAAACAATATACGGGACACTGTCTTGAAGGCGATTGCCGTTCTTGAAGAAATCACTCCCCGGTGGGAAATCATTGTGGTCAACGACGGTAGTACCGATAAAACCGAGAAAATAGTGGAAAAAATAATCGCTAAATACCCCCAGCAGGTTAAAATGGTCACTCACGATCCCAATAGAGGCTATGGCGCCGCCCTTAAGAGCGGGTTATACAATTGCCGTCTTAAATGGATCGCTTTTACTGATGCCGATGGTCAGTTTGATTTTAAGGAAATCAACCACTTTATCGATACTGCCAAAAGAGAAAAGGCAGACTTAGTGATCGGCTACCGGTTAAAAAGAGAAGACCCTTTTCTAAGGATTGCTATTGCCTACCTGCTTAAACTCTGGAACTTTGTTTTTTACCAGGCTTGGTTTAAAGATGCCGACTGTGGTTTTAAATTAGTTAAAAAAGAGGTTATTGATACCATCCCTAAGTTGCAAACCGAAAGCGCCATTACCGAAACTGAGTTTTTGATCCGGGCCAAAGAACAGGGTTTTAAAATTGTTGAGATCGGGGTTTGCCACTATCCCAGAGGTGAAGGGAAGCAAACCGGCAGTAACCCTAAAGTTATTTGGAAAGCGGTCAGAGAAAGTTTCAGACTATGGAAAGCGCTTCACTGAAAATACTTGATCGCCGGCTCTCTGTTTTTAACCGGAAATTTTCTTTGGAAAAAATTCTTCTTTTGCTGATTCTTTTGACAGCTGCTTTTTTAAGGGTTTATAGGATCGCCGATTACATGGAATTTTTGGGAGATCAGGGGCGGGACGTAGTCATCGTGGTCAGGTTTTTAAAGCAAGGCGACCTAATGTTTATCGGGCCGCAAACCTCTATCGGCAACATGTATTTAGGTCCCTGGTATTATTACCTGATCGCTCCGGCCTTGCTTTTGGCTAATTTCAGCCCGGTCGGACCGGCGCTGACGGTTGCTTTAATTGGAGTGGCTACGGTTTGGTTGGTTTGGTTGGTGGCCAAGCAATTGTTTGGCATAACAACAGCCCTTTTATCGGCATTGCTTTTTGCTGTTTCTCCGGTGGTAGTTTATTATTCAAATTTTTCCTGGAATCCGAACGTGATGCCCTTTTTTGCCCTTCTTTCGGTTTGGCTGACCTGGTTAATCTGGCAGAAAAATGAATTTAAGAAAATTCCTTTTTTAGCCTTTTCCTTGGCGATGGCGCTAAACTCGCATTACTTAGGTTTATTGCTTTTCCCGCCGGCAGTGTTTTTTCTATTCTTAACTTGGGTTAAGAATAGAAAAACTAAGCAGAATAACGCCTTTTCTCGTCCTTTGATTGTTGGGATTTTAGTTTTTTTGCTTCTAATGAGCCCGCTTTTGATTTTTGATTTGAAACACCAATTTGTCAATTTCGAGTCTGTTTTGGCTTTTTTTACCGTCCGGCAGACAACGGTTAATCTTAAGGCATACAAAGGGGTACTGCTTTTGCCGAAAATTGCCAACCAGCTTTTTTCTAACCTTTTTTTAAGAGAGGATTTTTGGGCTCCGTTTTATTGGTCTTTGCCGGTCTTTTTCTTAGGAATTTTAAAAGCTAAGAAAAATAAATCGCTCTGGTTTTTCCTGGTTTGGTTTTTGACCGGTCTTCTGGGATTATCCAATTATAAACAGCACATCTATGCTCATTATTTTGGTTTCCTATGGCCAGTGGCGGTTATTTTAATTGCCTTTTTATTGACTAAGCTGTTTTGGTTGTTTTCACTGCCTTTAGCCGGCTATTTAATTTATTTGGCTTTAACCAGCTGGCATGGCTGGCGGCCGGCCAATTTTCAGTTAAAAAGAGCGGAAACAGTGGCCCAGTTTATTATTGACCAATCTTCCGGAGAGGAATTTGCTTTAGCTCTGATCGCGGAAATGAATTATGATCCTCCCTACCGCTATTTTATTGACCTTAAAAAGGGAGCCTTGATTGACCTGCACCAAAAAATGGCCGGCCAGCTTTTTGTTATTTGTGAGCCTTGGGGAAAGGTGGACTGCAATCCGGTTGGTCATCCGCAGTGGCAAATCGCCGCTTTCGGCTGGGCAAAAATTGACTGGGAGTGGCAGGTGGAAGGAATCCGGCTTTTTAGGCTGATTCATAACCCTGAAGGAAAAAGCTCCTGATTGGAAAGCTTGGCCCGGGGTTGGTAAAATTAAAATACCGATTTGGCATTCGTTTCCGTCCGAATCGGCTTCGTTGTTGGTGGTTGAGTGAAGGATGGGTTTGGATTCCGGAAAGCTATCCTGGCCTGATCTCAGGATGACTCTTGTTGCGATCAGTGGTAGAGTTGAAGATACAAAAGCAGAGATAAAAGTTAAAGGAGGACTTTTTGATGAAAAGTAAAGAGATTTTCCTTTCAGTGATTATTCCTTGTTATAACGAGGAAGCAAACCTCGACCGGGGAGTTTTAGATCAAGTTCGGCAATACTTAGAAAAGCAGAAGTTTCCCTGGGAGGTGATTATTTCCGATGACGGCTCAACCGACCGGAGTCTAAAAATCGTCAGCAGGGCGATTAAGGACTTTAAGGACTTTAGGGTTTTAAAAAACAAGCATGGAGGTAAACCATGGGCGGTTTGGCAGGGAGTAAAGGCGGCCAAAGGGGAGTGGGTTTTATTTACCGATATGGACCAGTCGACGCCGATTGACCAATTAAAAAAATTGCTTCCTTGGACCAGAAAAGGCTTTTTAGCCATAATTGGTTCTCGAGGAGTAGAGAGGAAAAATTTTCCTTTTTTCAGGAAATTGGGAGCCCTTGTTTTCAGGAATTTCAGAAAAATATTGCTCTTGAGAAAGATAAATGACACTCAATGCGGTTTTAAACTTTTTAAAACAGAAATGGTCAGAAGTTTTTTCCCCAAATTAGATGTCTTGCAAAAAAAAGCTTCGGGTTGGACCGTTACCTCCTATGATGTTGAACTTCTTTTTATGATCTCTAAGTCCGGTCGCAAGATCAAAGAGGTGGTGGTTGATTGGCAGGACCGGGATGTTAGCACCAGTAAAGGTAAAAATTACTTTGCCAGATATTTTAAAGAGTCAAAAGACATGACTAAACAGGTAATCGCGGTTCGACTGAATGAACGACGGGGAAAATATAACCACCTGGAATCAAAATCAAAAAATTAAATGTCAGAGTCAAAAAGCAATCATTTTCTAAAAAAAGAGATCGGTCTCTATGACTTGAACATTAAAGTTTATCAGATATTAATCCTCTTTTGTTTGCTTCTTGGTTGTTTTTTAGTTAGATTTTACCGGCTCACTTCTTTGCCTGTTTTTGCCGATGAAGCGATTTACGTCCGCTGGTCTCAAGTGATGAGGAGTGAGGCCGGATTAAGATTTTTGCCTCTCCAAGACGGCAAACAGCCGTTTTTTATGTGGCTGACCATCCCTTTCCTGAAAATTTTCCCGAAAGACCCGCTTCTTGCCGGTCGGATGGTCTCGGTTTTTTCCGGATTGGCAACATTGGCGGCGATTTTCTTTTTACCGTTTGTTCTGAGCTGGCCGTTCCGGGTTTCCCTTCTGGCCGGTCTGATCTATATTTTTGTTCCCTTTGCCGTTTTTTTTGACAGAATGGCTTTGGCAGACAGCCTCCTTTCCGCTTTTGGAATCTGGTCTTTGGTTTTTTCCTTGCTTATTGCCCGTTATCGCCGGCTGGACTTGTCGATGATTTTGGGCTTTATCCTTGGCGGAGCGCTTTTAACCAAAAGTCCGGCGGTTTTTTCTTTGATTCTTTCGCCGGTTTTAATTGTTTTTGCTTTTGTTCTGATTTACAAACAGAGCTTAAAAAAAGTTTTCCAACTAATTCCTCTGATTCTAACCAGTCTGTTTATTGCTTTGGCTATTTATAACATTCTTCGTCTTGGGGAAAGTTTTCACATGATTGCTATCCGGAACAAGGATTATCTTTGGCCGGTTAAAGAAATAATTAAACATCCTCTCGATCCGCTTGTTCCTCATTTGAAAGATGTTTTCCGGTATTATTGGTCTTATTTCACCTTGCCATTATTAGTCCTGCCCTTTTTTATTTTTTTGAAGAAATTGGATTTTAAACTTTTGTTTTTATTTTTTTGGTGGCTGATTCCTTTGGCGGCTCAATCAGCAATGGCTAAGGTTTTTACTGCCCGCTATATTCTTTCGGGTGTTCCTGTTTGGGTTCTTTTTTCCGGTCTTGGCCTGTTTTATTTTTGGGAAAAACTTAACTTACGGTCTTATTTTTGCCTTTTCTCAATTCTTGTTGTTCTGTTGATACCCTCGTTTTATTTTTCCTATTTCCTGTTTTTTAATCCGGCAAAAGCTCCTTTGCCTAAGGATGAGCGGATGGGGTATCTTGAAGAATGGACCGCCGGCTGGGGGATAAGAGAAACGGCTGAGTTTTTAAAATCACAACAAATAGATAATCATATTGTTATTGGCACAGAAGGCTATTTTGGCACTTTGCCTGACGGTTTACAAATTTATCTTGAAAAAGAAGAGGGGATTACCGCTATTGGTGTTGGCTACCCAATTAAATCCTTGCCGGAACCTTTGTCTAATGCGGCTGAATTCGGCAATAGGGTATACTTAGTGGTCAACCGGAGCCGGTTTGTTCCCGAACCTGGGTTTGAACCTGAATTGATTAAAGAGTATCCAAAGCCAGGAGGAGACTCGTTGCTTTTTCTTAAGATTAATTAGCCGTTGAATGGAGCCCCACGGGTCGCTCGTCCTTCCGTAGCCCTGCCTGCCGGCAGGCAGGCAGGGCGAAGGAGGAAAAACCCATGGTTTTCTTGGTTCACGTACAGAAAACGTTATTGACCTTGCCGGGTTGATTTTTG
>JAHJSD010000019.1 GCA_018830585.1 Patescibacteria group bacterium
CAAATCCCCACGATCCAGGATCGTTTGAAGATCTCGATCCTGGATCGAAACCATGAGTTGCCAAACCCAAGGTTATCTTCCACCCCCGGGGTGTGGTAGGTATGACACCCCGGGGGTGGAGTGCCTGTGGTTCGCTTCTTTGAGCGGTTGAGGCAGTCTGATTTCCGCCGCCGGCAGACGAGTTTCTCCGTGGCTCCGTAAACCTGATTATTGTCCTGAGTTTGCCGGTATGCTATCATAGCTGAATCCCTCGCAAGGGGGATTAATTTTTGACCGATTCTAAGATTGTTAATTCAAGATAGCTATTTTTTAAATCAAACAGGTTTTGTTAAAATCAATTTAAGATGGCAGAAGCAATTGAAGTAACTAAAAATAGGGATGTGCCGATGGAGAGAATCAGAAATATCGGCATTATTGCTCACATTGATGCCGGAAAAACGACTACTACGGAAAGAGTCCTTTTCTATACCGGAAGAACCTATAAAATGGGCAATATAGATGACGGTACTACGGTCACTGATTGGATGGATCAGGAAAGAGAAAGGGGTATCACTATTATGTCAGCGGCGGTAACTGCTTTCTGGAGAAATTTTCGAGTGAACATTATCGATACCCCCGGACATGTGGATTTCACCGCCGAAGTGGAACGGTCTCTTAGGGTTTTAGATGGAGCGATTATGGTTTTCGACGCCGAGGAAGGGGTTCAGTCTCAATCGGAAACGGTTTGGCACCAAGCCGATAAATACCGAGTTCCGCGGCTTGTTTTTGTCAATAAAATGGATAAATTAGGCGCCGATTTTGAAAATACCGTAGCGATGATCAGGGACAGGCTTACTGCTAAACCGGTGGTTATCGCTTATCCGGTTGGCCAGGAAGATCAGTTTAAAGGAGTGTTTCTTCTTTTGGAGCGAAAAATGCTGGTTTGGGACAAGGACCCGATGGGAACCGAATATTCAACCTTGGAAATTCCGGAGCAATATCGTGAAAAAGTCAGACAACTCAGGGATAAGTTGGTAGAAAATATTTGTGGCGAAGATGAAAAATTAATGGAGAAATTTTTAAATGACCGGGAAATCGGATTGGAAGAATTGAAAAAAGTTTTGAGAAATGCCGTAATCGGCAACCGTTTGGTTCCGATCTATTGTGGCTCTTCTTTAAGAAACAAAGGGGTTCAGCCGGTTCTGGACGGGGTGATTGACTATTTGCCTTCTCCTTTGGATATTCCGCCGGCAAAGGGAGTCCACCCCCAGACTGAAGTGGAAGAATTAAGGACGGCCGATAAAAAAGCCCCCTTCTCGGCTCTTTTGTTTAAGATCCAGACAGACCCGCATGTTGGTAAATTATCTTACCTGAGGATTTATTCGGGAACTCTAAAGAGCGCCTCGGCCGTTTACAACGCTACCAAGGACGAAAACGAAAGAATAGGCAGATTATTGTTGATGCACGCCAATAAAAGAGAGGGAATTGAGGAAGCCTTTGCCGGCGAAATTGTCGCCGCCATCGGCTTGAAACAGTCTGCTACCGGCGACACCCTTTGCGATCAGGGAAAACCGGTTCTTTTTGAGTCGATAAACTTTCCTGACCCGGTAATTTCTTTGGCGATTGAGCCGCAAACCAAGGTCGACCAGGAGAAACTAAGCGTCGCTTTGTCCAAGTTAGGCGAGGAAGACCCGACTTTCAAGACTAAGATCGATCAGGAAACGGGACAGACAATTATTTCCGGTATGGGTGAACTCCATTTGGAGATTTTAGTAGATCGAATGAAAAGGGAGTTTGGTTTGAATGTCAACGTCGGCAAACCCCAAATCGCCTACCGGGAAACGATTACCAAAGTGCAGACCGCGGAAGGCAAGTACATTCGGCAAACCGGCGGCCGCGGCCAATACGGTCATTGTTGGCTTCGGGTTGAGCCCTTAGACCGGGGCAGCGGTTTTGAGTTTGTTTCTGAAATTAGAGGGGCGGCGATTCCGGGTAATTTTATTCCTTCGATTGAAAAAGGTGTTAAAGAAGCGGTAGAGAAGGGTGTTATTTCCGGCTATCCTGTTGTCGATGTCAAAGTAGCTGTTTATGATGGCAGCTATCACGAGGTTGACTCTTCTGATATGGCTTTTAAAATCGCCGGTTCTATTGCTTTTCAAGAAGCGGCCAAACACGCGTCGCCGGTGATATTGGAACCAATAATGAAACTGGAGGTTGCTGCTCCGGAGGATTTTTTAGGCCAGGTGATTGGAGACCTTTCTGCCAGACGGGCTCAGATTTTGGGTACCGAGAACAGGGGGAAAATGAAAATTATCAAAGCAACTATCCCGCTGGAGGCAGCCCGAGGCTATGCTACCATAATCAGAAGCTTAACCCAAGGGAGAGGCTCCTTTTACATGGAACCTTCCCACTACCAAGAAGTCCCCAAAAATATTCAGGAAGACATTGTTGCAAAGAAACTATCCTGATGGTAGAATTTATATCTGGTAACTTAATAAGTTAAAACATTATTTTTCAACAACCAAAGGAGGTATCAGATGGCAGACAGTGTAAAATTTAATCGGAACAAAGACCATGTTAATATTGGTACTATTGGTCATATCGATCACGGTAAGACCACTCTTACCGCGGCAATTTTAAAAGTCTTGGAAGAGCAAGGCATGGCGAAGGCGAAATCTTATGAAGAGATTGCCAAGGGAGGGGTTGTCAGGGATCAGAGCAAGATTTTGACTGTTTCTGTTGCCCATGTTGAATATGAAACCGAAAACAGGCACTATGCTCATATAGACTGTCCTGGACATGCGGACTACATCAAGAACATGATTACCGGCGCTGCCCAGATGGACGGAGCGATTTTGGTTGTTTCTGCGCCCGATGGCCCAATGCCCCAAACGAGGGAACATGTTCTTCTTGCGGGACAGGTAAATGTACCGGCGATTGTTGTTTTTCTTAACAAAGTTGATTTGGTTGACGATTCCGAGTTTTTAGACCTAGTGGAGATGGAGGTTAGAGAATTGCTAAAAAAATATAAATTTGACGGAGACAACACACCAATTATCCGCGGTTCGGCATTAAAAGTGATGGAAGGGGATGAGGCGGCCAAAAAATCAATCCTCGACTTAATGAAGGCAGTTGACGAGCACATTCCCACTCCTCAAAGAGAATTGGATAAGCCTTTCATGATGCCGGTTGAGGATGTTTTTTCGATTAAGGGACGCGGTACTGTAGCCACAGGTAGGATTGAGCGTGGAAAAGTAAAAATCAATGACGAGATTGAAATCGTTGGTTTGGGGGACACCAGAAAAACGGTGGTTACTGGAGTAGAAATGTTTCACAAGAGTTTGGAGGAAGGTCAGGCCGGAGACAACGCCGGGATACTGTTGAGAGGGGTCGAAAAAGACCAGATCGAGAGAGGAGTGGTTTTGGCAAAACCAGGATCAATTACTCCCCACACCGATTTTAAGGCAGAAATTTATGTTTTAAAAAAGGAAGAAGGAGGCCGCCACACACCGTTCTTTACCGGTTACCGGCCGCAGATTTATATTAGAACTACGGATGTTACCGGAGAAATATCTCTTCCTGATGGTGTCGAAATGGTGATGCCTGGAGATAGCGCCAATGTTAAAGTCTCTTTGATTAAGGCGGTGGCATTAGAACAAGGTTCTACTTTTGCTATAAGAGAAGGCGGTAAAACGGTTGGTGCCGGTGTTGTGACCGAAGTAGAAAAGTGAGCTTTGGTTTGTCAAGACAGGCTCTGTTTGTCGGACAGTTTAATTTTTAAAGTAGATTTCGGGTTAAAATGCCTAGAGGCGGAAGGATTAGAATACGTTTAAAATCCTGGGATCATCGCGTAATCGATGAAGCGGCAGCTAAAATCGTGCAAGCGGCGATAACTACCGGGGCTTTGATCGTTGGACCGATACCCTTACCAACAGATAGAAAACTTTTGGTTGTTGGTATCAGTCCCCATACTGATAAAGATGCCCGGGAACATTTTGAAATGCTCACCCATAAAAGGTTGATCGATATCAAAGACGCCAGTGTAAAAACGATGGATAGTTTGCAGCATTTGGAGTTGCCCGCTGGAGTAGAGATAACAATCAGGATGTAGCTTTAAGAGGCAAAGGTGAAAACAAAACAACCTATTTGGATTTTGTCGGTGTCGATGTTTTGAGCTTGTTTTCTAAAAACAAGCTCAAAACTTTTCCTATAGGGCCTCAGTGGCCCTATTTTTGTTGAATCCACCGAAAGTAAAAATCCCGAAGGGATCCCTTTGGGATCCGTGGTCCGCCAGCTGGCGGGATAGCCCACGGCCGGATAGCGATTCCGGAGTAAGATAGTTTTCGCTTCGGCCGGATTTCAGCGATCGGTCGAAACTAGTTATTAGTAGAAAAGGAAGAATCAGTGAGTTTTTAACTCACTGAGCTTCGACAGAAAGTTAAAATTAAAAAAATATTTTCTTAAGATGGCTAAAGGCTTTTTACTTAAAAAACTGGATATGGTTCAGCAATTTGACCCAAAGGGCAGGCTGGTGGCGGCTACGCTTTGTAAAGCGGCGCCTTGCTTTGTCGTTGGTATTAAATCAAAGGAAAAAGATGGCTACGCCGCTTTTCAGTTAGGTTCCGGTTTAAAGAAAAACATGGTCAAACCTTTGGTGGGCCAATTGAAAAAGGCGGGTTTAACCTTTAAACCTGAAATTATTCGGGAAGTCAGGGTAAAAGACGAAAAAGATCTGCCACAATCCGGTAAGCAAATTTCGCTTGACCAGGTTTTTTCAGTGGGAGATTTACTTTATGTTGTGGGGGTTACCAAAGGAAGGGGTTTCAGCGGGGTAATTAAACGCTGGGGCTTTCACAGCCAGCCGGCAACCCATGGAGGACAAAAGAATAGGCAGAGATCTACCGGTGCCATTGGCGCCCAGACTCCGGGGAAAGTGGTCAAAGGCAAGAAGATGCCCGGTCACTATGGAGTAGCCAAGAAAACAGTGAAAAATTTGGAGGTTTTATCTGTCAATACTAAAGAGGAAAGTTTGTTGATTAAAGGTGCTCTTCCCGGTTATCGGGGATCCTGGCTTTTAGCCTTGCCGATCGGTAAAGCCAAAGGTTTTGTTCCTTTAACAGAGCAGGAAAATGAAAATGAAGAAAAGTGAAAAGTCTGTCAAATTACCGATTTTAAGCCTTTCAGGAAGAGAAGGGGGAGAATTGCTTTTGCCTGGAGTGGTTTTTAACGCCAAAGTAAACCTTCCTTTAATGGCCCAGGCAGTGCGGGTTTTTCTTTCTAACCAAAGAAAGGCTTTTGCGAAAACCAAAACAAGGGGTGAGGTTAGAGGTTCGGGGAAAAAAATTTGGCGGCAGAAAGGGACCGGCCGGGCTCGTCATAAAGACCGGTATGCTCCGATTTTTGTCGGCGGAGGGGTCACTCACGGACCCAAAGGAAATAGGAACTATAAAAAGAAATTTTCTTTAAAAATGAAAAGAGCTTCTCTTTGTAGCGCCTTAACGCTTAGGCTTAAAGAAAAAAATATTTTAGCGGTAGAAGGATTCAGCGAGTTTGGTTTTAAAACGAAACCGGTATTGACCGCTTTAAGGAGCCGGGCGGGAGTGGTGGAAGGCCAAAAATGCCTCCTGGTTTTGTCGAACCTAAAGGGGAAAGTTAAGAAAGCGCTTAGGAACGTTCCTTTTATAACGGTTTCTTCTGTTGCCGACCTAAACACCTATTTGGTTTTAAACCACAACCGGCTGATTTTAACACCTAAATCGGTTAAAAATTTGTCTCGCAGGATAAGTAAAAATGGATAGCCGCTTCCTAATTTTAAAACCGGTAGTAACGGAAAAGAGTTTGTCTCTTCAGGAAAAGGGCGATTATTGTTTTTGGGTTGATGCCAAAGCCGGTAAAAGTCAGATTGCCAAAGCGATTGAAGAGTTGTTTAAGGTTAAGCCGGTGTCAATTAGGACAATCCTAGTTAAAGGCAAAACAAAAGTAGTAAAGCGTCAAAATAGAAAAGTTATCACAGGATTAAGAAAAAAGGCAATTGTTAAATTTCCTGAAGGGAGCAAAATTCCTCTATTAAGCGGAGGAAAAGGTAAATGACACGCAGATTGGTTAAGAAATTAGTAGTAATTAAGAAAAAGAGGGGCGGCCGGGATAATAAAGGCCGGATTAGTGTCCGTCATCAAGGCGGAGAACATAAACAGTATACCCGTCTGATTGACTGGAAGAGAAGTAAAAAAGATATTGCCGGGAAAGTGACGGCGATTGAGTATGATCCTAACAGGAACGCTGATATTGCCCTGATTTTTTATCCTGATGGGGATAAAAGATATATCGTCGCCCCCGATGGCTTGAAAATAGGAAGTGAAATAATTGCCGGTGAAAAGGCGCCGGCTAAGCTCGGCAACTGTTTGATTTTGAAAAATATCCCGGTCGGAGTGGCAATTCACAACTTGGAGATTGTCCCCGGCAAAGGCGCTCAGATGGTACGCGGCGCCGGAAACAGCGCCTTAATTCAGAGTAAAGAAGAAAAAAGGGTCAAGGTTTCTCTGCCGTCGGGAGAAACAAGATGGTTTTCCTCTCTTTGTTGTGCCACCATCGGTCAGGTTGGTAATGTCAACTATTTGTATAAAAAGTTTAGAAAAGCTGGGGACAAAAGAAGACGAGGGATTAGGCCGACTGTTCGTGGGGTGGCCCAACACCCAAAGTCCCATCCCCATGGCGGAGGTGAAGGCAGGTCTCCGATAGGAATGAAGTCGCCTAAGACTCCTTGGGGAAAGAGGACTTTGGGTAAAAGAACCAGAAAGAGAAAGAAATATTCCGACAGGTTGATTATAAAAAGGAGGAAATAATCGGACAATTTTAGTATAATAGGCAGATCTTTTTAAATTATTTACAATTGAAAAATGTCAAGAAGTTCTAAAAAAGGGCCGTACATAGACCCAAAATTGCAAAAGAAAGTCGCCGCGCAACAGAGAAGTGGTGATAAAAAGGTGATCAGAACTTGGGCGAGAAACTCTCAGATACCGCCGGAATTTGTCGGCCTTACTTTTGAGGTTCATAATGGCCATAAATTCATCAAGGTTTTTATCTCCGAAGAAATGGTTGGCCATAGGCTGGGAGAGTTCGCCTTGACAAGAACTTTTAGAGGTCATGGCCGGGTGGTTAAGAGAATAATCGAAAAAACTTGATTTTTTCAAGATTTTAAATTTGTTTTAAAAATGGCAAGAGTAATTAAAAAAGATTCCCAGAAAAAACCGCCGGAACAAGTGATTGTCGGAGTTAGAGCGGAGGCGAGGAATTTACCTATTTCGGAAAGAAAACTGAGATTGATAACTGCCGCTGTTAAGAAACTTTCTCCGCAAAAAGCACTGGAAAAATTGCGGTTTCTTAACAAAAAAGGATCTGCATTTTTAATCAAAACAATAAAATCGGCCATTGCTAACGCCGAACAGAAATTTGGTTTAGATAAAGAAGACCTTGTTTTTGAGAGTATTATTGTCAGCCAGGGACCTGTTTTAAAAAGAAGAGACGTTCATCACGGATCCCGTTTTAATGGTGGTCTTATTCGAAAACCCAGAAGTCATCTATTAGTGAAGTTAATTAGTAAGAAGAGTTAGGTTTAATGGGTAGAAAAGTTAATCCTATTGGTTTTAGGTTGGCGGTTAAAAATAGCCCTTTCGGCTGGAAGTCGCAGTGGTTCGCTAAAAAGAGCGACTATAAAAAGTTTATTATGGAGGACCAAAAAATTAGGAATTTTTTGGAAAAAAAACTTTCGATGGCCGGTCTGGTTGGCGTTCGGATAGAGAGGCTAAATAATATGATTAAGTTGGTAATTCAAGTCAGCCGCCCTGGGATTGTAATCGGCCGCGGCGGCAGAGGATTAGAAGATATTAAAAAAGAATTGTTGAAAGTAATAAGTGTTTCTGATTCGGACAATAATTTGGATATAGAGGTTGAAGAGGTAAAGAATTCGGAGCTTTCGGCTAAACTGCTAGCCGAAAAAATTGCCGGCCAGATCGAGAGAAGGATGCCTTACCGCCGGGTAGCCAACTGGGCAATTGAGTCGGTGATAAATGCGGGAGCTTTAGGAGTTAAAGTGATCCTTTCAGGTAGAATTGCCGGAGCGGAAATTAGCCGGGTGGAAAAGTTTTCCCAGGGTAAAGTTCCTTTAAGCTCGATCAGGGCCAATATCGATTACTTCGAAAGACCGGCCTTGACGAAATCAGGATATGTAGGGGTTAAAGTTTACATAAATAGGGGAGAAAGCGAATAATGCTCCAGCCTAAAAAGACTAAATATAAAAATAGATTTAGAGGCAGAATGAAAGGAATGAGTGTTTCCGGATCCAGGGTTTGTTTTGGGGACTTTGGTTTAAAAAGTTTAACTAGAAGTATTGTCAGCGCTAGTCAGATTGAAGCTGCCCGGAAAGCTATCAGTAACCATACCAAAAGGAAAGCTAAGATTTGGATTAGAATTTTTCCTGATAAGCCGATTACCAAAAAGGCGCCCGGCGCGCCCATGGGGGCAGGCAAGGGTGACATTGATCACTGGGGTGCGGTAGTCAAACCGGGAAGGATTATTTTTGAAATTGGCGGTGTTCCTTTTGATATTGCCGAAGGAGCCCTTATTAAAGCAGGACACAAATTATCGGTCAGAACCAAATTAGTCAAGAGGGAGGGCGAATGAAAAGAAATTTAAAAAGAGAACTGGAAGCTAAAACAATTGAAGAGTTAAAAACGGAATTAACCAAAAGGAAAACCATTTTATTTGAACTTAAGTTCAAATTGGCCCAAGGCCAGCTCAAGGATGTCAGATTGCCCGGTAAAACCAGGAACGAGATCGCTGTTTTGAAAACAATTATTTCAAAGAAAGAAGCAGAAGCGCCTAAGAAGGTTGAAAAAAGTTAGAAATTAGTTTATAAAAAACAAATTATGTCGAAAACTTTTATTGGGGAAGTGGTTTCAGACAAAATGGACAAAACGGTGGTCGTTTTAGTGAAGAGAAAAGTTTCCCATCCATTTTATAGAAAAGTAATTATCAAAAGAAAGAAGTTTTACGTTCACGATGAAAAGGGCTCTAAGTTAGGGCAAATGGTTGAGATTAAGGAAGTTAGGCCGATTAGCAAGACCAAGAAATTTGAAGTGGTTAAAATATGCTCTTAAAAAAATGATCCAGTTAAGAAGTATTTTAAAACCAACAGACAATGTCGGTGCCAAGAGGATTATGGTAATCCATGTTTTTGGTGGTTCCAAGAGAAGGACCGGTACTCTTGGCGATGTTGTTATCGCTTCAGTAAAGGAAGCAACTCCTGGCTCGGCCGTAAAGAAGGGGGAGAAAGTAAAAGCAGTGATCGTTAGGGTTAGAAAGGGAATTAGGAGAAAAGATGGCTCCTATATCAAATTTGACGATAACGCGGCAGTAATTATTGATAACCAAAAAAACCCAATAGGAACAAGAATTTTTGGTCCGGTGGCGAGGGAAGTTAAAGACAGCGGTTTTGAAAAAATCGCTTCAATGGCAAAGGAATTGATTTAGTTTAGACGATAAGCGATCATGAAAATAAAAAAAGACGATAAAATTAAAGTTCTGAGCGGAAAAGATCGCGGAAGAACAGGGATTGTAAAGAAAATTTTTCCCAAAAAAAACAAGGTAATTATTGCCGGGGTGAACTTATCTAAGAAACACAATAAACCCCGTAAGGGTAGCCCCGGAGGTATCGTTGAAATTGAAACTCCGCTTTGGAGTGGCAAAATAATTTTAATTTGTCCCCAGTGCGGCAAGCCTACCAGGGTTGGCTATCAGCTTGACAAAAATGGTAAAAAGTATAGAATTTGCCGAAAGTGCCAGTCTTTATTAGATAACCGGCCCGAGAAGAGTAAAAAATAATTATTTTTAATCAGTCAAGATGTTATTTGAAGAATACGATAACAAAATAGCCGCGAAGGTAAGAGAAAAAACAGGGATCAGAAACCCCTGGGCCTTGCCCCGGGTTATAAAAGTTGTGATTAACATGAGAGTTTCGGAAGGGAAAGAAAACCGTCAGACAATTGATCTGGCCGCCAAGGAATTGGAATTAATCACCGGCCAAAAACCTCAGGTTTGTTGTGCTAAGAAAGCTATTTCCGGCTTTAAATTAAGGAAAGGTGACCCGATCGGGTTGAAAGTAACTCTCAGGCGGAAGAAAATGCTGGACTTTCTGGAAAAGCTTTTTAGTTTAGCCTTACCCAGACTGCGCGACTTCCGAGGATTGGCGGTTCAAAACTTTGATCGCGAGGGTAATTTTAACATCGGCTTGAAAGAACAAACTATTTTTCCTGAGATTGACCTTGATGAAATTAAAGTTGTCAGAGGCCTTCAGGTAACCATAGTGACCAATGTCAGAGATATTGAAAGCTCCAGGCTCTTATTAGAGACATTAGGATTACCTTTTAAAAAAGAAGAGTAATGGCATCCAAATCCAGTATTGTCCGGGAAGATAAAAAATTAAAATATAAAATTCGCTACCGGAATCGGTGCCAATTTTGCGGCCGTCCGAAAGCTTATATCAGGTTTTTCGGTCTTTGCCGACTCTGTTTCCGACGATTGGCCCACAAAGGTGTTTTGCCTGGTGTCAAAAAGGCGAGCTGGTAAGTTAGTTTAATTAGAATTTATAAAATTAAAACTTAATCTCTAAAAATGGATTCAGCAGCAGATTTTTTAAGCCAAATAAATAACGCTTATCGTGTTGGTAAAAAGGAAATGGTTACTTCGTGGTCTAATTTTAGGGAGATTTTAGCTAATTTAATGAAATCAAAAGGATATTTTGAAGAAGTCAGCGTTGTTAAGGGAGATAACGAGAGGAAACGGATAGAGCTGATTTTGAAATACGGGCCCGGAGGCAGACCGTCTTTAACTAAGATCAAAAGAGTTTCTAAACCCGGGAGGAGATTTTACGTTTCAGCTGACGAGATCCCCTGGCCGCCGGGAGGTTTAGGTGATACTATTGTTTCCACCCCTTTGGGCTTAATGGTAGGCAAAGAGGCCAGGAAGAAAAACCTGGGAGGAGAGGTTATCTGTCAAATTTTTTCCTAAAATTTTTACTTAAACGGCAAACCAATGTCCAGAGTAGGCAAACAACCAATTAAAATTCCGGAAGGTGTTAGTGTAGAACTTGAAGACCGGAAAGTGGTTATTTCCGGTCCCAAAGGGCAATTAGCCCTGGTTTTGCCGGAAAAAATCTTAGTTTTGGAAAAAGAGGGGTATCTGTTGGTTAGTCGGGCCAATGAGGCTAAAAAGGCGAAAGCTAACCACGGTACCATCCGAAGCTTAATTAATAACATGGTTTTGGGCGTGACTCAAAATTGGAGCAAAGAGCTTGAAGTTATCGGCACCGGGTTTAGGGTCGATCTTTCCGGACAAAGACTCGATCTGAAGTTAGGTTTTTCTCACCCGGTAATTATTGACCCGCCGCCGGGGGTTGTCTTCGAGGCCAAGGATAATAAAATTAAGATTTCCGGCCCGGACAAAACCTTGGTCGGTAATTTAGCTGCCAAAATCAGAAAGATTAGACCCCCCGATGTTTATAAAGGCAAGGGTGTTAGGTATCTGGGCGAAACTATTAAATTGAAACCGGGCAAGGCGGCCAAAGTAGGCACGGCCCAATAAAAAAATGACTAAATTAGTTTTAAGATCAGCAAAAAAGCGAAGAAGTAAAAGAGTTAGAGCCAAGATAAAAGCTTTTGGAAGAGGAAGAAAACTTTCCGTTTTCAGGTCAAACCGCTGTATTTATGGGCAGATTATTGACCTCACCTCCGGGAAAACTTTGGTTGCTATCAGTGACAGGGTTTTATCAAAAGAGGATAAAAAAATCTCGGGATTGACTAAAAAAGAAAAAGCTTTTGAGGTGGGTAAAAAATTAGCGGAGTTAGCTCTGAAGTTAAAAATTGGAAAAATAGTTTTTGACCGCGGACCTTTTCTTTATCACGGCAGGGTAAAATCTTTAGCGGAAGGAGCAAGACAAGGGGGCTTAAAATTTTAAAAATTTTTCTGAAGACAAATGGCTTTTAAAGGAAATTTTGAAAAGAGAAGTAAAGAGTTTGAGGAAACCGTAGTGGAGATAAAGAGGGTTTCTAAAAAAACCAAAGGAGGTAATCAAATTAGTTTTACCGCTTTGATGGTAGTTGGTGACGGCAAGGGCAAAGTGGGAGTGGGATTGGGCAAATCAAAAAATGTCCCTTCCGCGATTAAAAAGGGAATCGATAAAGCCAAAAAGAAAATGATTATGGTTAAGTTAAAAGGCAGGACGATACCGCGCCCGATTGATTACCGGAAAAAGTCGGCTCACATTTTGCTAAAACCGGCGCGGGAGGGTTCTGGTTTGATCGCCGGCGGGGCGATAAGAGTGATTGCTTCCGCCGCCGGAATAAAAGACCTGGTGGCCAAAATTATCGGCACCAGAAATAAAGCAATGAATGTTTGGATTACCTGGGAAGCCTTGAAAGATTCGCCGTAAATGGAGTCCTGCGGGGTAAACCTATGGTATTATCCAAACGCCCTGCTGGGGCGAACATACTCTACCGGAAAACCAATTCATCCATGGGCTAATCCGCCTCCGCCGGTTGGCGGATGGCGGACCATGGCCTGCCTGCCGGCAGGCAGGTTTTCTTGGTTCAGGTATAAAAGAAGAATAGACGAGGAAAAAAAATGATTGGATTAAATCACTTACCAAAGACGACGGCAAAGAAGAAGAAAAGAGTTGGCCGCGGTTATGGCAGCGGGGTTGGCGGGCATACTACCACTCGTGGCCAGAAGGGTTTTAAGGCCAGAAGCAAGGTTCCCTTGACCTTTGACGGCTCCAAAATTAAGAAATCATGGGTTAAGCGGCTGCCCTTTTTAAGAGGCAAAGCCAGGCAAAAAGGAAGCCCTGCGCCTTTGGTGCTCAATATAAACGACCTCGCCGCTGTTTTTAGCAAAGGCCAGACGGTAAACTTGGATGCTTTGTTTAAAAAAGGATTGATTGGCAAAAAAAGTAGCATTAAAAACGGAGTTAAAATTCTCGGTAGAGGCAAGATTGATTTTCCTCTGGAGGTTGCCCTCCCCTGCTCGAAGAAAGCTGAAAAAAAGATTATTAAGGCGGGTGGAAAGATAGCTAATGAAAAAATGGTTTGAAAAAGTAAAATTTTTCAGCGAAGCCCTAAAAATTCCTCAGGTTAAAAAAAGAGTTTGGTTTACGGCAGCTGTGTTCCTCCTTTACCGGTTTATTGCTCATTTGCCGGTTCCGGGTGTCGACCTTTCCTTGTTAAAACAGTTTTTTTCTCAAAACCAAATGCTCTCTCTTTTAGATGTCTTCTCCGGGGGTACCTTAGCCAATTTTTCTATTGCCGCTTTGGGTTTAGGTCCGTTTATCACCGCCTCGGTGGTCTTTCAGCTTTTAGGAATGGTTTGGCCCAAAATCGAAGAACTGATGAAGGAGGGAGAATATGGGAGAGCCAAAATTAACCTTTATACCCGGATTTTAACAGTGCCTTTGGCAGTAGTCCAAGGTCTAAGTATGTACACAATCTTGAAAAGCCAAGGCATTATCGAGAATCTTCCTTTATCGGTTTTGGTCTCGATGATTATTGTGATGACCACAGGAACGGTGGTTTTAGTTTTCTTAGGCGACTTGATTAGCGAATTTGGTCTTGGCAACGGAACCTCTTTAATTATTTTCGCCGGAATAGTTTCTCGATATCCGGTGAATGTTTTCCAAACCGCTTCGATAGTCGACAGCCAAAAGATTTTTAATCTTTTAATTTTTTTAGTGCTTTCGGTTCTTTTGGTTTCCGGAATTATTATGATCGAGGAAGCGGCAATGAGGCTGCCGATTTTTTATGCCAGGAGAAGCGGCAGTTCAACCGGGGCCACTCGGACTTATTTGCCGATAAAAGTAAATAATGCCGGAGTAATGCCGATAATTTTTGCTCTTTCTCTTGTTTTTCTGCCTTCGTTCATCGGTAAAGTTTTGGTTGGTTTATCCAATCCGACATTGGCCGGCATCGGGGGTTTTGTCAACAACCTGTTTAGGCCCGGGACTCCGGTTTATAACTTGACCTATTTTGGTGTTGTGGTTATTTTTACCTTTTTTTATACCACTGTTGTTTTTAAACCGGATGAGGTTTCCGAAGAATTAAGAAAAGGGGGCGCCTTTATTCCCGGAATTAGGCCTGGAGTTTCTACAAAAAACAGGTTAAGCTGGTATCTCTATCGGGTGACGGCAATCGGGGCGGTTTTTTTGGGAATAATCGCCGTTTTGCCTTCTTTAGTTCAGCAGATGACCGGGATTTCAACGATCACCTTGGGAGGGACAGGCGTCTTGATCGTTATTTCAGTGGTTTTGGAAATTAGCCGCTCGGTTGAAAATTTGGTTCAAACCTATCGATATGAGTCATTCTAATATTGCCGGTAAAATTGTTGTTCTCGGTCCATCTGGATCAGGTAAGGGCACTCAGGCAAAAATGATCGCCCGAAAGTACCGTTGGCAACACGTTTCTATGGGGCAGCTTTTTCGGGATGAAATTGAAGCCAAGACAAAACTTGGTAAACAGGCAAAGGAATTTATTGAAAAAGGGTTGTGGGCGTCTTTGGAACTAACCATGACAATTTTGGAGCCAGAGCTAAAACAAGTGATTAATTCTGGTTTTGTCTTGGACGGTTTTCCTCGATCATTCGATCAGATCAAAGCGCTGCGAGATTTGTTGGTCAAATTCGGGACTGATATAGATATCGTTTTCCATCTTGATATTAGGCCCGCGGTGATTATGGCTCGGAGAAAAGCTCATTGGGCTAAGGGAAAGAGTTTTTATAAAGAGGGTCAAAGATCTGATGAAACCGAAGAATCAATTAAAAACCGATTTGCTGAGTATAAAAAGAATCTCGGGCCGATTTTGGCATTTTACCAAGACCAAGGAATTCTGCGCCGAATTAATGGGGAGCGACCGATTGGCCCAATCTTTCGAGATATTGTCACGATTATTGACAACAGGTTTTTTAAAAAAGATGATTGATTCTGTTGAGGATTTTAAGACTTGCGGCAGAAAACTTTCCTCTGTTTTTGAAAAAACTTTACCGATAATTAAGCCCGGGATAAGCTTGATAAGTATAGAGAAAGAAATCTGTCGTTTGATCGAAAAAAGTAAAGGCGAAGCCGCTTTTAAAACAGTCCCCAATTATTTTTGGGCTAGTTGTATCAATTTAAACGAAGGCGTTGTTCATGGGATTCCAGACAAAACAGTAGTCAAACCTGGAGATTTAGTCAGCTTGGACGTTGGATTAAAATATAAAGACTGGTATACTGATATGGCCTACACCCTCCAGGTTCGAAGTTCAAAATCAAAGATTCAAAATTGGAAGTGGGGAAAGTTTCTGAAAGCGGGGGAAGAAGCATTGCAGAAGGCAATCGTGGCGGCTCGGCTCGGTAACCGGGTAGGCGATATCTCAAGAGCGATCCAGAAAACAATTGAAGATAGTGGTTATCAGCCTGTTCGTGAGTTAACCGGTCATGGAATCGGCAGGGAGCTTCACCAGTTTCCTTGGATCCCTTGTTTTTTGGACTCCCCAATAGGGAAAACCCCTATTTTGAAAGAAGGGATGAGCTTGGCGATAGAAGTCATTTATACCGAGGGCAGCCCTTGGCTTAAAAAAACTACTGATGGCTGGACAATTAGAACGGCAGATGGTAAAATGTCAGCACTTTTTGAGAAAACGATATTAGTAGCTAAAGACGGTGCTAAAGTAATTACCCCCTATAGTTGGGGGGAATTAATTGATTGCCCGGTTTTAGTAAATAAACAAGTTTAAAATATTTATTTAAAAGGTAAAATTTCGAAAGATAATATCTTTCGGAGGGATCTTCCCTCCGTAAATTTATGAAGGATCAAAAAAACAGGGTTGACGGTGTGGTAGTAGAAGCTTTGCCTGATACGATTTTTCGGGTCAAGCTTGCAGATGAGAGGGTAATTTTAGCTTATTTGTCGGGCAAAATGCGGATGCACCGGATAAGAGTTATTCAAGGAGACACTGTGGTAGTTGAGATTAGCTCATATGATAAGGAAAGGGGCAGGATTGTTTATCGGGGAAAATCGAATTAACACTTCCCAAATTAACTGAACCAAAAATGAAAGTCAAGGCGAGTGTGAAAAAAAGGTGTCCGAAGTGCAAAATCGTTTGTCGGAGGGGGATAATCCGGGTTATTTGCGTTAATCCAAAACATAAACAAAAACAGGGATGAGAATTTTAGGAATTGACATACCGGATCAAGAAAGGGCGGAGATCGCCTTTACCAAGATTTACGGTATAGGCAGAAAAAATGTCTTGGAACTGCTTTCTTTGGCCAATATAGATCCCGACAAGAGAGTTAACAAGTTGTCTAAGACAAACCTGTCTGCCCTAATCAAGGCGCTTGAGGATTTTGAAGTGGAGGGCGATTTAAGAAAAAAAGTTAATGATAATATTACCAGATTAAAGGCGGTCCGCTCTTATCGCGGTATAAGACATATTTTGGGTTTGCCGGTACACGGTCAGAGGACTAAAACCAATGCTCGTACTAGAAGGGGTGGTAAGAAAACAGTAGGCGCGTTAAGCAAAGAAATGTGGTCTAAGATAGAGTCTCAACAAAGAGCGGCGATGGCTAAGACTAATTAGTCCGCCTTAGCGAAGGAGGATTAGCCCTCAGAGCTTCAATTTGTATTTTAATCAAATGGCTGATTCAAACAAAAGAACAGTTAAAAAAGAGAAGAAATCGATAGCCGAGGGAAGGCTTTATATCAATGCCAGTTTCAACAATACCCTGGCTACTATAACCGACCCTGAAGGCAATGTTTTTCAATGGACCTCGTGCGGCAGAATGGGCTTTAAAGGCACCAGGAGATCAACGCCTTTTGCGGCGACCAGCACCTTAGAAGATATTATTAAACGGGCGATAGACATCGGGATTAAAAGGCTTAAGGTTTATGTTAGCGGTCCTGGTCCGGGCAGGGATGCGGCTTTGAGAGTTTTGAGGGGCGCTCGGAGTATAGACGTAACGATGATTTCCGACATTACCCCGATTCCCCATAACGGTCCCAGACCGCCGAAAAGGAGGAGGGGTTGAGAATTCTTTTCTTGGTTAATCGTTAGAAAATTGCTATTTTTTAAAAGCTAAAAGTAAATCTAATCCGGATGGCGAAAATAAGTAAAAAATGCCGGTTATGTAAAAGGGAACGTGAAAAATTGTTCCTAAAGGGAACACGCTGTTTTTCGGCAAAATGCCCGATTGAAAAAGACGGCGGTACGCCTCCGGGGGTCCATGGTTCAAAAAGCGGTTTTCGCCAGTCTGCCTATGCCAAACAATTAAGGGCGAAACAGAAGACGAAAAGACTCTATGGTTTGTCTGAGTCCCAGTTCAAAAACTATTTTTTAAAGGCGAAGAAAGAAAAAGGAATTACCGGAGAAATTTTGCTCAGGTTTTTGGAAATGAGGTTTGATAATTGTCTTTATCGCTTGGGCCTATCCCCTTCCAGGGTTGCTGCCAGGCAACTGATCGGTCATGGTCATGTCTTGCTCAATAACCAAAAAGTGACCATTCCTTCGTTTATGGTTAGCCCTGGTGATCAAATCGGCCTTTCCGAAAAAGCTTTGAAGATGGAAAAAAATAAGTACGCTTTGGCCAAAAAAGAGAAACCACCCTCTTGGCTTGAAAGAAAGGGTTTTTTAGGCAGAGTTGTCGACTTGCCGAAAAGAGACCAGATGCCAACAGAGATAGACGAATCGTTAATAGTTGAATATTATTCCCGTTAAACAAGGAGGAACTATGGATAATCTTAGATTCGGTGTTGATTTGGTTAAGGAGAAAGACAATTGCGGCCGAGTGGTAATTTCACCATTGCCTAAAGGTTTTGGCGATACAGTCGGTAACAGTTTAAGAAGAGTCTTGCTGAGTTCTTTGTCCGGAGCGGCGGTAATTCAGATGAAAGTCAAGGGAGCGACTCATCTCTTTTCCGCTTTAGAGGGCGTAAAAGAAGACTTGGTTGAAGTTATGCTCAATGTTAAGCAGATAAAAGTTGCTTATCAGGGGGAAAAACCGGTTACCCTGAAATTGGAAAAAAAGGGACCGGGTCAAGTTAAAGCATCTGATCTCCACTTACAGCCGGGAGTTTCTTTAGCCAATCCGGATTTAGTTTTAGCAAGCTTAACTGATAAAAAAACTGTTTTTAAAATGGAGTTGGTAGTTGTCCAGGGGGTTGGTTACGAGATGGCAGAAGAGCACGAAAGCAATCGTTTGGGAGTGATTGGGATAGATGCGGTTTTCAGTCCGATAAAAAGGGTAAATTATCAAGTTGAAGCTGTCCGCCGAGGCAAACAGGAGCATTTGGATCAGCTGGTTTTGGATATCTGGACTGATGGTTCGCTGAAGGCAATTACTGCCTTGGAGCAGGCAAGCGAAATCTTGGTTTCGGTTTTTAAACAAATCTTGGAACCGCAAGAGGCTGAAGCTAAGGAAGAAGAAAAGCCGGAAAACCACGATCTGGATTTGTTGATAGAGGAAATAGAAGACATTCCTCTGCGTTTAGCTAATGCTCTTAAGAAATCAGGTTATCGTAGGATTTCGGATTTAGTTGACGCCGGAACCGAAAAGATTGCCGGTGCTAAAAATGTTGGCGCCAAGTCAATAGACCTTTTAAAGAAAGTTTTGAAAAAGAGAGATATCGAGATTAAATGAGACATAAAGTTTTCGGTAAAAAGTTAAATCGGGCCAGCGATCAGCGCCAAGCTTTGTTTAAAAATCTGGCAGGCAATTTTTTTAAAAATAGCGGCCGGATAAAAACAACCTTGGCCAAGGCAAAAGCGGTTCAGGGGTTAATAGAAAGAATGATTAGCCGGGCTTGCCGGGGCGATTTGGCTTCAAGACGCTGGCTCTTTAAATATTTCCAAGATCAGAATTTGGTCAATAGAATCGTGGCTACTTTTGGCGAACAGTTTAAGGATCGGCCGGGCGGTTATCTTAAGATAGTCCGCTTAAAAAACAGAAAGGGCGATAATGCTGTTGTTGTCAGCATGGAGTTGGTTGAAAAGTTAAAAGAGGAAGAAAAAGAGGCCGGTCCCGCGAAAAAGACAGTATCAAAGGATCAAAAAAAACCAGTTAAAAACGAGAAAAAATGAAGACTTACCAACCCAAAAAAAACGAAATTAAAAGGAGCTGGCATTTAATTGACTTAAAGGATAAAGTGTTGGGTCGGGCCTCGACAGGGATTGCCCGTTTGCTTATCGGCAAGCATAAGTCTATCTACGTGCCTCATCTTGATTGCGGTGATTATGTCGTGGCGATTAACACCTCTTTTTTTAAAGTGACCGGAGATAAGTTAAGAAAGAAAATTTACAATCGCTATACCGGCTATCCCGGCGGGATAAAATCCTTGACCCTGGCTGAACTTAAAGATAAAGACGCGAGAGAGGTTATCATATCGGCAGTGAAAAACATGTTACCCGACAACAAACTCCGAAAAGATCGGCTTAAAAGATTGAAGGTTTTTCTGGCGAATGAGCATCCGTATCAAGATAAATTTAACACCAATTAAATTTTTTAAACAAAGGAATAATGGCTGATAAAAAAGTTGCTGGCAAAAAAGAATATACTTATGCTGTCGGTCGGAGAAAAGCAGCGGTAGCGACAGTAAAGTTGTATCGAGGTAAAAACGGCAACACCACCGTTAACGGGATTAATATTGTTGATTATTTCCCCGGTTTGGTAGCAGAGCATTATTTTCAAAAACCGTTTAAAGTAACTAATACCACAGGGAAATTTTTTGCCAAGATTGTCGTTAGGGGTGGTGGTAAAAAAGGCCAACTTGAGGCGGTAACCCTGGCTTTTTCAAGAGCCTTAAATGAGCTTGATAGAGAAAAGTACCGTCCTTTTTTGAAAAAAGAGGGACTGCTTACTGTTGACAGCCGTGTCCGCGAGAGAAGAAAGGTGGGTCAAATGGGACGGGCCAGAAAAAAGAAACAGAGTCCGAAGAGATAAGCTTTTTAAGGTACCCCTTTAAGCCTAAATCTTAAAATCTTAACACCCCCGGGGTGGCCTGCCTGCCCTCCATTTCGGCGGGCCTGCCTGTCGGCAGACAGGTAAACCGGCAGGCAGGGCTTTTGGCTCCCCGGGGGTGGGTTAAAGGCCTATTTGTCTTTTCGGTTATTTCTCCGCCATTCTATCCCTCCCGTCATTCTGAGCAGAGCCCTGTACCATTCGATACAGGGCAGAGCGAAGAATCCCCTAGTCATTGGCAATTTGCGGGATTCGCCTGTTAAACACCCAACACCCCCGGGGTGTCCGCCAGCCGGCGGATTGGCTCCCCGGGGGTGGGTTAAAACGATCCAGGATCGCGACTTTCTTTCTCGTCATTCTGACCCGCCCAAAGCTACGCAGTCGCTGGCGGGGAAGAATCCCCCTGAAACCAGTAATTTGCACACCCCACCCCCGGTGTGTAATAGGTACTCCACCCCGGGAGTGGAGTACCTACTTGTGGGTTAAAACAATCCGTGATCGTGACCTTTCCTGTTGTTCTGGCCCGCTCTGCAAAAGGTCGGGTGGTACTACCGGACCAACCCAAATTAATTTTACTTGACCTCTCATTGATACGATCGTTGAAATGAGTGGTTCATTTTAGGCTTGGAAGCCGGCGTTTATTCTAAGATAGCGGAGGGTTTGATGTTACGTCGGGGACGACCCGCCCGATCTCCTTTCGGCAGGCAGACAGAAATTAGGTCAATTAGAAATTAGATCAATTTTATTAACCTGTCCCGCTCTTGACAATAATGTTTTTAACTGTTATTCTTTCTCGGACTAATTTAGTCCGAGTTACCCCAGCACCAGACCCGCCGTTGCGGGACGGTGCAGGGTTTTCGTGCACCACCTAAGGTGTATGACACGCATCCCCCGGGAAGGGGAAGTCACGGGCTTCAGCTCGTGGAGGATTCACAATATGATAAAGATATCCAAAAAATCCCAGTATGGCTTAAGAGTAATGGCTTACTTAGTACAAAACAGGGGCTTTTCTTCGGCAAAAAAGATTGCCAAAGAAGAGCTGATGCCTGAAGATTTTTTAGAAAAAATTCTTGTCAGGCTTAAGTCGGCCGGTTTAGTTAAAGCGAGGCACGGTTCTGGCGGCGGCTATTCTTTGGCGATTCCTTCAAGCCGGATAACCGTCGGTGATATTGTTCGGCCTCTTGAGGGGAAAATGACCTTGACTTTATGTTTGGACCGGAAGAAAGGCTTTTCTTGTCCTCACGAAAAAGGCTGTTTAACCAAGAAAATTTGGTTAAGAATCCAGAATTTGTTAAATCAGTCAATGGATGAAATTTTATTATCGGAGGTAATTTCTTAAAATGAAAAAAAAATAAAAAAACAGTTTATCTTGATTATGCGGCCACTACTCCGGTTGATCCTAAAGTTCTTTCCGCCATGCTTCCGTTTTTTTCGGAAAAGTTTGGCAATCCGGCCTCGCTTTATCAAGTCGGCCGGGAAGCAAATATGGCTCTTGATTCGGCCAGAAATACAATTGCCGGATTATTGAAAATCAACTCCGGCAAGATAGTTTTTACAGGATCAGCTACAGAAAGCAACAACCTTGCTCTAAAAGGAGTTGCTTTGGCAAACAAAGAAAAAGGGAATCACTTAATTGTTTCAGCAATAGAGCATGATTGTGTTTTGTCCAGCGCTGCTTGGTTGGAACAACAGGGTTTTAAAGTCACCTATTTACCTGTGGACAAATTTGGTTTAGTTAATTCGGAAGATTTAGTTAAGGCTTTGACGAAAGAGACAATCTTAGTTTCAATAATGCATGCCAATAATGAAATTGGCACCATTGAGCCGATTAAAGAGATCGGCGCTCTTTGTCGCCGCAGGGGTGTTTTTTTTCATACCGATGCAGCCCAAACTTTTGGTAAAATTCCGATTGATATTGCCGGGATGAATATTGATATGCTGACCGCTTCATCGCATAAAATTTACGGTCCTAAAGGAGCGGCTCTTTTATACCTGTCCGATTCGGTGAAAATAGAACCAATTATTCACGGAGGAGGCCAGGAGTTTGGTCTAAGGTCTTCAACCGTTAACGTGCCGGCGATTGTTGGTTTTGCTAAGGCAGCGGAAATTAGTTTCCAAAAGATGGTAAATGAGGGCAAAAGACTGACTCTTCTTAGGAATAAATTAATTAATGGTGTTTTAAACCGGATTCCTGGTTCGTATCTTAATGGCCACCCTAAAAAAAGGCTGCCCAATAATGTTAATTTTCGTTTTGATTTTGTCGAAGGAGAATCGATTGTTTTAAGATTAGACGCCTTGGGTGTCGCCGCCTCCACCGGTTCGGCTTGTTCTTCCCCTAAACTGACGCCAAGCCATGTTTTAGTCGCCTTGGGTTTAAATCATGGTCAGGCCCATGGTTCTTTAAGGTTGACTTTAGGCCGTTGGAGCACCAAAGAAAAAGTAGACTATTTGTTAAAAGTTTTACCGGGAGTGATAGAGGATTTAAGGGAAATATCGCCGTTTAAGAGTTGACTATCGCGCGCCGTTCACCTCCGAGGTGAAATCTGCAGACACCTCGGAGGTGAAAAGTTAAGCATAAAAGATACCACGTTCGCGAGGACGTGGAGTTTTGTCGGTGGGCAAAGAAGGCCGCGGGTTTATCCCTGAGGCTTCACGGTTAGGAATTAATAATTAAAACCAATTTCGTGTATAGCCAAAAAGTAATCGAACATTTTAGGAACCCCAAAAACAGGGGTAGGATAAAAAATCCGGATGGTGTCGGCAAGGTTGGCAATATTATTTGTGGCGACGTGATGTGGCTTTATATCAAGGTGGCTAAAAACGAGAATGGGGAAGAGATAATCGGAGAAATCAAATTTGAAACTTTTGGCTGCGCCGCCGCTATTGCTACCAGCAGCATGGTAACGGAGTTGGCTAAGAATAAAACTCTAAAACAGGCGTTGAGTATCAACCGCCAGGATGTGGTAAATAGCTTAGACAACCTGCCTCCGGTTAAAATTCACTGTTCTGTTTTAGCGGCCGATGCCTTGGCGGAAGCAATTTATCAATACTGGAGCAAAAAGAAAAAGCCTATCCCGAAAAAACTGCTTCTTAGGCACCAAAGAGTTGAGAAGGAAAAAGAACTTATCGAGAAAAAATACTCCGGCTGGTTTGAGAAAAGAGCCACTTAATCCGCCATCGCGAGAATCCCGAAGGGATCCCTTCGGGATTAGCCCTCCGAGCTTCAATATTTTTAGAACAGAAACTGCGCTCCCTTCTTTTCCCGAATCCTTGACGGGGTGTTATCCTTGATCTAATATAAATATATAGGCTAAAAGATTGACAGACCCGGCGTTGTTTCAGAAAAAAAATGAAAAAGATCCTGGTTGTCGAGGATGAAAAAAGATTAGCAGAGGTTTTAGTAGATCGGTTAAAAGAAGAGGGTTTTTTAGTCGCTGTTGCCTATGACGGCCAGGAAGCTTTAGATAAAATTTCCAAGGAAAAACCCGATCTGATCCTTTTAGATTTGGTAATGCCGGTTTTAGATGGCATTGGTGTTTTAGAGGAACTCCAATCTTCGCTTGAAACCAAAGATATCCCGGTAATTGTTCTAACCAATCTTCTCAGTAATGAAAAAGTGGCCCAGGTTTTAGAAGCAGGGGGAACCCACTATTTAGTCAAATCGGACTATACCGCCGACGATGTTGTCGTCGCGATTAAAAAAAGGCTGGGAATGGTTTGAGGCAATCGGGAAATACCGCTTTTTCGTTACCCTGGCCCTCTCTCGTTACCCTGGCCCTCTCTCGTCATCCTGAGCGTAGCGAAGGATCCCCTAATCGTTGGCAATCTGCGGACCCGCTTGTTAAACACTCTCGCGGTGTCCGCCGCCCGCCAACTGGCGGAGGTGGTTTGGCTCCCCGGGGGTGAGTTATTCTAATTCAGGATCGTGACCACCTTTCACCACCGAGGTGAAATATCCCACCTGTTGACCTACTTTGATCGCTCAGCGAGGCGAGCAGGCAGGCTTTCTTGGTTCGTGTGTAAATAAACGACGAGCCCTGCACCGGAATAAATTCGATGCAGGGCGAGCCATTTTGTCTAACGTTTCGGGCTATTGGAGGTTTGCATGGATTTTCCCCTTTTTATCTCCGAAATCGTTTGTAAATGCCATGCGATCCCACATCGAGTAAATAGACGGTGTCATGTCCAGAAAACTCAAAAAGAACGCGATATCCTTCTCCCGACTTCGCCATTTAAGTGACCCGAAGACGAGTGGAAAAATAAGCGGAGTTACTCC
>JAHJSD010000020.1 GCA_018830585.1 Patescibacteria group bacterium
ATAGGCTTAATTTCACGGTTTTACATTCTAAGCTGCATTCGCAGTTGAAGCGCACCAGAATTTATAATATTCTTTTCCCCAACAACTGATTAAACTTCTCATTAGGCGTTAAGAATCCTAAACATTTTCTTGGGGTATTATTCATCTTTTCTTCAATGATACCAATCTGACTTACTGGTATTTTATCAAGACTTGTTCCTTTAGGAAGATACCTCCTTATCCTGCCAATGGTGTTCTCTACCGTTCCTTTCTCCCAACTGCTGTATGGATGGCAAAAGTAAACAGGAATATTTACCTGTTTAGTTAATTGTTCGTGTTTAGCATTTTCAGCTCCATTATCAGCGGTGATTGTTTTTAATGCTTTTTTAGGCAATCTATTTAATCGTTTTCCCACGGATTTAATCTTGGTAATCGATTTACGATCCTTTAATTTATTGATTAGTGTTTTACGGCAGGCTCTATCTACGGTAGCTGTTAAAACAGATTTATCTTTTTTAACACCTTCCATATTGTCTGTTTCCCAATCGCCGATTCTTGTTCTCGGATCAACTCTTTTTGATCTTAACTCAATAGATACGGCATTTTTGATCTTAGATGATCTTTTAACTTTTCTGCCGTTCTTTCTTAATCTCCGTTTACGGTGATGAACTAAATACTTCCATAGTTTATCTTCTCTGGTCTTCTTAGGGTTGTAGATGTAACGATAAATAGTTTCGTGGTGAATTGACTCGCCGGGAATATCTAATGGCAATCTGCCGGCAATGGTTTCCGGACTCCAGCCCTCTGCTCTGATCTTTTGACGGACATAGAGAAAAACACAAGGATTTTTAAGCGGGGCTTTTGCTCTTTGTTTAATTGATTCCTTAATGGCTTTTTGATTGGCTGAATATGGAAGATACTTCTTTCCGTATTTAGTATTGTTTCTATACTCACGAGAAATGGTAGTATGATTTCTGTGAAGAATGTCTCCTATCTGACGAAAGGTTAATCCCTGTTCTCTTAACTGCCACAGTCGTTCCCGGTCTATTAAAGACAAATGGCAATAATCTTTCATTTTGCGCCTCCTTAGGATAGTTATTTTACCCTAACTTGGTGCACTTCGTTTGCGAACTCAAGCGCAACGTAATTTCGGAGCTTCCTTCACCGAGAGGCTATTCGCCATGTACCAAATAGTGAATCTCCACGGGCTAAAACCCTGTGGCTTCCCTCTCCCAAAAGATGAAGCCCCGCACCGCCCCGCGGCGGCGGGACTGGTGCTGAGGTAACACGGGAACCCTGTACCGTCTCGGCATTACGTCGGGACTGATGCTGGGACAATTTTGGCAACAGAAATTTTCAGGAGTCTAAAAAAAGAGGGGTGACTTAAGTCTTGCGCCGGCAACAGGCAAAAGAGGCTTTCCTGGAATATCTCTTTAGCCTGAAACGCTGCGGATACCTCCCGGCCTCCAAAACAACAGCAAGGCAGCAGGATTGTCCTCCAAGTGCGGTTACCCGGTCGGAGCATCTTCTCACCTGGCCAGGAGGTAAGTCACAACAAGCACCTCCGTTTTCCACCAAAAAATTTTTGCCACTCCGCCCCATCGGGGTAATTAAAGTTGGTTTGTCCGTTTTCTCCAGCATAGTTTTCACCAAAATTTTAATTCACAACTGCCACTTTTTCTTGACGTTACTTTAACCGGCCACAGCGGGCAAAACGCTTGTCTGTCAACAAAAGAGAGCCGTCTTTGCCACATGGTCCGAGTTCCGTTCTGCGAAAAATTCCTCCCACCCCTCTAACTGCTGCCAAACAGGTAAACCCTGTTTTTTCTCCTCCTGCTACAAGAACTCTCGCACCGCAAAATTCAGCAAGTTTAGGATCAAGATCACAAGTTGCTACTCCTCTTAATTCCGACCGACACCCTCGTCTCTTCTTGTTCCCCTGAACGCTTGTTAACCAAAACACTGGTTCTAATTGCTCCGACCGGCATTTTACCCATTATAGGATAAAGTAAAAATTTAAACAAGACGCTCTTGTGCTAAAATTCAGCTAAAGAGTGAAAAATGTAATAATAATCAGCGGGCTTGTTTTACTAATCTTGAGTATTATTCTTTTGGCCCGTTTCCAGCTTGCCCCGAAAACCGGTGTAGAATTAGATAACCAAATGAAAACAAAAGAACCGTCTGTGCGCCGCCCCCCCGCTGTCGCCGGCGCATTCTACCCAGCGGGCAAAAAAGAGCTTCAAAAACAAATAAAAGATCTTTTATCTGCCAATGGACAGATGCCCAATGATCAAATGATTAAATTGTTGATCGTTCCTCACGCCGGCTACGACTACTCCGGACCGGTCGCCGCCGCCGGATTCAATTCGATCGGAGACCAAAAAATCAGCCGGGTGATTTTAATCGGCAGTTCCCACCAAAGCTGGTTTGAAGGCGCCGCTATCGACCAAAACGATTTCTGGCAAACACCTCTGGGGAAAGTCGAAGTTGATCTGGAATTCGGCGCGAAATTAACAGACCAAACCGCAAAAATCGTTTTTTCCAGCCAGCTCCACAGCCAGGAGCATTCCTTGGAAGTGGAACTGCCTTTTTTGCAATCAGTCCTTAATGATTTTAAAATCGTGCCGATTTTAATCGGCAGCGCCAACAAAAACACCTTGGAAAAATTAGCCGGTTTAATTTCGGAAAATTTTGATTCCCAAACTTTAGTTTTAATCAGCACCGACCTTTCCCATTACCCCAATGATGAAACCGCCAAAAAAGTGGACCAAAAAACAATTGAAGGAATACTCTCCGGCGACACGGAAAAATTTGAAAAAAATATTCAGGAACAAATGTCTGTCGGTTATCCTAACTTGGAAACCTGTGTTTGTGCGGAAAAGGCGGTTATTGTCGGAATGTTGATTGCTCGAAAATTAGCAAAAGAAACTCCGGGGGTTAGCCCCGGATCCCCCGGAGTTAAAGAAGCCAGCTGGCAATTAATAAAATACGCCAATTCCGGCGATAGTGACATCGGCGATCCCGGCCGAGTAGTCGGTTACGCCGCTATCATTTGGGCCCAGCCCAATTACGATCCCGGATCGTCAAGTATAAAAACTGAACGATCCGGGATCGTTAACGGCCAAGACAAATACACCTCAAAACAAAAAGAGCTGCTTTTAAAAATTGCCCGAGAGACTTTGGAAAGTTATCTTAAAGACAAAACCAAGCCAAAATATGAAATTGATGACCCGAAATTAAATGAAAAATTAGGCGCTTTTGTCACCTTAACCAAAAATGGCCAACTGCGCGGCTGTATCGGCGAATTCAGCCCATCCGAAGACCCCCTTTGGCAAGTAGTCCAAAGCAGGGTAATTGACGCGGCGGTAAACGATCATCGATTTTCAGCGGTCGGTTTTGAAGAACTAAAAGAGATCGAGATTGAAATTTCCGTCTTATCCAAACCGGAAAAAATATCCGACTGGAGAAAAATTGAAATGGGCAAGCACGGCGTGGTTCTACGCCAGGGATTAAATGGCGGCACCTTTCTGCCCCAAGTAGCCGCAGAAACCGGCTGGGATCGGGAAGAATTTTTATCCCAGCTCTGCTCCCAAAAGGCAGGCTTACTAAGTGATTGTTACAAGAATCCGAAAACGGAAATTATGGTCTACACCGCCGAAGTTTTTAGCGAAAGCGAGTCCGGTTAACCTGCCTACCCCCTAGAACGAAAGAGGCAATTTACCTACAACAAGGGGATCCTTCTCTCCCTGGGGGAGATCAGGATGACGGAGAAAGTCTCAATTCCCATCTCAAAAATTATCCTCTGTAAACCCTACTCGCTCCCCTGACTAATCTCTGAGCGCACCTTCTTTTGGCCCCTTCCAAAAGAGCCTCTATCTCATCCCCTGTAGGAGCATAAATTTGGACTCTGACCCACACTTTAGAAGTCTTTTCTCCCGCCTCTTCAGGAGCCCTTCTCCAACCGATAGTAGCAACCCTTGAAAGAGGAAGCATTGCCCTTTGAGCCGCCACTTCCTCACGAAGACACCTAAACCCCAACAGAGTAACCATTCCCTGACGAACAGAAGTTGTCTCAACCATTTCCCTCCGGGCTCAATTTTACAGTGACAAACGGCGACATCTTTAATTTCCAGTATACCATCTTCCCCGCCCTGACAAGCTGTGCTAAACTGCTTAGACAATGGAAATTGAAGTAAAACTGCCCCGCTGGTTTAAATCCGTCTTAGTGGCAATAATTTTTTTAGCAATAGGAGCGGGCGGCGGTTACTTTCTTAAAACCAAAACAGCGCCGGCATCCCAACAGAAAAGTGCCGAAGAAGAGAAAAACACCAGAGTCGCTTTCCTGATGGAAGTCTATGACAAAATCAAGGAAAATTACTGGGAAAAAGTAGATGACCAAAAGTTAGTCGGGGTTTTTGTCTTGGGAATTGAAAAACTAACCGGCCAGCCGCAAAGTTTAAAAACAAACGACCGGGAAAATTTAAAAAATGCTCTTGAAGATATCGATAAACAAATTGATTCCGACGAAAAGAGGAAAGAGTTTGTTGCCAACTTAGCCGACTTGGTTTTGGCCAATATGGAGCCTTTCGGCCGGAGCCGGCTTTATGTTCAAAAAGACGAAATCGCCTTAAAAAATAATGTCCAAAACAAAACCGAGGCTGATCACTACCAGGCTTTAGGAGTAGACAAAGAGGCTTCGGCAGAAGAAATCGAAAAAGCTTTTAAAGAAAAAGAGACCGAATTGAAAGAGGACACCTCCGAAGAGGGCCAGAAAAAATACCAGGAAGCAACCCAGGCCCATAAAGTTCTCGTCGACAGTGGAGCCAAAGAGCTTTATGATACTGCCGGAATTGAACCGACGATAGACTATCGGCTTGTCCGACCGGAAATACTCCATCTTCACCTGAAAAAGTTTTCCCCCACTACCTTGGAAGAGTTAGAAAGAGTCACTAAAAAATTCGACCAGGGAAGCGTTTTAGACACACTGATTTTTGATTTAAGAGATAATATCGGCGGAGCTATTGACGGATTGCCCTATTTCTTGGGTCCTTTCATCGGCAACGACGCTTACGCCTACCAGTTTTACCACCAGGGGGAAAAAGAAGATTACAAAACCAAGATCGGTTGGATGCCAAGCTTAGTCAGGTACAAAAAAGTGATTATTTTAATCAACGAAGGCTCTCAATCGTCCGCTGAAGTAATGGCCGCCGCTTTAAAAAAGTACAATGTCGGCGTTTTGGTAGGCCGAACTACTAAAGGCTGGGGCACTGTCGAAAAAGTGTTTAAAATGGAAAATCAAATCGATCCCAATGAGGAGTATTCCATCTTTTTGGTTCACCGGGTTACTTTAAGAGAAGACGGCCAGCTGATTGAAGGGCACGGAGTTGAACCGACAGTAAATATTGATGACAAAAACTGGGAAAAGGAGCTCTTAGACCGGTTTAACTATCCGGAATTAGTTGAAGCGGTAAAAGAAATCTGGCAGGAAAGTTGAACCTTTCACTTCATACCCTTCCGTTAGGTTTTGGAATTCCTCTTTGAGCACACCATTCGCTACGCTCCGCTAAGGTTGGTCGGGGAACCCCATTAAAAAAATTGCCTATAGCAGTAATCTGCCCTTCTTCGGGCCGGTCAGGATGAACACTTCCGAAAAATTGTGGCTTTATCAAAACGCTTCCTGTTTCTGCCATTTCAATAGGATTTAACTTTTAACTTTTTTAGAATAGCAAAATATCGAGTCTGATGTCAAAGGGAAAGCTAAGTTTATCACGATCCAGGATCGTCCAAATTCACACCTCGTCATTCTGAGCAGAGCCCTGTACCAGATGACGGGGCAGAGCGAAGAGTCCCCTCATTAGGGCGCAAGTTGCCGCTCCGGCGGGGATCCTTCGTCATCGGAATTTCTCAGGATGACGAGTGGGCAGAGTTCCTCAAGATGACGGGCTAAAACCACAAAACTTCAGGCAGTCTCAAATACCAAAAAGTCTTTTTGTGTTCTCAACTGTTTTTTCGATTACTTCGCCAACATCTATTTGCCAAACCTCAGCCATTTTTTCGGCAATCAATGGTAAATATGCCGGCGTATTCATCTGGCCCCGATAAGGCTCTGGAGGTAAAAAAGGGGCGTCCGTTTCCAAAAGCAATCTATCTTTGGGAATCAGTTTAACCACATTTTGCAAACCAAGATCATAAGTCAGGTTGCCGTCAACGCCAAAATACCATTCTCCGGGCAAATTCAAAACTTTTTGAATCCGCTTTTTGCCGCCGGAATAACAGTGGAAAACACCTCTCGGTAAACTCCCAATTTTCAATTTCCAATTTTCAAAATTAAAAAGAATCTTGAATATCTCATCACTGGCTTCGCGGGAATGGATAACTAAAGGCAAGTCATATTTCAAAGCTAACTTAATTTGGCCTAAAAATAACTCTTCTTGCTCCTTTTTACCTCTTTGTTCTTCCCCGGGCGGAGGCAAGCTGAAATCCAGCCCCGTCTCCCCGATTGCCACTACCAAGGTATGACACCCCCGGGGTGTCGTACCTACGACACCCCGGGGGTGGAGTAACTGTTCCAGCTGAGAAAGCTGGTTCTTAACAGAATCGGTATTTTCCGGATCTGTTTTCTGAGGATGAATCCCAATTGAAACCCACAAAAATCCTTGATATTTTCCGGCAAGCTCAACCGCCTTTTTGCTGTCTTCAAGGTTACTGCTGGCAATAATAATTCCCGTTAAACCGGCCTTCTTGCTCTCTCTTATTAATTCGTCGATCCTTGAAAGCAATTGAGGAAAATTAAGGTGAGCGTGGGTATCAAACATAAACTTAAAAATAAAATCTAAAAGCAACAAGTTAAAAGTTAGGAAACGTCATTCCGGCCCTGAGCAGTTCGGCGAGCTTACCCTGAGTGAGCCGAAGGGCTCACTGTTGAACTTGTCGAAGGAGAAAAATTCTCGCCCCCCGTCATCCTGACCCTGAGGCTTTGTCGAACGGGGAAGAATCCCCTTGATAGAGCAATTTGCCTACACATGGGCCGCGCCCGCCATCGCTACCCGCCCAGAACTACGTAGCTGTTGGCGGGTTGCGGGCGGGGATCCTTCGTCTCCGCCATCCGCCAACCGGCGGAGGCGGATTCCTCAGGATGACGCTATCAATCGCCAATTAATCGCTTTTATTTTTTTTGTTTCCTGGCTAAACTTTTTACCCGGTTGATTATTTTATCAACTATAAAAACCACTTTTCTGCCCTGGACCTTGGTCCGAATTACTTTATTGCCCCGGTAAAACCTGACTAACGCCGTTGCTTCCATCAAAGGCAGACGCACCTGAGGCTGGGCTTTGGCAATTTCCCTTAAATTTAAACTGATGCTTTTTATCCTGCTGGCCAAAAGAGCGTTATTCTGCAAAAGCCTATTCATCCTTTTTAAAGAATTCTCTCTGGCCAACCTGAGATTCTCGCGATTAAATTGGTGGATAAAGGAAACGTCCCCTTTCTTTTTGCCCAAATCGGCAACAAATTTAAGCAGGTCTCTGAAAGTGATCAGGCCTACCGGTTTCTTTTGCGGTCCTTCCGAAAAAACAACCAGACTGCCGATATTGTTTTGGCGCATCAAAGAGACCGCCTTATTTAAAGATTCACCGGCTTCAACGGAAATCACCAGCCCGCGGTAAAACTTCTTTATCGGTTGGCCGGCCAACTCTTTCTTAATCGGTATTCGGGTTAAGAAAGAAATCCTTTCCTTGGGAGTAGTAAAAACTTTCCTTAAATCGAAAAGGGCTAAAATTCCTAACAAACTCCCGTTTTTGTCTTCCACCAAAAGCCGGTTAATGCCGTTTTTAATCATCAAACTTAACGCCTGACTGACTGAGGCGTTAAGATCGACAAAAACTAATTTTCTCGGCGAAAGGGCCTGTTTAACTTTGGCATCAAAGAGGTCCCATTTTTTCACTAAATTCAAAATGTTTTCGGCAAAAACTGCCCCTAAAAATTTACCTTTGTCTATCACCGGCAGAATATAGACCCTTGACTCAACCATTAATCTGGAAGCCTCCAAAAGAGAGGTTTCCGGAGTTATTACCGGCGGATGATAAAGACAGTTCTTTAATTTTTCATTAGGACTTACTCTTTTATTGATAAAAGAGTAATAAAGATTAACTGTCCCTGAAAATTTTTCCCCGCTAAAAACGAAGACTGCGTCATGGGTGCTTTGCAGGTTAGGAAGAACGGCGCTGACTCTATCTTCGGGGGAAGCTCTTTTAAAACCGCCCTTTTTCAAGATCCTTTTTACCGTTGTCAGCTTCACTAATTTATTATAGCACTATCAAAAGTCGACCAGGCGCAGAACGATAGGGTTTTGCAGGAAACCGTCCCGACGCTATGTTGGGATTTTTTCACCACTGACAAATTATCCTGATATATTGTCCGGGTTCGCCTTTTGCAAAAAGATACTTTTTTCTCTAAACTGGTCTTAGTTTCAAAAACAATCTTATGGCTAACGGAGAAAACCACAGTAACAGCTTTTTACAATTGGGCCAGTGGAGCTACCAGCCAAAACTCAAGGGTTTATCGGGCATTTACCTTAACACTGCCGTTAGAGATTTGGCTTTTAACTTGATGGGGATTTTTGTTCCCATCTATATTTTTAAGATCAGCGGCAGCGCCGCCGTAGTTTTTCTCTATTACTTCTTGGTCGAATTCTTCGTTGTTTTGACCACAATACCAGTGGCCAAGCTAATCAGCCGGATCGGGCCGGATATTTCCATCTTACTTTCAAACATCACCCGGTCGGTATTTCTGGTTTTCCTGACCTTAGCTAAATCTTCCAAAACCTTGTTCTGGGCATCAACATTTTTTGAGGCGGTTACCGTTCCCCTTTATTGGCTTCCCTACCACAGCGCTTTTTCCTCCCAAAGCAAGCGAGGAAAACTCTCCAGACAAATCGCCAAACTTTCCAACATCACCAGAATAGTTACCATTTCTGCCCCCCTGATCGGCGGATTGATCGCTCAGACAATGGGTTTGGACGTTCTCTTCCCTATCGGGATATTGCTATTGATCGCTTCCTCTCTGCCTATTTTCTTAGATGAATATAACCGAAAAGAAACCGCCGTTCCGGTAAAGGAAATCAACGAAAAAATGGCCCTGCCTAAAAACAGGAAACTATTTTTAGGCCTGTTTTTTGAAGGCTTACGCCTGCCTTTAAACGGCATCGGCTGGCCGCTGATTCTTTATGCCGTTATTCCCAACTTTGAAAAAATCGGGGGCCTAACGACACTCACTTCAATTCTCTGCCTTTTCACCGTGATTTGGTTATCAAAAAGGATCAACCATTTTAATATCAAAACCTTTGCTTCCGGAAACGTTGCCAGGGTTTTTGTCTGGATCGCCAGAGGCTTAAGCCTTAAAAACCCTTTTTTAATCGCTCTTTCCGACCCGGTTTTCAATATCAGTTCTGTTTTTTCCGGCCTGCCTTACACTATTCTCACTTACAACTTGGGTAAAAAAGAAGGCTTTTTGTTTTTCATCCAAAGAGAGTTCGCTCTCCACGGCGGCTACATGATCGGCAATTTTATTGTTTTCCTAATCTTATTTTTAGGCTTTCCCTGGGAAACGGTAATCGCCTTCACTTCTGTTTGCACCGCCTTGATGACCTGGTTTTTATGCCGCTACGGAAAAGAGCGTTTGAAACAATTGCCGTTTCCATTTAGGCCTAAGTTCGGCAGAATTTAACCATCGCCAACCTGTCTAAAGCTGGCCTCAAAAATATTCCGGGACAAAACATCTTCACAAGTTTCGCTGCTGATGTTAATTGGTCTAATTGTCATTGCGAGAAACCACCAGCGATGAAGCAGTCTAAAACGAGATTGCTTCGCGTTCGCTCGCAATGACAACAAACGCGAAACTCGTGATCTTGCAAATTTTTTCCAAAATTGGTATAAATAAGTTGATTGTGAAACCAAAAAGCATAATCATTATTCTTTAGGGACAAAATCCCCTGTTAGCCGGGCGGATTGGGTCCCTTTTGAAAAAATCCTTCGAAAGAAGGATTTTTTGTTTAGTCATTTGACATTAAATATTTAACTCCGTCATCCTGAGCGAAGCCCTGTACCGTCTGGTACGGGGGAATTCCGATGACGAAGGATCCCCTTAGAGATGGGCAAGCTACCGATTTCATGGGGATTCTTCTCCCCCTACGGGGGGTCAGAATGACGAGGAGAAACGAGAGACCCTTCCCCCATTGTTAAAGCTGGGTGGCCTCGAGTTTTGAGCTTTAACTTTTTATTACCTATTACCCATCACGAGTTATGAGTCAAAACTTTTGACTTTTGAGATTTGAGTTTCTATTTACCCATTACCAGTTACTCGTTGCGGGTTATTTAACATTTAAGATTTATGATTTAATATTTTAAGAGATGGCGAAAAAGAAAAATTTCAATTTCAAACCGGTTCCGGCGAATTTTGACTTCGTCGAGAATGAGCGCCGGCTTTTGGACTGGTGGTATCGAAGTGGGCTGGTTAAAAAATATTTAACCAAAAACAACCAATCTAAAAAAAGATTTTCTTTTATGGACGGGCCGATTACTGCCAATAACCCGATGGGGGTTCATCACGCTTGGGGCAGAACTCTAAAAGATCTTTATCAAAGATATAAAAACATGCAGGGGTTTGCCCAAAGGTTTCAAAACGGTTTCGACTGCCAAGGTTTGTGGATTGAGGTTGAAGTGGAAAAAGAAAAA
>JAHJSD010000021.1 GCA_018830585.1 Patescibacteria group bacterium
CTATTCGTAAGCATCTCTTTTTGATAATTTATAAATTGTTAATTTTGTCTAACGTTTCGGCGTATGTGATGCCCCGCCCTTTTGGTTAATAATTAAGACTTTGTTTAACCCTATTGCTGAGTAATATTTTACCAAATTTCGGTTAATTTTCAAGTCAAAAAGGGCGGGGTATGGGTGCGGCACGAGCCGAGTGCCAAACCACATACGCCGTGTTGTCCGACCTGAGCGAATCCGCCAGCTGGCGGAGAAGTGAAAGCGCAGCGGGGTCGTAGTGATCCGCCGACTGGCGGAGAACGAAGAAGTTGTGAAAAATTTTCAGTTTCCTTTTTGTAAAAAGGTGCCAGTTTCGGGGTCAAAGGAAGAAGGAAAAGCCTCCCCTTTTACATCAAAAGCCCTTATTATGGCTTCGTACTTTTTCTTTTTTGACCCGTCAGGATCATGTAATTCTGGTTTGCCTGCTACTACTCTCAGCTTAGCCGTTGTTTGACCAACGATTTCCCAAGGACGAGGAGTCCCAGGTAGACCGTATTTCCTATCACCGTACACCTTCTCTATTTCTTTGGCCTTTGTTACCACATCCTCAGGCAAACCAGAAGGAAAAGACGATTCGCCTTTCACCCGCTTCAGTGCTCTATCCATGCGCTCCTTCATGTTAGTCCCTATTTTACAATATTTACTGAAAATTTTTCACAATTTCGGACAACGTTCTGGTATATGCGAACTTGCTTGATTTTACAATATTTTATCACAAAATTATCAAGTTGGGTGAGCCGCGAGCCGAGCGGCGAACCGCATATACCGTGTTGTCCGACCCGATCCTGAGCGAAGTCGAAGGAGAGAGCGCAGCGCGGTCGAGCGACTAACAGGAGCGAAGATGTAAATTATTTCCTTAATTTTTTCAGCAAACTTTTTATTTCTCTCGATCTTAAATTTTCAGCGAAGAAAGAGGGGCTGGGGGTGAATTTCTGAACTGAAAACACTTATTTTTTTAAAACAAAAACCTGATAGCTTGGAAAGTTTAATCTTTGTTTCAAATAATTTTCTTCTTTAATTATTTTACTATTTGGCTTACATTCATCATATTTAATTATTTTTAAATCATTGTCGATTATACAATCGATATAATCTGATAATTTCCAATGATAATCCTGAAATATAAACTTTTTGTTATTAAATATTTTTTTCGTTTTATATTTTATGCCTGATGAAAAGTATCCCTTAAACGTTGTCTGTATATCACTTCTTTTAAACAACCATTTTTTCATATAACTATCAAAACAAGGATGTATGTGGCCAATAATAATTATTCCAGTTCTTTTTAAAGCTTGTTTAGAGTTTTTTAAAGCTAAAAATATATCCTTTTTACTACTAAAGACTGATAAAACATAGTTGAATAAAATGACATCAAATTTGATATTAATTTTTTTACTAAATGAAGTGGCAGAAAGTACTGAAAAATTTCCGTTAGGATATTTATTTTTAGCTTGAGAAATCATGTCAGGAGATATATCAATTCCCCAATACGTGTAACCCTTTTTTATAGCTTTTTGGTAATAAAAGCCATGACCACATCCTACATCTAACAATGATGCGTTGCCATCAACACAAGGAATATATTTATCTAAAATTGGGTTTAGGATTAAGTCCTTGCTCCTTGTCTGATTATAGTTTCTAGCTGTTTTTCCTTGATATTCATCCATTTGATCTTAAGTCTTATTTATATTATGTAGGGAATACCCCCCTCTTCTACTTTTTATTTTATAAAAAGTTTGCTGAAAAATCTAAATAGTAATAATGTATGTCGGACAACTGGTTATTATGCGAATTACATGCCGTCATTGCAACAATAACTTGTATGTTATACAAACCCTTGATAAACTAGACGCATGGGAGATATTTTGGACAAAACCGAGCGAACATTACGATTGCGCAACTACAGCCCCAGAACTCGCCAGGCGTATCTGCTCTACATAAGGAAGTATATCATTTTCTCTAAAAAAGCAGGGCTCAAAAGCAAACAAAAAGCAATCGAGGATTTTTTACTTGATAAGTATAATCGAAAACAATCACCGCAGACAATAAATTTGGCGCTTAATGCGGTAAAGTTTCTCTATGCGGAAGTTTTGAAAGATCCACAGAAGATCGATCTGAAATTTGCGAAAAGAAGCAAGAAGTTGCCGGTTGTGCTTTCACACACGGAAATTGAGAAAATTATTGCCGCTACCGAAAATTCAAAATACAGATTAATGATCACGCTCGGATATGCGTGCGGGCTGCGGGTAAGCGAAGTGGTTGCCTTAAGAGCTGGCGACTTAGATATTAATGAACTTGTTGTCCACATCAAAGGAGCCAAAGGAAAAAAAGATCGTATCAGTGTTTTGCCGAAGAGATTGCAAAATGATTTGCGAAATTCAATCGCAGGAAAAAATGCAAACGATTTTGTTTTCGGTTCAAACCGTGGCGGAAAACTCACGACAACATCCCTACAAAAGATGTTTCGCCAAAGTTTGGCAAAAACGGGAATTAAAAAGCCAGTAACTTTTCATTCTTTGCGGCACAGCTTCGCGACACATTTACTGGAAAGCGGCACAGATGTGAGGTACGTACAAGAGCTTCTCGGACACACAAACATCAGAACAACTCAAATCTACACGCAGGTAACAAATCCAAAACTCAAAAATATTAAAAGCCCATTGGAATAATAAAATGAAAATTTTGGCAATTGAAACTTCGTGCGACGAAACCGCGGCGGCGGTAACCGAAGGCAGAAAAATCCTTTCCAACGCCGTTTTTTCCCAAATAAACATTCACAAAAAATACGGCGGGGTCTACCCTGTTTTGGCCAAAAGAGCCCATCAGGAAAAAGTAGGACCGATTATAGAAAAAGCGTTAAAAGACGCCGGAGTGAAAATTGGCCAGATTGACGCTTTTGCGGCCACTTTCGGACCCGGATTGGTGATCGCTTTGGAAGTGGGACTTAATAAGGCAAAAGAATTGGCCTTGAAATATCAAAAACCGTTAATTCCGGTAGATCATATTGAAGGACATGTTTACTCGGTTTTTGGGCAAAACCGAAACGGTTTGCCGAAAAGGAATTTTGACTTTCCTTTTTTGGCCCTGATCGTTTCCGGCGGAACCACCAGTTTAATTATGGTCGAAGACCATTTGAAATACCAAATTTTAGGAAAAACCTTAGATGATGCCGCCGGAGAAGCCTTAGACAAAGCCGCCAAAATGATCGGCTTGGGTTATCCGGGCGGGCCGATTATCGAAGAGTTGGCTAAAGAGGGAAATCCTGATTTTCTTTCCCTACCGATGCCGATGAAACAAAGAAAAGATCTTGATTTTTCTTACTCCGGACTTAAAACCGCCTTTAAAAGGGAATTGGAAAAACTGTCGTCAAAAAGCATTAATAAAAATTTAGCCAATTTAGCCGCTTCTTTCCAGGAAACTGTTTTCGGTTCGATAATTGATAAGCTGGAGTCTGCCTTAGAAGAAACGGGGGTCAAAACCCTGGCCGTCGGCGGCGGAGTAATTGCCAACACTGCTTTAAGAAAAAAAATAAGGGCTGTTGTGCGCAAAAAAGGAGTCTCTGTCTATTTCCCCTATCAAAAAAGACTTTTTAATGACAATGCCGCTATGATCGGAGTAGCCGCTTATTTTAAATACCGAAAGGGAGTTTATTTGACCGGGAATTTTGACAAATTAGACCGAGTTGGCAGACCGGAATTGAAGATATGGACCCTGAACCAGAGTTAAAGTAATGCCAAGAGTAGGATCTGTAAGAAAAAGGCCGAAGTTTGATTAAAAAAACCATAGCTGATTGTAATTCCCGGTGGGGCTCCGTTTTGGATAATCACAATCCTGGATCGTTTCCGGATTTTTGATCCGGGATCGTGATTAAATAAATTCTTCTCGACTCCTTCGACAGGCTCAGGATTATAATGCGCTCGAAGAATAATTACCTTAGCATTGTGTCGGAGACAGAACGGTTTTTCCCTCCGTCATTCTGAGGCTGAGTCTTCGAAGGCGAAGGATTCCCCCGAGACCGGCAAGTTACCGACTCCAAGGGGATTCTTCGCTACGCTCAGAATGACGGGGAGAACTGTAAGCCCTCGGGAAGAACTTTTTAGAAAACAATGCTAAAATTGGAAAATGAAAGTTGATATCCTAACCCTTTTTCCGGAGCTATTTGTCCCTTTTTTAGAATGGAGCATGATCAAAAAAGCCAGACAGATCGGCGCTGTTGAAATTAAAATCCATAGTTTAAGAAAATGGGCTATTGATAAAAGGGGCACCGTTGACGACCATCCTTACGGCGGCGGACCGGGGATGATTTTAAGGATAGAACCGATTTTTAACGCCATCGAAGAAATAAGATCCACCCCCACCACCTCGGAGGGGAAACTTCACCCCCGGGGAGCCAAAACACACCCCGGGGGTGTCGTGGCCCTTTTGTCCCCGAAAGGAAAAACCTTTACTCAGAAAATGGCAGGAGAATTGGCAGATTTAGACCAAGTTGTTTTAATTTGCGGCCATTACGAGGGAGTGGACGAAAGAGTAAGAAAACACTTAATTGACGAAGAAATCTCAATCGGTGATTATGTTCTCTCCGGCGGAGAAATCCCGGCAATGACGGTAATTGATGCGATCACCCGCCTGCTGCCAAACGTTTTGGAAAAAGAGGGCGCCTCGGAAATTGAATCTTTTTCTCCCGGTCTTAAAAAAATGCTTATTGAAAATAATGACAAGTTTAAAATGATAAATGAAAAAATAATGATAGAGTTTCCCCAATACACCCGGCCGGAGTCGTTCCAGGGGTGGAAAGTGCCCAAAGTGCTGCTTTCCGGAAATCACGGAAAAATAAATCTTTGGCGGGCCAAAAAAGTGAAAATAAAAAAATGATCAGCGATATTTTGAACTCGGATATCCTACTCGCCTGTTTGGTTTTGGCTCCGGTAGTAATGGCCATTATCAGAAAAAAGACTAAAACTGCTACGACTACTATTGCTATTTACCTGTCTGCTTTCATTGTCGGCTCGACGATTAAAAAAGCCACTGCCATCCCTCGGCCTTTTATCTACCAACCTCAGATTTTAGGACTAAGCTCCAATATTCCCCAGGATTTTTCTTTTCCCTCACTGCATACCATGCTGGCAACAATTTTCGCCTGGACATTAGCTTCGGTAGCACCGCAACTTTCCTGGTTAGGGTTCGGGGTTAATATGGTAGTTGCTTTATCCAGAGTCCTTTTGGGGGTCCATTACTATACCGACATTTTTTTCGGATTTATTTTTGCCACTTTAATTTACTGGGCCGGTTTTTTCCTGATTAATCCCGGAGAAATAATCAAGCCGCATTCTAACATTAAAAGAAAATTGGTTCATTTTATTTTCGGCGCCGGACTGGTTGTTCTCCTTAAATACCAATTAATCACAGCTCTCCAGATAGTGCCAATTTTTTTGGGACTGGGCTTGGTGATGTTTTTTGTCAACCATCCGAAATTTAAGATCTTCAGACAGGCAATCGTCCATTTTGAAAGAAGCAAAGATCCTCAATTCCCGGGCCTAGGTTTATTCTGGTATCTTTTAAGTTCTTTGACTGTGCTTTTGTTTTTTGAAAAAAATATCGCTCTGGCGGCAATTATCAACTTGGCCGCCGGCGACTCGATTAACGCCCTCACCGGGTTTTTTTATAACCGGCCTAAACAAAAACTAGTTGGGCCAAACTGCGCCGCGTTCTTCGCCTCAATGTTGTTAGTAATGAACTTTGTCGGCCCGCTGAGAGCCTTAACAGGAGTTTTAACCGCTTCGATTTTGGAATTTATCGGCCCAAGAATAAAAGGCGAAAAGGTCGACGACAACATCTGGATCCCAATCGTTTCCGCTATGGCTATGTCTTTGGTGGCTTAGAGAAAGACTCTACCCCAATAGAAAAGGAATTATTCTTCTATCAATGTCGAGAAGAGCTTGTCTATGGCTGGTTCTCGACAAGCCCTTGATCCTGAGCTTGTCGAAGAGCTCGAACAGTAATGATCAAAAGGGTTGATCTGTTGCCGCCCCCCTCGAGACGAAAAACAAGATGCCTCGGAGGCAAACACCATTCCACTCGCTGCTTGCCCAACCAAAGGGGATCCTTCTCTCCCTGAGGGAGATCAGGATGACGGCCGGAGCAACCACGTCATTAAAGACCATACTTGATACCCCAGTCTTTAGACTGGGGCGGAATGGAATCCGTGTCATTTATGACACGGTACTTGATAAGATACTGCGGACTTTAGTCCGCAGAGTGTCATTCTGAGCAGAGCGAAGAATCCCCTAATCGTTTGCATAATTGCTTATAGAAAGGAATCTGTCTGCTCGCCTCGCTGAGCGGTCGAGACGAGCAGACAGATCACGATCCCCAATCGTTTTCGGATTTCGATCCGGGATCGAAATACAGACGGTACAGGGCTCCGTTCAGAATAACGAAGAACGAGGAAATTTTTACTTTTAATTTATTAAGTATATTTGTCAGCGACACTGGAAGCGGCGTAAGCACCAGGCTTGGTTTTTGCCTTAAAACCATTGCCGTTAACCATACCAACCAATTCCTTGATCATTTCCCGGCTGGGCCCTTTTTCACCAACATCAATATGAATCTCCAAAGATTCAAATTGGCCGTTTAAATCTTCCTTTAAAATCCCCATCAATTTATGAGCCACCTCTAAAGACGAAGTAGTTTCGTGATAAAGCTTTTCTTTTAAAGAAAAAACATTAATCACTTTTCTTTTAGACCAAAAATATCTCCCTCCGCGGCCTTTCCGGTGGATTACCACGGCAGTAACTAAATCCAAATCACTTTTTTTGCCATCAATTTTAGTCCTGGAATCGGAACCAATAATCAGCTGGTAATCATCTTCAGGGTGGGAAACAACAAAGCGGCGGATTTCCTTCCCTAAATCTTTCCAGGCCAATTTTCCTCTGGTCGGACTATAAAAATAGGAATTCATGATCAGTATTATACCAACCAGGGCTTAACAGGACTATTGAATTCCGAAGGTTAAGATAGTTTTTAACCCCCGGGGTTAAAAGGCAGGTTTAGTGACGGAGAACAACAAAAAAGACCGCGGTAACACCGAGAGCAGATAAAAGCAGATATTCCAAAACTATTTTTAAACATAAATCTCCCCGATGCCAGTGATGGAAAACCCCCCAAAGCGAATAAAGAACTCCTGTTAAAATGATTATTTTTCCCTGAAGACCTGGATTATAGGCAGACCGGATAAAGCCAAAGATCATCAGGGCAAAAACCGCCCCTAAAATGGCAAAGTCAACCGGATTTTTCTTAATTGCTTTAAAAATCATTTTTGGAATTACAATATCAGTTTACCAAACCCTGAGAACCGCTTAGTAAAATCAAAAAGAACATCACTGCCAAAAAGATTGCGTGCGAGGTAGTTCTCCCGGTAGACCGGTAGATTTTTTTCTTAAAAACAAAATATCCGTCGATAAGCAGAGCAACAACAACCAACCCAAATAAGAAAACCCCTAACAGTTTGGTCAAATAAAGCGGATTGATTGGCAACCTTTCCCCCTCTGCCAAAGCCGCCAAAGAAACGCCTTCGGACTGGTCAAAAACCGGTTCTTCTGTTTCTATCGGAACTGTAAAGACAGGTTCTTGGCCGGGCTCGGAAGCCTCAGCATAAATAGAACTGCCGGCCTTAGTGCCGAAAAGCTGAACTATCAAAGTAGTGCTGATTCCCCCTAAGGTGCCGTCAACCACAGAAATGCCGATTTCCGAGAATTTTGGGTTTAAGATATTTTCGCGATGGGTCTGAGATTTCATCCACATTTCTACCGCAGAATCGGCATCGTAAAAATCCCGGGCCAGATTCTCTCCGGCGACACGGTAATCATAACCGACTTCTTTTAAAAAAGACCAGGGCTCTCTGCCTGATGGGGACTGGTGAGCCCAATAATCGAAAGCAAACATATCCCCCGCCTTTCTTAAAGCTGCCTCGTTAAGAGAGGCGTCATTCTTAAGCGGTTTTAAGCCACGCCTGATCCTCTCGTCATTGGTCAGCTGGATAACCCGCTCCGGAGTAATATCGGAAGAATATCCTAAAACTCCCGGCCTAAGTAAGGCGATGAAACTAATCAGCGTCTGGCTCAACAAGAACAAAAAGATAAAACCGGAAAGGAAGGAAGGATGTAAAATCCGCGCCCGGTAATTATTTTTTCCTCCGGGGACGAAGAGATCTTTGAGCCAAGCCGGAAATATCATTTGATTACTATATTACACTCTTCAAAAGGGTTATCACAAGAAGCTTAAGTGAAATACACACGGGCAGAGCCCGTGGTCTTCTGTTAAAATTGATAAAACGTTTTATCGTTTGAGTCCTTCGACAAAGCCTCAGGACAGAAGGCTTGTTGAGAACTTGGCTTTTTTAACAATTCTTCTCGACCTTGCTCGAAGAATAATTATCTTAGTACCATGGCGGGGACGCTTCGGTTCACAGGTAATTAGGGAATAATGAACAATGAAACAGCTAGAAGATAGTTAAAAGCTGAAAGCAAAAAACGAAAGTCGGAGTAGGTAAAGTCATCCTGAGGAATTCTGATGACGAAGGATCTCGTTGAGAAAAGCAAGTTGCCCGGAGATTAGGGGACCTGCCTGCCGGCAGGCAGGTTCTTCCCCACCAGCAACTGCATCGCTTTGGGCGGGTCAAAATGTCAGGGAAAGAGGATTCTTCCCCCGACGTTACGTCGGGATCAGAAGGACGAGAATCACGATCCTGGATCGTTTTCGGATTTTCGATCCAGGATCGAATTGAAACTCCGAGTTATCTTTTTTCCTTAGGTGTCAACCTAACCCACCCCGGGGGTGTGAAGGGGGGTGAAGAGGTCAAACCGGGGGCGTAAAGATTCCGTAGTAAGTTAAAATCTTGTAAAAGGAAAAGAAAAAGGCGATCAGAAGAGCCATATAAAAACAGACCTCATAAATAAAAGCTATCACCTTCCGAACTTTCACTCCAATTTTTTTATCCGCCATTATTTTGTTTTATTTCTAATCTTTTTCTTAACAGCAAGCGCCCGGCGGCTTTTCTCGATCAACCCTAAAGAAGAAAGCAGGAAAACCAGCAGATACGGCAAAAGATCTTCTTCGATCCCGCAGTAGAAATTACCTAGAACCTCTCCGGAATCCTCTTCTTTTTCTTTAGCCTCAACTCTAAAAACCGGAATCAATTCTTTCAGGCGAATTTCAAAATAGGTCAAAACGCGTTCGGAAAGCACTTCGCTGTCATCCCGGGCGTAACCGAAAGCCTGGCTGACAGTGCGATAATGGCTTGGTTTCAAAATGCCGTTATTCATCAGGTACATACCAAATCTCAAAACCACTCTTTCTCCCGGATTAACCGTCCCTAAGTAAAATTCACCGATGCCGAAGTCTTCAGGAACACTGTTGTAAAGAGCGTGGGTAACCACAGTATCATAAGAGGGAACATCGCTGATATTTTTAACAATAATTTCAAACCTTATCGTATCACCGGGATAAATAAAAGTGTTAATGTTATTCCAAACAGAGAGTTCTAAAATCGGCTGGCGATGGTCAATACCTCCTTCTTCGACAATCTGATGGTGATTGTCTTCAACTGTTGTCTGATTAGTCTCTGACGCCAATTTATAAACGTCGGTAATGGCAAACGATTGGTTATTGCTGGTATTTGACTCCTGATCAGAAGTGTCGATTGAGGCCGCCAGCACCACTCGGAATTCCTCCGCAATTTCAGCGGCATGAACGGCAAAAAGCCTTGACCAGAAAGAAATCGGTTCTGTTGGCGAAAGGTCATTATCAAAACCAACGGTAACCACAAAAGAGCCTTCTTTTCCTGGCGCCAAGCTGCCCAAAATCCAGCGATAAATCTGGCCATTTACTGTTAGCGGTAAGCCGCTATTGTCGCCCGAATAATGGAGTCCCTCAGGCAAATCAACCTCCAAGGTTACATTCTGTGCTTCATCTAAACCTTTGTTCTGGTAATAAACCGTATATTGAGCCGAATCACCTACTTGCACTCGCTGGGACGAACCGACCAAAGAAGTGGTCACGTCCGGGTAGGTAAAAACCATATTTCCCTGCCAGCCGCCCAAAATATTGATTAGGCCGAAAAACCAGTTGCTTCCCCAAAAATTAGCATTAATAAAATCAAATAAATTTGCCAAGGCCTTAGCCTTTCCGGTTTTGATTTCAGTATCTTGCTGATTGTCGTTAGCCTGATTTGAACCGGTATTAGCGGAAACATTAATCCGGCTTTCAATTTCAGCCTGATTATCGTTTAAAACCATTGCTCCCTGTCCATCATTGGCCGGACTGGGCGTCGATCCTGTTTCTCCTGTTGCCTCGACTCCTATCTCCGGATTAATTTCCTCCAAACTTCCTCCTGTTGGCTTTGGTTGAGAAAGTTTAAAGTCAAAGGAGCCTCCTGATGGATTATTTACTTCCTCTTCCGAGTCGGGGGCTGTCCAACCAAGGATTTTTCCCAGCCAATCTCCAAAAACATTAACGGTCAAGAAAAACCAATTGCTGTTTAAAACTTGATAATTGACCAGAGAATTGATATTGGTCCTGCTTACCGCGTCACCGGTAGTAATTCCGGCGCTGCCTCCTGAGTTATTGGCCTGATTGTCACCACTGGTAGCCGCAGTGTTAACATTGCTTTTAACCCCAGCCGAATTATTGTTTTCAAAAACCGGCGCGGAACCTTGTTCTGTAAAGAATTGGGTATTACCCGTCCCAACCAAGGTTTCGGCCGGTAAAAACTTTTCCGGCCTGGGTAAAAGCAAGTTGCCCTTAAAGGAACCCATGATGTTAACTATGGGGAAGAAGAAATTAGTCCCAACTAAGTTCAAATTGGCAAAATTCAAAACATTAGCCAAAGCAATGGCGTCACCGGTATTAACCAAAGTTTGGCCACCATTGGCATTGGCCTGGTTAACACCAGTATTAGCCAAAACATTGACATTATTTTTTATTTCTGCCTGGTTATCGTTGGTTACCAAAAAGAAACCATTTTTATCACCGACGATCTTCATCCCTTCTTTTTCCGCTTGTTTAGCAATCGCCTGCCATATTTGATCAAGATTGATATCTCCTTCAAAATTATCCATCAGGTTAATCAGATAAATGCCAAAATTGGAACCGACCAAATTGGTGTTTAAGAAATTAACTAAATTGGCGTAAGCTAAAGCGTCGCCTGTGGCAACCGTGGTTATCCCGAAATTTTCACTGGCTTGGTTTTGGCCGCTATCGGAGACCACCACAAGGTTATTGACTAAAAATCCCTGGTTTTGATTATCAACTACCACTGGTCCCGGTTCGTTACTTTCCGGATTACTGCTTCCTATTCCAAGATCTTCAATTGTCGCTGCCTCAGCGCTGTTGCCAATTCCGGCAGGTTCTTCAAAAGCAACCAAATTAGTGTTGACTTGGTTATTCACGTTTGCTCCGGCGACGGTCTCGCCGGTAGTCAACGCGGCATCGCCGCCACTGCCGGTAATGCTATTTCCCCCGCTGAGAGCTGAGGAAGAGGCAATATCGGCGACATCGGAGAAATTATTATTTTCAATCGTTACTCCATTGGGGCATTCAGTCTCTCCAACCGGAGGGACACAGGGATCGGTCGAAGAAGACATCTGTCCCGGAATTACCGCTTGATTATCATTAACTTGAGTATCGATTGTGGCTAATGAGTCGGCGTTACCGGTATCAATAGCGCTGTCGCCTGTTCCGGGGATGATAGTTGGCTGGGCTTCGCCTTCCGCCGGTTCGGTAGTCCCCAGCGAAAGGTTTTCAACCGGATCGCCGGCATTGTCAACAGTCGGCAAAGGCGAAGGGCTGACTGACGGAGTTACTTCCGGACTGCTGCCACCGCTATTAATGGTATCAACCGTCGGTGAAGGGGTAATTTCCGGTGTTACCGAAGGCGATTGGCTGCTGACGTCTTCGCTATTGCCGCCGGTGACACCGCCTGCCGAAGAAGAACCGTCAACGGCAGTAGTTTCAGTGGTTTCTGTCGGCGGCGGTGTTGGAGAGGCGGAAGGGTCGGCAGAAGCGGTTTCTCCCACGCCAACATCAGCTATCTCTTGGGCATAAATTAAAGGTACTGCCAGCGGATTAACCAGCGCCAGCAATAACGATAAAAAAATGGGCAGAAATTTGGTAAAAAATTTCTTTTTAAGAATCAAATAATCAACTCGTTAACTTTTTAAAAACTTGGGCTCGCTGGCCCCCCGAAACCCCGGGGGACCAGCTTCCCAAACCTTATGGGTATTAGTTAACTAATACCCAAGCGTTGCTGGTTGCCGTAGCATTACCAGTAACAATATTCCTGCTACCGCTATTGGTAGTAATACCAATATTGTGAGCCTTAGTTACTCCGACCATAACGTCAGCGGTATTTCCACCAGTATAGGCACCAGCCATAGACGTAGCGTCTATTTTCGTCACCGTCGTTGCCGAGTGATGAGAGTGGCCATAACTGCCGCATTCACCGCCGCAGGAATCCTCATCCGGATCCGGACAGCCGCAGGCGTCTTTTACCTTTGCTAAAGAATTGGCAGTAGCGTTTCCAGTGTCAATATTCCTATTGCCGCTATTGTCAGTAATACCAATATTACCTGCCATGCTAACATTTACCAAAACATCCTCATAATTATTACCGGTATCAGCATAAGCAGAAGAATCAGCAGATATTTTGGTGATATTCTTATTCCCTCTTCCATGGTGTCCGCCATAACCAAAAGCAAAAGCGGGAACCGCTAACGCTAAAACCGCGGCCGCGGTTGCTCCGAAAGCAATTACTTTTTTATTCATTTTTAATTTTCACCTCCTTTGCTCATCTTTAAATAAATAACCGGAAAAGATGTTAAAAGGGTTTCTGTTTTCGGAAGAAAAAGAAAGAAGTTTAAATAAATCGGCAAAGAAGTTTTTGTTTTCAGAAACTTTAGAGGTCTAACCATATTTCCATAGTGACAAACAATATCCTTCTGGGGCAGTATAAGTTACGAAAAAGGACTGTCCTCATAATAAAACAGTCAAAAAGGGTTTGTCAAGAGGGCAAGTATCAACTTGTGAATGTTACAAGACTATTCCGAGGAAAAGAAGATACTTCTTAAAAACATATTTTCTTTGATCAGTTTTTTTAATATATTTAAGAAGAATTGGCCAAGAATCAGAACTCCTAAAAAGTCTATCAAAACATCTCTAACCCGGCCTTCCCTGGTGGGAACCAAAGCCTGGTGAAGTTCGTCAGTAATCCCATAGATAACCGAGATTGCTATTGATATACTTTGACTATAACTGATGTTATATAATGAAAGGCGCCAGAGGGAAAACAGCACTCCGTACTCGATCAGGTGCAGGGTTTTGAAAAAAATAAAGCTCAGCCAAAAAGAACCGGAAACGCCGATCCTGGGCCGGGAAGAAGCGTAAAAAATCAAAGCCATCCAAATTAGCGGGGGTAAATAACGCAGTAAAATTTTAATTCCGGGGTTCTTCTCAAAAAAAATCTTTAGTTTTCCCGGTGGTCTACCGCCGGGGTTGCTCTCAAGACCTTTTTTATCTTCGGCCAAAAAATGGGGCGGTTTATTCTTCTTCACTTTGGTCCATTTTACCAAAATTAGCTTTCAATTTGGGCAGGATAAAAACAGAGGCGATTAACCCGCCGCCCAAGGCAATCAATATCGCGGCGATTACTTTGGAGCTTTTGCTCTTTCCTTCTTTTTCAAAAGCTTCGGAATCGGCGCCCAAGACCTCGCCCAAAAGATCGCTTTCCGGGGTAGGAGTGTTTAAGTAGAAAAGACCCGACTCCTCGTTTCCTGCTAAAGGGACGCTTGGGCTGGCTTCTTTCGACGGCGTCGGTTCTTTGGTCGGAGTGGGGGTTTTGGTGGGTGTAACAGAGTTGGTTGGAGTCAAAGTCGGAGCTTTGGTGGGAGTTGAGGTTGGAGTGTTGGTCGACGCTGGCAATGCCGAGCCAACTGAAAGAGGATATTCCTGGCTGTCTTTCTTGTCATCGTTCTCATCTTTTTTCAAACGGATGACCAGTTGATAGTTCCCCGCGTCCGAACTTGATTTCACCCGAGCCTTAACCGAACCAGACCATCGCCCATCAGAAC
>JAHJSD010000022.1 GCA_018830585.1 Patescibacteria group bacterium
TCTCCCGATCGAATCGGGATCGCTCGCGATGACAGAAAATGCGAAACACTTATGTCTTTACTGTTCGAGTTTGCCTGCCTGCCGGCAGGCAGGTCGAGAACCGAGTTAGACTCGGTCGGGAACCCGGCCTCTAACAAATTCTTCTCGACGTTGCTCGAAGGATAGCTCGCCTCGACTTCATTTAAAAAATGGACAAATGATTTAAATGAGCAAATGAAAAAAATAATCTAGCTATGCTGTCATTTTTCATCATCCAAATATCACAAACTATCACTCTCTATTTTCCAAATAGATCAATTATTCTTCCTTGACATCAGTACCGAAGTTTCTATAAAATTAAGAGAGGTTGATTTTAAAAAAATAAAAGATCGCCGCCGGTTTTCTTGATGAAAAAAGAAATTTTAATCGCTGCCGCCATCGGTATTTTTTTGGGCTTTGCCGTAACAGGAATTTTCTGGTTTAAAAAAGAGGGCAAGCTTAGCCTTAATTTGTCTCTCTCTCCGAAAAGTGAGGAAGATTCAGCCCCAACCGAAGAACCCTCCCCTACCCCAACCCAACAAAACGAGGAAAAAGAAGAAAAAATCAGTTTGGAAATTTTGGAACCGGAAAATGAGTCAGTTACCAACGAAAGCGGTTTAACGATAAAGGGAAAAACCGTGCCCGAAGCAACTTTAATTATTGTTTGGGAGGACGGAGAAGATATCCTAATTGCTGACAAAAACGGATTATTTGAGACCGAAATAGAGCTCACCGGCGGAGAAAACCTGATTGAAATTTCCGCCTTCGATGACAGTGGCCACAACACCTCCGATATTCTAACCGTTACTTATTCAACAGCAAAATTTTAAATCCCTGCTGATGTTTAAAAAAATCTCGGTTGCTATTATTATTGCCATCGCTGCTTTTTCCGCTAAACTTCCCACGGCTTTAGCCTCCGAGCAAGACCCTACCGACTCGGCAATCACCCAGGAAAAACAGGAAGAGATCATAGAAGAGGTTCAAAAAAAGGTTAAAGAAAAATTAGATGCCATTTTAGTAAGCCGGAACAAAAAGGGTTGGATAGGCGTTGTCGGAGAAAAAGGCGAATTAAGCTTTGAAATTGAAAGCAATGGCCAAAACCGGACTGTCACAATTGCCAGCGATGTGGTTATCATCGATCAAAATAGGAAAACGATAGATTTTGAAAATCTGAAGAGCGGAGAAAGAGTTGTCGCCATGGGTTATGAACAAGTCGATGGTACTTTAGAAGCAAAAAGGATTGTTTCCGTGCCGGAACCGGAAGAAAGGAAAACCGAAGTCTTTTTCGGCTTAATTACCGATAAATCCGAGGAAAGTGAAATTATCTCAATCGGCGGCGCAGAGGGAAAAGAATACGAACTGATCTTAACTGCAAAAACAATTGTCCAAAGAAAAGCTGACCTTAAAAATACCAAATTAAAATATGAAGATATCAAGCCTGACCAGAAAATTATTGCCGTCGCCACTCCCGCCAGAAGCAACGGATCTACCTTTAATGTCAGCCGGATCTTAATAATTTCTAAAACTCCTACCGAAGAACCTTCCCAGGAACCCGCCACCGGCAATTGAACCCGCCAGCGATTTGTGTTAGAGTGGTTAAAAGACGAAATAGATGGCTAAACCGACAAAAAAACAAGAAGAGCTTTCGCACGCGTTTTCCCTACTCAAGAAAAAGACCGAAATCGTAAAGTTCTTAAGAGACCTCCTTACTTCCACCGAAATAAAAGAGCTGGCCAAAAGGCTAAGAGTGGCTCAATTGCTTTCCAAAGGAACATTAAGTTATAAAGAAATCGCCGGTTTAGTTAAAACATCGACAACTACGGTAACCAGAGTCGCCCGCTGGCTTAAGCACGGTAAAGGAGGATATAAAATCGTCCTCAAAAGGATGGGGGGAAGAAAAGAAGAAACAAATTCCTAATTGACCCAACCCAACGGAGTCCCTTCAGGATTGACATCTTATTCCCACCACTCTTGACAACCAGCAAACTTGCTGTATTATCAAACTAATATGATACTAACCAGAGCAAATATCAGCTCTCATCATTCGCCAACCAAAAGGTTGGCGGATTTTTAGTGCTTAAATAAAATTAAAAGTTTTATACCCCGCCAACCGGCGGGGATTTTTTATGGATTTTTACAGAAATTAAAACAATGAATGTCAATATAACTGTGCGATCGCACAGTTATATCGGACAGATGAAAAACCTTAGTTTGTTTAACAATTTACTGAACTAAAGTTTTGGTGGCTGTAGCCTTGCCTGCTCGCCTCGCTGAGCGGTCGAAGCGGGCCGGCAGGCAGGTAGCTGGTTAAGATGGTCCGATGTTGCGTCGGACAGATCGCGGGTTCGCCCCGACGTTACGTCGGGGCGCCCTATCGAATATGATAGGACGAATCCCTGTCTGCCGCCAGGCAGGCCGTCAGCCACCCGAAAATTAGTTTTCTCGAAAACCTTATGCAAAAAAACAAAATGAAACAAGAAAGAGGCGTCTCTATCATCTTTTCCGAAAATCAGCCAACGTTCCGGCAGACATTTATCTGGCCGGAAGAGGAAAAAAGTCTAACCGTAGGTGAACGAATTTCAAATACGGCAGGTGATAATGCCAGAGCAGAGATGGGTCAACTAAACGAACAGGTCGAAGTTTCCCCTTCCGATATATAGTACCCGCAAAACAAATTTACCACATTTTTAAGCTTGAAACACTGAAAGTTTGATTTGCGCTTGCTATAGTTAATAATCTCAGGCCAAAAGCTGAAACCTGGAACGCCACCTCACTCTTGGACCATATTTACGTCTGGCAGAAACAGCTCCTATGGGAGACTTCTGCCAGACATTGGCCGGAAAACTAGATGATTGTCCGGAGACAACAACACCGGAAGGTTGGCTTATTTCAACTCTCAACTACGAGGCTAAAAAGGCTAATCAGAGGGCTAAAAATGCTATTGAGGAAAAACGAAAGATAAGAAAGCAGGTCTTAGGAGTAAAAATCAAAAGTTTTAAACAAGTTGGTGACGAGGAATACGGAGATTTATTCAACAGAATGGTCTGTCAAAAACTTAACCGGCTTCAGGAACAGGGTGCTTCCCTACCCCCAACCAAACCAGCCCTTGCTTATGCTCAAACCATCGTCGAGGAGGAGATCGGCCAAGGGGTTACAGACGAGGATTTAATACTGTTTCTTGCCCAAAGGGAAGAAGAGAAAAAACGAAAAAGATTCGAAAGAAACAGAGAAGAAAGTCTAAGAATCTTTGGGAATTCCGAGCTATCCTTCGCCTATGCTTCAATAATGTTTGAAATCGAAGAAAGACAAGTCGAGGCTGTTTGGAATACCAAAAATCTCAGGGAAATAATTGTTAGGGGGCTAAAAGGGGAACCAGTTAGGTTGATTTCAGTAATATGCTGTATTAACCAATACGATGGTCGGGGTGGATGTTCCATCAATCCGGACATATATACTTACCAAAAAAATCCCGCTGTCTACCCTATTCCACTTATAGTTGATGAGCTTATTGCCACAAGAAGATTTTTCGAGTTTTACGGAATTAACGCCACTTTAAATATATATGTGCCGGATACCGAGTATACCGAAGTAGAAAAATTTGGACCAATAGGCCCTGAAACTTCCCAACAACTATTTCTTTACACCGGAAATCTTCAAAAATACGCCTCTCAAAGAGACCTTTTGGGAAAAACAGCAATAGGGCTTATTTCTGCTTTAATGACTAACAACCCTTCTTATCAAGAAATAAAGGCTAAGATTCTGTATCAAACTACTATAGCGCCCGCAAAACAAATTTACCACATTTTTAAGCCTGAAACACTGAAAGTTTGATTTGCGATTGCTATAAGTGGAAAAACCCGGACTTCAGTAGAAAATGGTATCGACAATTTGAACAGTACAATGAGGGAATGTCTCAAAGAGTGGCCAAAAGAAGAATTTTCCCTCCTCGAGAGGCAAGAGCCAAAGCTTTAGAAATAACCAGGAGGAGATGGGCGGTAAACGCAGCTGAAGGGGCAGTTTTTTCCAGTCTTGGACCCAACACAATTATCATCAGCAGCGAGACCAGAGAAAGAGATACCATCTATACTGTTGATGAAACTACCAGGGGAAGATTTCCGCCAGTTTTATATATCCTTAGGGCGTCAGAAATATGGAATAGGAAACTATTCAAAGACGGCCAATCGAAAAGAGAGAAGTGATATAATCATACCAGAAAAATGAACCAAAAAACCAAAGCGCAAACACTGAAAGGTTTTCGGGATATCTTGCCCGAAGAGATAGCCATCAAAAAAAAGGCTGTCAGTATTTTAGTGAAAGTCTTTGAGTCATTTGGCTTTCAGCCGGTAGAAACGCCCACGCTGGAATATACTGATACATTGCTGGGCAAATACGGCCAAGAGGCGGATAAGTTGGTTTACACCTTCAAAGACAAGGGCGGCAGAGATGTGGGCCTAAGGTATGATCTAACCGTCCCAATCTGCAAGGTTTTAAGCCTTTATCAAAATCAAATTCCGCTTCCCTTTAAACGTTATCAAATCCAAAGCGCCTTCCGGGCGGAAAAACCGCAAAGAGGCCGATTAAGAGAGTTCACCCAGTGTGACATCGATATTTTCGGAACGGCATCACCCCTGGCCGATGCCGAAATTATTTTGGTAATTTATACCGCTTTAAAAAAAATCGGTTTTCAGGAATTCACTATCAACATAAATTCCAGACAAATACTCTTCAAAATTCTAAATTCTGCCGGAATTAAAAACCAAAAACAACAACTTTCAATACTTCGGTCTATCGATAAATTGGATAAAAAAACGAAAAAAGAGGTTGAAAACGAACTTTATTCAAAAGGTCTCTCCAAAGAACAAGTTTCCAATCTTTTTTCCGCGATTGACAATACCTTACCCGGCCAAGATTTGAAAACAATCTTTGATTTTCTAAAACTTTCAAAAGTACCGGGAAAATATTATCGCTTCTCCCCTACCATGGTTCGAGGGCTGGACTATTACACCGGAACAATTTTTGAAACTTATGTTACCAAACCGAAGATCGGTTCGATCACCGGCGGGGGCCGGTATGACAATTTAGTCAAACAATTGGGCGGGCCTGATATTGCCGCTACCGGCACCACTATTGGTCTGGAAAGAATCATCGAAGTAATCAAGGAGTTTAATTTCTGGCCAAATCTTAAACCGTGCAAAACTAAAGTCTTAACTACTATCTTCAGCGACAGCCAGGCTCTCATTAATACCTCGATTAAAATAACAAATAAGATCAGGGAAAGCGGCGTCGCCGTTGAACTTTATCCCGACCCACAAACCAAATTAGACAAACAATTAAAATACGCCGATAAGAAGGGTATTCCTTACGCGCTTATTATCGGTCCGGATGAGATCAAAAACAATACTGTTGTTCTTAAGGATTTAATTAAAAAAGCTCAAAAAGAATTAAGTTTAGAAGAGATAGGGAAGATTTTAAAGATTTAATCTTTTTTCTTGTCCTCTTGGTTCCGGGATGTTTGCCCCAAGAGCAATGAGAGGTACCGCGGTGTCCCGAAGGGATCCCTCAGGATCAGTCCGCGGGGCTCTATTTATAACAGACATTGTTATATTAAAAAATCTTTTATGAAAAGTTCGGATAATAAAATAAAGCCGAGGGTTAGATTGATTATAATTAAAGAGGGAAAAATTCTTATGTCTTATGTCAAAGATGAGAACTTCTACTTCTTTATCGGCGGAAAAATGAAATACGGCGAAACAGTAGAAGAGGCTTGTGTAAGGGAAGTAATAGAAGAGTGCCAAGCCAATTTCATACTCGAAAAGATACTTTATGTCAGAGACTATATTAAACCGGAAGTTGATGAACACAGTCTTGAACTATATATTAAAGGAGATATCGACAAATTCGAAGAAGTTGAGGGCGTGCTCGATGATGAATTTGACGGTAATCATTGGCAGACTTGGGTCAGCATAAATAAGCTAAAAAGTTTGGATGTAAGACCCAAGAAATTATTAAACGAGTTAATAAAAGATTACAAAGAAGGATTTAAAAATCAAGTTTCATACCTTGGTGAAATAGATTAATTTCTTGAGATAAACACTCTCTTCTTGATAATCAAAATCAAATAAAGCTACAGATTTCGCGCTTGTTGTCATTGCGAGCGAATGCGAAGCAATCTCGTTTTTAGATTGCTTCGTCGCTGTTGGCTCCTCGCAATGACAATTAGACTAATCAACGTCAACTGCGAAACTTGTGAAAGCTATTGTTTAATCAAATCCAAATCGCCATTTAATATTTGGTCTACCTGCCGTGTTTTTTTATTGGTCCTATGGTCAACCGCTCTGTTCTGGGGAAAATTATAAGTTCTGATTTTCTCGGAACGCACGCCGCTACCGGCCGCCTGACGAGCGTCGCCGACAAAACCGGAAGCCTTTTCCCGCTCATTCTGCCACAACCTACTGGCCAACACTTGCAAGGCGATTTCCCTATTTCTCTGCTGGTTTCTCTCCTGCCGGCTTTCAATAGCAATGCCGCTGGGTTTATGGCGCAAACGGCAGGCGGTAGAAACTTTGTTAACATTCTGCCCCCCATGGCCACCGGCGCGAAAAAAATCCCATTCCAAATCCTCTTCTCTTATTTCGTTTTGATCGGCAAAAACTTGGGGCATAACTACCACTACCGCGGTAGAAGTGTGGATCCTGCCTCTTTTTTCAGTGCTGGGGATTCTCTGAACCCGATGAGTGCCGGTCTCTTTTTTTAAAGAAGAATAAACATTTTCTCCACTAATAAACAAAGAAAGCTCGTCCGTCTGCTCAACCGACCAGCTTTTCTTTTGGGCATAACGCCAATACATCTTAAACAAATCCTGAGCCCAAAGCTTGGCCTCCAAGCCTCCGGGGCCCGGGTAAACCTCAATAATAGCAGTGTTGTGGTTGACTCTCATTGGAAATAAAACTTAACGACATTTAAGAAGGTTTTACCGGCTTGGCTTTTTTAGAATTCTTGGTCTGAGTTTTCCCGGTTTTCTTACCCGTCTTAATGGCCTTTTTATCCTCCCTTTTAGCTTTCTTTGCTTTCTTCTTGGCCAACTTAACTTTCAAAGTGGTCGCTGTTTGTCTTTTTCTCTCAAACCGCTCAATTCTTCCTTCGGTATCGATATATTTAGATTGACCTGTATAAAAAGGATGACAGACGGCACAAATTTCTACTTTAATTTCCGGTACTGTAGAGCCGGTAACAAAGGCGTTGCCGCAAGTACAAGCTACCTTGCAGTCATTGTAGTATTTTGGGTGAATCCCTTTTTTCATAACTAATTATTATAACTAAGGAGATTCGTGATAGCAAGAACAAGGAGAAAAGAAATTGAAGCTCCGAGGGCTACCCTTCGGGATTTTCGCCAAGGTGGATTAAACTATTCCCTATCCTTCATTCTTGGTCGTCAACCTAACGGTAACACTGACTGTCTGACCATCGCGCCAATACTTAATCTCAACCTTGTCACCAACTTTTTTCCGGTTGACAATCTTAACCAAATTAGACTCATCCCCTTCTAATCTTTCGCCGTCAATATAGGTAACAATGTCTCCCTCTTTCAAACCCGCCTCTTCGGCCGCGGAACCGGAAACCACCCGGCGGATATAGGCCCCTTGAGGAACTTCATTTAATATCGCTGCTTTTTCGGAAATCATCTGATACTCCACCCCAAAGAAAGGACGATTAAATTCTCCTGTTTCTTTAAACAGCTTCAAACTTTCTCTAACTACATCTATTGGAATAGCAAAACCGATATTCTGGGCCCCTCCGGCTATGGCAACGTTTACCCCAATTACTTTTCCGGAAGAATCCAAAAGAGGACCGCCGGAATTACCCGGGTTAATCGCCGCGTCCGTCTGAATCACATTATCTAATTGTTCAGCATAACCCTCGAAAGCAGAACCGGCGGTAATTCCCCTGCCCAAGCCGGAAATAACCCCGGTAGTAACCGTATGGCGAAACTTGCCTAAAGCAGTGCCAATAGCGATTACTAACTGGCCCACTTTTAGATCTTCGGAATTACCCAACTCCAAAGCCGGAAGCTGAGTCTCAACCTTTAAAATTGCCAGATCATTAGCCGGGTCGCGGTAAATGTCCTTAACTTCCAAAATATGATCATCTTTGTCTATCACCTTATATTTCGCAGAAGTATCCGAAACTACATGCTTATTGGTCACTACCAGACCACCATCAACGATGAAACCGCTGCCAATGTCCTGCTCTATTTTCCTCTCCTGGGTCTGAAAGTTGAAGAAACCAAAAGGGTCGAAGTCAAAAAGCGGCACTCTCTCGGTCTTATTAATGGAAACGGTCACCGCCGAAGCGGCCGCTTTCTCGGCAATATCAATTATCACCGACTCTTCTCTTAATACCTTCTGCTCTAAATAGCCTTGTTCCGGACCAAAACCGGAAAAAGGCAGCCAGCGGTCAATAATTTTTAAAAATCCAAGCCTGTCCAAAAATCCGCCCAGAAAGAATACCCCAGTCAAAAGGACTCCAAAAGTTAAACCTGTTAAAAATAACCCTAATTTCTTAGTCGGCATCGTTAAGTTTATTATAATATAAAAAACCTTCGACCTTACGGTCGGGATTTTTTGTTTCGCACTGTTTCATGCTTCGCATGTTTACCTATGATCGCTTCACCCCGACGCGAAGTCGGGGTTTTCGCTTTCTTGAAATAAATACAACAGAAGCGAGTCTTTTAATTCCCCCAATTCTACCATCAACACTATTGGGCAAGAAGAATCTCTATTGCTTTTCCCAAAAAAGGATCTTCTTCGGTCTGATCCTGTTGGTCGATTTCAATATTCGGAGCCACTCCTTTTTCGTGAATTGAGTCGCCGTTGGGCAAAAGCCATTTGGCCGTGGTGATATGCAAACCGGCGCCGCCGGGAAGCTCCTGAGGCTCCTGAACAATTCCCTTGCCAAAAGTAGTCGTCCCTATTAAAGTCGCTCGCTGATAATCTTTTAAAGCGCCAGCTAAAATTTCCGAAGCGGAAGCGGAGCCTTGGTTAACTAACACAACTAGAGGAGTTTTAAGAAAACGCCCGGTTCTGTCAACTGAAAATTTGGTTTTCTTACCCTGATAATCTTCCTGCCAAACTATCGGTCTACCCATAGGCAAAAATTCACCGGCAACAAAAACCGCCCCCTCCAAGTAACCGCCCGGGTTATTGCGTAAATCTAAAATTATTCCATCAAGCCCGGAAGGGTTGGATTTCGATAAGGTCTCATTTACCCAAGAGACCCACTCCTCTCCCGCTTTCTCGCTAAACTGGAGCAGGTGAACATAAGCAAAATTTTTATTTTCGCGGATTTCCCAATCAGACTCCAAAGAATCAACTACGATTGTATCCCTAATCACCTCGAAATCGCGCGGGCCGGTTTCGCCCTCACGAGCAATAGTCAAAACAATCTTGCTGCCCTTTTCTCCCCGAATTAACTTAACCGCCTCCGGCAGAGAAAGATCTTCGGTTGATTGATCCACGTTGGCACTTTCGTCTTTTATATTCAAGATTAAATCCCCCGCCTTAATCCCGGCCTTTTCTGCCGGAGTGCCGTTCAGAGGTGAAATTACCGCCAAGGTTTTATTTTTATAACCAAGCTGAATTCCCACCCCGCCAAATTCTCCAAAAAGATCCTCCTTGTTCATCTTGTTATCTTCAGAAGCAAAAAAAGCAGTATATGGATCCCCCAACGAATCGACCATTCCGGAGATCGCCCCTTCGATCATCTTTTGTTCGCTAATCTCTTCTCTGTCCAAGTATTTTTCCTCCAACCGGTGCCAAACGAGCCAAAATAAAGAAAAGTCTTTACCTTCCATCGTTGAAGACGGAGTCCGGGAAAATCCAAACCTGTAACCCAAAAATCCGGAAGCCAAAACTAAAATTAAAACCAAAGCAAGTCGGCGCAGACCGCGTAAAGAAATTTTGATTCTCATCTTTTCAAGTTAGTTGGGGAATTAAAAAACAATCTCCCGGTAAATTCAGTAAACAATTAATTCCTCCCGAAGAGGCCAAAAGTTTTTCAGTATCAGAATCTTCAGAAACTATTAAAACCGGTATCTGGCAGTTTGTCAAATCCTCTTGTTTTTCAAAACTAAAACAAACTATTCCCGCTACCGACAAAACAGCCGCTTTCCTTAATAAAATTTTGTTTGCTCTCCGAACAAATAAAATTTTATTTTTATGGTCCGCGCTGATCTCGGGAAAGCCAATCTCCGGAACAAAAACAAGTTCGCCCCAACAGCGCCCCTCGCCCACCCCGCTACCGACAAGCTTTTCTGTCTTAAATTCTAATTTAATCTTATTTTTGGCTAAATCGACAACTTTGCCGGGGCAGGGGGCGTTAAAAAACTTATTTCCAAATTGGGCCAGCTTATCCCCGAAGGAAACCTTCTGGTTAACTTTCTTTAAAGCTTTCGCTCCTTTAGGTAAGCATAGAACCCATAAAGCTTTTGGCATTTAAAACATCAAATAAGCTTCCGGTTGTCTTTTGTTATTTTTTAACCGGACCTAATTTGTAAGTACAAATAATTAAAACGTCAAATCCAAAACGGTTCATGGGTAGTTTCCGAATCACCGGTCTTCCTTATTACCCCGGCTCGCCCCGTTTAGTAAAGTGCGAAGAATTTCAACGGTTGTCCGTCCTGGTAGTAAACGGAAGCAACCCTAAATGACGGGCGTGTTTAACTGATTCAGCCAGACGGCGTTGGTGCTTGGCGCACAAACCGGTCACCGTTCTCGGCAAGATTCTTGAACGGGGTGAAAGATACCCATTAAAAGAGACAAAATCACGCCAGTCCGGCCCATTCATTCCCTTACAAAAAGGGCAATTTTTTTTAACTGGCTGAGGTTTAACTCTCTTTCTTTTTCTATTTGATCCCGGCATATAGAATTTTATTAAAAAATGATCCGCGAAAAAAATATTCTAATTCAAGATTAAGGTCGCCAAAACTTAGAAAGGGATATCCTTCTCCTCCTTATTCTCCTGCTGCTGGCCTTCCGCATCATCCTGTTCTTCCTCATCATCTACTTTTTTGTCCTTGGAAACGTCTCCAGACTGACCGGAATCGTCTTCTTTATCTTTCACTTCTTCCTCGGAACTATCCGAAACTGCTCCGGAATCATCACTACTCTGGCTCGGGCCGGAAACAGCAAAATCATCCGCCAGCGCAGATCCGTCCGCGGCGGCGGCAGAAGCCTCGTCGCCAAGGCGCTCTTTAGCCTCAACTGAAACACCGGTCCTTTTGGAGTCAAGCAAGATCATATCTTCAATAACAATTTCCGTTGTTTGCCTTTTGTTGTTATCAGAACCGATCCATTCGCGGTATTGGATTCTGCCTTCAACATAGACTCGACAGCCCTTTGACAAAAGCTGAGAGCAGATTTCTGCCAATTGGGACCAGGCAACAATTCGGTGAAACTGGGCCAACTCTTTCTTTTCCCCGTCCTGCGTTGTCCAGCGGCGGTTGGTCGCCAAACCAAAACTGCAAACAGCCACTCCACCGGGAGTATAACGCAGATCAGGATCGTTGGTCAGATTCCCAATCAAAGCCGCTTTATTAAGACACCATGTAGACATACAGCCTCCCTCTTTCTTCGTCGGCGAGGAAAAGATTCTATCGCCGACTTTCCAACAATAAATAACGAATAATCTTTTTTTCTCTGTTTAGATAGGTATTAAATGGGGTTAAATCAGGACCGGTATCAAACTCAAGATACCAAATCCAAAAAGAAGCGCTTTCTTTCCCTTCGATTGCGTAGGCCAACTCCTGTTTACCAAAGTCCTCTTTTTTCGAAACCTTGCCATTAATATTCTTAATTTCTTTTTCCAGCGGACCAAAAATCTTCGCCAAATTTTCTTTGAAGAGTCCGGACCGAGTTAAAAAGACAAATTGATACTTTTTCATCCCAAACTTATCTTGCCAAAATCGCCAGCTTTCCAGAGAAAATCAGCTCGTTTTGACTTATCACGGAGTAGACAGGTAATTTACCTGATCTCCCTTATTAAAACCCTTTTCAGGACAAACTGCTAAATTTAAAAAACCACCGCGGCCTTTTAAAGCCATGGTTTTATCGGTTTAGTATAGCGCTTGGTTAAGGCTTCGTCAAGAAGAAATTTTCGGCAAGACCCTGCTTCCGTCAGAACAGTCCTCTATCCTAAACCCCCTGCTCTCGATCTCTTTTCTGATTATATCCGCCTGATGCCAATCACCGCTTTTTCTAAGACGGTCCCGCTTTTCCGCCAGTTTTTTGATCGGAACAGGGACTTCTTTGTTTTGGATGCGGCCAAATGTTTCCAGCCCCAAGCCTAAAATACGGTCAAAATCAAAAAGCAGTTCCAGTTTTTCCTCTCCGGAAAAATCCTTGTTCCGAGCCGTCTCCCAAACAATTGCCAACGCTTGGGGTAAATTAAGATTGTCTTCCAGTGTTTGGGTAAAAGACTCCCTCCACGCCGAAGTTCTCCCTGCTATTTTACCGCGACCCTCACCCGACTCCAGCTCACTAACCAAACTCAAAAGTTTCAGCCTGGATTCCTTAGCGCTTTTTAGAGTCTCCCAAGTGAAGTTAAGCTGTTTATGGTAATGACCGGTTAGATAAAAATAGCGAAGGTCCAAGGGCGAATACCCCTTCTCTTCTAAATCGTGAAGATTGTAGGCGTTACCAAGGCTTTTCCCCATCCTGCCGCCATCGACTAATAGAAAGGCCCCATGAACCCAAAATTTGACAAACGGCTTCTTCCCGGTAGCCGCTTCGGATTGAGCAATTTCGTTGGGATGATGAGTGCTTAGAAGATCTTCTCCACCGGTGTGGATATCAAACTGATCACCCAAATATTTCATACTCATTGCCGAACATTCAATATGCCACCCGGGAAAACCGACACCCCAAGGACTGTCCCACTCCATGTCTCTTTTTTTATCTTTAGGACTGAATTTCCACAGAGCAAAATCGCGCGGGTTTCTCTTCTCCAAATTTCTCTCCACCCGGGCTCCTTCTTTAATTTGATCCAAGCTTGACATCTGTCCATAGACATTGCCTGCTTTCTCAAAGGCAACCGTATCAAAATAAATCCCGTCACTGGTCTTATAAGTAAAGCCTCTTTTTTCTATTTTAGAAATTAAGTCAATTTGGTCTTGGATATGGTCCGTCGCTTTCGAGAAAACTTTTGGTCTTTTAAGGTTTAACTTGTCGAAACCTTCCAAAAAATCGTTGGTATAAAACTCGGCAATCTGCCAAGCAGTTTTCCGCTCTTTTTTGGCTGCTTTTTCTAACCGATCTTCTCCGGTATCAGCGTCGCCTGAATTATCTCCGGTCAGGTGGCCAACATCGGTAATATTGATCACATAATCCACTTTATAACCCAAATATTCCAGAGTCCTAAAAATAAGGTCGCTTAAGATATAAGTCCGCCAATTGCCGATCTGAACATAGGAATAGACCGTCGGACCGCAAGTGTAGAGACCCGCCCTGCCGGGTTTTATCGGTTTAAAAATCTCTTCCTTCTTAGTTAGGCTGTTATAAATTTTTAAAGCCATATCTGAATTCTTAATCGCTAATCTTTAATTTTTAGCTTGGTTGGCAAATCTTCAATGTTTAATAGTTCATAAGTTTCGCACTTTCTGTCATCGCGAGCGATCCCGATTCGATCGGGAGAGCGTGGCGATCTGGCGGCAAATGAACCGAGATTGCCGCGGTCGCTGGCGCTCCCTCGCAATGACAGTTATAGTGCGCAAGTGCGAAA
>JAHJSD010000023.1 GCA_018830585.1 Patescibacteria group bacterium
CACCCCGGGGGTGAATTGCTTCGCTCAGTCGTTTTCGTCATTCTGACCCTGAGGCTTTGTCGAATGGGGAAGAATCCCCTTGCGATAGACAAGTTGCTGATCCAGGGGGATCCTTCTCTCCCTGAGGGAGATCAGGATGACGAGGGGGACTGCGGGATCAGGATGACGGAAAGACGCACGAAATTTCACCTCGGAGGTGAAATTATCTAATTAGCGGAGGCAGTTTTTCCCAATTGCAGAACTTCCCACCAATAGTGCTTGAGCAGGAAAAACAAAGAAGCTCCGAGCCAATATTTGTCGTAGTGAACAGCACTGATCAGCTTGCCGTTAACTAAATCCTGGGTCAGGTGGACATTTTCAAACCTCAAATTCCGACAATGATCTCCGTAAATAGCGATAAAAGAAGGCAGCCATTTAAACCATTTATTTTTAAAATTAATTTTCGCCGAAGAGACTTTCTGTTGATAAACCTTTTTAAAAAACGGGTTAAACAGCCAATTTTCAATCTCTATGTTTAAAATGCCCTTATTTTCAACAACATAACCGTGATAGGAAAAAATCAAGGCTGTCTTTGTTGGTAAATCCGCCTTTTCCCAGAAAAGCTTTTTTACCGGAGTGTTGATTAACGGCAAAAGAAACTTGCCCGCCTCGCTGAGCGGTCGAAGCGGGTTATCAGCCAAATATCTTTGCCGTAGTTTTTTAAAAAAAGAGGCAGAAACTTCTTCTCTTGCCTCCCCTACCCAACCATTCTTGGTAGAACCCAAGGTTAAACAGTAACAAAGCTTTTTCTTACTATCTAACAAATAGAAGGTTCTGGTTTGTTTCGTCATTTGGTCGTTATTCCTCGTCATTCTGACCCGCCCAAAGCTACGCAGTTGCTGGCGGGGAAGAATCCCCCATTACAGTAATTTATTGATCCCCAGGGATCCTTCGTCATCCTGATCCGCCAGCTGGCGGATCAGGATGACGGAAACAAGCAACTGCTCATTTGAACCCATTTACTCATCTTATCAATCCAGCAATTTGGCAGTTCAGCTACTTTGACTTTTGAGATTTGAGTTTTGACTTCCTGTTTACCCATTACGAATTACGAGTTACGATTTTTGGCCCGCTCTTTTGTTTTCCATATCGACCTTCCAACAAGCTTTTTGGGTTTGATAGAAACTATCAATTAGAGCCACCGCGGCAAGAAAAGAAGCAATCCCAAAAGCAAGATCAACCCGGACTTCTTTAAAGAAAATCAAAACTAAGTTGAAAACCACTACCGCCACGGTAATCTCGGTCGGGCCGAAACCGAAATGGCCTGAGGTAGAATACTCTCCCAAAGCAATACAGCGGAGCAGGCTGTTGAAAAAATGGCCGGCGATGGTGATGAAAAAGAGGAAGAAAAATAAAAAATATTGGGGAAGGGCCAAACAGTAACCGACCATCACCGCGCTTAAAAAAACAAAGTCCATAAAATGATCAGCATAAAACCCCCATTTGACTAAGCCTGTTTCTCTTCTTCTGCCCACCTCGCCGTCAAAAAAGTCGGTAAAATGGTGGATCATTATAAACAGATTGACTAACCAGAACCAGGCCAAGTTGTTTTTGGCCAGAAAGCTGAAAAACAAAACCGCCAAAGCGGAAACAAACGCCGACCAGGTAAGGTGGTAAGTTTCAACAAATTTAGGAATCAAGGGATAAAAATTCATCATCAGCTTCGGTTCCAGAGAAGCGAGCAGATAAGTTTTTTTTCTGGTTTTGCCGCTGATCTCGCCAAAATCAATTTTTGAGTTCATTAAGTTTTGAAGCAACAAACTGTTTAATCCTTTTTTTGAAATTCTCCTTTGAAAAGTTGGCCGCCCAGTTTCGGCATTCGGCGGCGGAAAATTTTAGTTGTTCGAATTTTTCCATCGCTTCGGCTAAGGAATCCGCCGTCGGTTCTTTGAAAAAAAGTCCGGTTTTTCCCGCCAAAACAGTTTCTTTGGTCCCGGCGGAGCAGTAAGCAATTGTCGGCGTGCCGAAATGAGCCGCTTCCAAAGGCATCATCCCGAAATCTTCCGATTCGACCGGGTAAAGAAAAGCCCGGCACTGCCGATACAGCCGCCAAAGCTTCCGGTCCGGAACCCGGCCCAAATAACTGATGTTATTGTTTTCCCTGGCAGCTTTTTCCACTTCGGGCCGCAAAGCGCCGTCACCGGCAATAACTAATTTACGACCCATTTTAACACAAGCTTCAATGGCCATTTCAGGATGTTTGTAGGAATAAAGCCTGCTGGCGTAGAAATAAAAATCTTTTCTTTTGACCTTTTTTGAGGACGGTTTTAGATCCACGATCGGCGGCTGGATCACCGTTGATTTGCGGCGGTAGAATTTCTTAATCCTGCGGGAGACTTCCCTTGAATTGGCGATAAAATAATCGATCCTTTGCGAAGTGAGATAGTCATAGATTCTCAGCTTATGATTGACCAAAGCCGAATAAATTTTAACCGGCCAATACTTCAGCCATTTTTGGGCCTGGGGGTAAAAATACAAAAAACGGGGCGGGGTATGGCAATAGCAGAAATGGATTGTTCCCGGCTTGGTCAGAACCGCTTTGGAAATCGCCCAGGAAGAGGAGGAAATGACCAAATCGAAACCGCTGAAATCAAAGCTTTCCCAAATCAAAGGGAGAAGAAACCTCAAAGGCGAAATCAGTTTTGAAGCGCCGGGGAGATGCTGAAACCAGGAGGTCTTAATCTGCCAGTCTTTAAAAAAAGACCAAAAACTGCCCATTTTTTTGCAATCAGCAATGGAAACAAAAACAGGCGCTTCAGGCCAAATTTCATGGAGAGCAATCAAGACCCTTTCCGCCCCGCCGAAAGAAACCAAGTAATCATGGACCAGAGCCACCTTTAATAATTTATTCATTTTTCATTTGTCATTAAGCATTCTTTATTTATTTGTCATTTGTCATTCACCATTAAACATTCTCTCTTTATAATTTAATATTCAACATTTATCATTAGCCATTTTTGGCCATTTAAGATTTAAAACTTATGATTCGAGAATTAAGAAATTACCCGTTACCAGCTACGGGTTGCCGGTTCACAAGTTTCACACTTTCTGTCATCACGAGCGATCCCGATCCAATCGGGAGAGCGCGGCGATCTGGTAACAAATGAACTGAGATTGCCGCGGTCGCTGGCGCTCCCTCGCAATGACAGTTATCGTGCGCAGGCGCAAAGCTCTTATATTTGATCACCTGCCTGCCCCGTACCAGCCGGTACAGAGTCTGCCAGCAAGCAGGGCAGACACCCCCGGGGGTGTTGCCTTCTTTAAGCTAAAACTTTCAGCTATTTAACCCTTTATTTTTCGAGTGAATCCGCGAATCGAGAAACAATTCGACAATTTAACAATAGAGCAATATAACAATTCGACCATTATGCTTCGCCAAGTCTGACTTGGCTTCGCTGCCTGCCCGCCCCGTACCGTCTGGTACAGGGCCTGCCGGCAGGCAGGTCCCCTTATATTAGCAACTTGCCCGGTATGGGGGATTCTTCCCCGCCAGCAACTGCGTAGCTTTGGGCGGGTCAGAATGACGGAAAAAACAACTACGTTTATCCGTTTGACAATTTAGCAATTTAACCGTTTAGTCGTTTATCCATTTAAATTAATTTCATCTGATTGTTTTTGCTCACAACCGAGAATTTTTTCTCAATCCTGTTGACCAAAGAACGAAAGCCCAAATCTTTCAACGATGACTGTAATTTCAAAAGCCTTTCTTTATCCCAAGCCATTTTTTTAAAAGAGAGCTTGATCGGAACATCTTGACTGATCCGGGCCAATTCCTGGGACAATAAAGCCGCCTCCCTCCCCTGAGCCAATTTCTCTTTTAATTTTAAACCGACTTTGGGCAAATGCTGGTAAACTCCGTTCAGATCGGAGAAGCTTGACAGTAAGCTAACGGCTGTTTTAGGGCCGATTCCGGCCACTCCGGGATAATTGTCCGCGCTATCGCCGACCAAAGCTTTGTAATCAACCACCTGATCAGGATCAACGCCCAATCTTTCCTTAACCTCTTTCGGACCGACCAAGCTGGCGCCGCTGACTCCCCGGTCAAGTAAAAATAGATCCGCTTTCGGACCGACCAACTGCATCAAGTCTTTGTCTCCAGTGACAATGATTGCCCTGTCAATTTCGGATTTTTTGCCTTTGGCCTTAGCATTGGCATTTTTGGCTCTTAATTTTTTGACTAAAGTGCCAATAATATCGTCGGCTTCAAAGCCCGGAGCAATAAAAACCGGAATTTCTGTTTCTTCAACCAGTTTTTTAGTTAGTTTGATCTGGGAGGTCAGGTCGGATTCTGTTTTTAAACGGTTGGCCTGATAGGCGATAAATTTCTGATGGCGGAAATTCGGTCCCGGAGAATCAAAACAGGCGACCAGATAATCCGGCTCCAGTTCGGAAATCACCAGAAGAAGCATGCTGAAAAAACCGTAAACCGCATTGACCGGCTCGCCCTGCCTTTTAAAATTTTCCTTAGGCAAAGCATGATAAGCCCGATGAAGAATCGCGTGTGAATCAATAATAACTAATTTGGACACAGTTAATTATAACAGCTGGGAGCTAAGATCTACGATTTATGATTTAAGAATCAAGAATAAATGGCTATATCGTTAAACCCGTCTGCCGGCAGACGGGTGGTTGAATGGTCGTCCCGAACGAACGTTAAGAATCCCCCAAACCCAGCAATTTGCATGGATTAGGGGATTCTTCGCTACGCCCCGTACCACCACAGTACCACGTAGGGTACATGGCAGGTTCGGTACAGGGCTTCGCTCAGGACGACGAGGAAACGCATTTAATCACTTGACTGTTTGATCAATTTAGCAATTTAACAGTTTGACAATTTAGTATTTTTTTAATTTTAACCGCGGACAAACACTTGCTTAGTTAGACAAAACTACTTTAAAATAAAGGGGTTATGGAACAGCATGCCATCCCGCAACAAATCTCCTCCTACGAATTCAAACTGGTAGGAAGCATGACCTTAAAGCAGTTTTTTAAACTGGCCGGAGGGCTGTTGATCGCCTTCGTCATTTATTCAAGTCAAATGATCTTTGTTTTAAAATGGCCTTTAGTCTTGTTTTTCGGATTTTCAGGCTTCGCTTTAGCTTTCATGCCGATTAACGAAAGGCCTTTGGACGAGTGGTTTATTATTTTTATCCAAGGAATCCTTTCGCCGACGGTTTATCTTTGGCAAAAAAGACCGACCGCAATCGATATCTTAGAAGAAGCGGTAAAATACCAAGGCGGAGACAACGAAGAAGAGAAGGGAGAAGAGAGAAAGGAAGAAGAGAGAAAAAGAATCGAAATGGAAGAGTTTCTCGCCTCTCTGCCAATAACCAAAAGGCTCGGACCGGTGCCGGAGGATGAAACCGAACCCGAAGAGGAACCGCCGCAACCAGGCCCGGAAACCGACAGTCATGGTCTTTCCCCGGAAGAAGAGGAAGAACCGGAAAAGAAGGCTGCCGAGGAAAAAAGGGGCCAGGAAGACTGGGAACTGGACCTAAACATTGAACTGCCGAAGCATGTCCTGCCGCAGGCTACCGCCGAGGCCGAGTTCGGAGAGATACCGATGCCAAAACCGCCGACTACTCCGAACGTGATCGTCGGCATGGTAACCGACTACACGGGAAAAATTATGGAAGATGTGATTATCGAGATTCAGGACTCAATCGGCAACCCGGCCCGGGCGCTTAGAACCAACCAGTTGGGCCAATTTCGGACCACGGCTCCGCTGGCAAACGGAGAGTATATTATTCTGATGGAAAAGGAAAATTATCAGTTTGATATAATTAAACTCAAGGCGGAAGGTGAAATAATTCCCCCACTTAAAATTAAGGCCAAACCAATATAGAAACTCAACTTAAAGACTGCCCATGGATCTAAACAAAATCGCCATCAAAGGAACCACTCAGCAGCACCTGCCGATCGAGGATATCAAGAAAGATTTAGTCATTTTAAAAGACGGTTCCTGTATTTTGGTAATGAAAACCTCTTCGGTAAACTTTGACCTGCTCTCCGAAAGAGAACAGGAAGGGATGGTTTACGCTTACGCGGCGATTATCAACTCCTTGACTTTTCCGATTCAGATTCTGATCAGGTCGGCGCTGAAAGATGTTTCCGACTATATCGAAAAACTGAAATACCAGGAAAGCAAGCCGATTGATCCTTTGATGCGCAAGCAAATTGTTTCTTACCGGAGATTTGTCGAAGAAGTGGTCAAAAAAAACAATGTCCTGACCAAAACTTTCTATGTGATTATCCCCTTTTATTCGGTAGAGTTAGGTATCGGCACCACGGTAAAAACCAGTCTTCCGGCTCCGCTCTCGCTCTTGGTAAAAAAATCGGACCAGAAACTACCGATGGAAAAGGATCAAATCATTAAAAAAGCTTATGTCTCTTTAGAGCCGAAAAGGGACCACTTAACTCATCTTTTAGCCAGAGTCGGCCTAACCAGCAAACAACTGACTACCAAAGAACTGATCCAGCTTTTTTACCAGATTTACAATCAGGAATCTATCTTGGCCGGCAATACCGAGGCATTAACCCAGGCAGGGGCGATTATCAAGGGCTCAAAACCTCTTTCTCCTCGGCAAAAAAGCGCCAAAACCGAAAACCCAAAAACAGCCGCGGCAAACCAGGAGAGTATTTATCAAACCAAAACAGATGTTCAATAACCTTTTTAATAAATTCAATTTTAGGGACAAAACGACCAAAACAGAAGGCCAGGAAAACATTCCGGTAAAACCGGGTTCTGCCGGAAATGATCCTTTGGACTCTAAAAAAACGGTCTTTGCCGAAGGGCTAATCTCGGTTAAAGATATTATCGCTCCTTCGGCAATAGAAGTGGATTTCGACTGGATCAGGATCAACAACCGCTATTACCAAACTCTTTTCGTAATCAACTACCCCAGATTTGTTTCCGCCAACTGGCTCTCCACTTTGATTAACTTCAACCACTCGACCGATATTGCCATGTATATCTATCCTGCCGAAGGCAAGGAGATCCTCGAAGATTTACGCCATAAGATCGCCCAAATGGAGGCGGAACTTTCCTCCGACCTCCAAAGAGGAAAAGTGATCAACCCTTCCACTAAGGCAAAATTGGAAGACGCCATTTCTCTGCAAGAAGAATTAGCCAAAGGAATTGAAAAGTTTTTTCAGTTCGGATTGTATATTACCCTGGGGGCGGAGTCGGTGGAAGAGCTTAATCAGGCAACCAAAGAGCTGGAGTCCGGCTTAGGAGCATTGCTGATTATCCCAAAACATGCTACTTTACAAATGGAAAACGGTTTTAAGACTACTCTGCCTACCTGTCAGGATATGCTCAAAGTGACCAGGAACATGGACACTACTTCCTTGGCAAGCACTTTCCCGTTTGTTTCCTCGGACCTTTCCGACGACAGAGGAATCATGTACGGCATCAATGAACATAACGGCTCTTTGGTTATTTTCGACCGGTTTTCTCTGGAAAACGCCAACTCGGTAGTTTTCGCCAAATCCGGAGCCGGAAAATCTTACATGATCAAACTGGAAGTGCTCAGGTCTTTGATGTTTGAAGCCGAAGTGATTGTCGTTGATCCTGAAAACGAGTACGAAAACTTAGTTAAGGCGACCGGGGGACAGTTTATCACTTTCGGCTTTAGCTCACCCTCGAAAATCAATCCCTTTGACTTGGAAACGATCGCCGGAGACGACGAAGAAAACGAATTGGGAAGGAAAATTATGGCCCTGCACAGCCTTTTTAAAGTGATTATGGGCTATTTGAGCGCCGAGGAAAGCAACCTGCTCGACCGGGCCCTGATACTAACCTACAAATCAAAGGGGATTACTCCTGACCCGGAAACACAA
>JAHJSD010000103.1 GCA_018830585.1 Patescibacteria group bacterium
CCATCAAGAACTGGTCAAGAAAAAAGGCGGTGTCTACCGTCTCCTCTGGCGACTTCAGCAAAAAGGGGAGTTGGAAAGAGATGAAGGCGGATTATTGGAGAAAAATAAGTAGGTTTAAGGTTTAAAAACCTTTAATTGACCATTGACCTGTCATCCTTTTGGGAATAACCTGATAGCCAGATCTTTTGCCTGTCTCAAAATATCCCAATTACCCCTCGGAACCAGAGGAGTTTCTCTTTTCCCCAATCCGACCTCTCCTCTTGCCACCATTTCTAATCCTGCTATCACATTCCTATGTTCTATTGGCAACAACCTCCTTTGGCAATTTTCGGTTGCTCTTATTAACTCTTCCGGGGCATTTGCCAGCTCCTCCACAGTTATTGATCTACCCAACGTCGGAAAATTCATCCGTGCCGTTTTTATCAGCTCGCCCTTATCGTATTCAGCAGTAACATAATGAATAGTTGCTTCTGTCCAGGGATTTTCTTCTCCTGTTAGCCATTCATAAGCCACTCGAGCGCAATGTGCTGCGGATCCATACATGCCCTTGCCGCCAAAATCCGGCCTGCCACAATCTAGCGGTCCCGGATGCTGATTAACTATCAATCCTGAGTATTTTTCAACTACATTTTTTGGGGTCAAAGGCAACCAGCCATTTTGAGATACCACCTTCACCCGATGGCTTTCCAGCGCTGACAGAAGTTCTTCTCCAAACTTTTCTCTGTCCTGATAATCTCTCGGCCTGATCACTTCAGTTGGCGCTCCCAGTCTTTTTGCCTTTTCAATTCCGCCCGCATTTTCCCTGCTGGAAATTACTACCACTAGTTCTAAATTCAATTCTCCCGTTTAACAAGCCTTTATCACCGCTTCTGCCGTTGTCCCTCCTCCCAAAATCAATATTCCCAACCTTAATCTTTCATCCATTTGCCAAAAGTATAGCACCTCATTAGGGCCGGAAATTCAGACACTAAAAAACGTAACTACTCACACTCTTTGACACAACCGTTACTGTTCGAGCGAATTATAATCCCGAGCGAAGTCGAGGGAGTCGAGAACTTCTCGATTCGGCTTTTAGCCTCACTCGAAGAATATCTTGTCAAGAAGAGTGAGTAGTTACCACGAGTTTCGCACTTTCTACCTAAAGACTAATTTGTCATCCTGAATTTAATTCAGGATCTGTTTTAGAATGAAGACTTTAGATTCCGAATCCACAGTACCTTTCGATACGTGGCACGCAAGTTCGGAATGACAAAAAGTGCGAAACTCGTGCTTAAAATAAACCGACAAGCCATTGGGCCTATCTATATAAAAATTAAATTGTTATGGTGCTGGCAACTGTTATTGCAACTTGACAAAGTCAGAATTTCATACTAGTATGAAATCATTATGACTACCACAACTCAAACCCTAAATGAAATCGTTAGACCAATGGAAAGAGGTCAGATAACTATTCCTGTGGCTATCAGGAAAAAACTAAAGATTACTCCTAAAACATGGTTATGGGTAAGATTAATCAAAAACAAAATTCTTATAGAACCCGTAGAAAAAAAGTCATCCCTTGGTTCATTATCTAACTATTTACTCTCTTCTGTTTCTGACCAGCAAACTTATTGGAGAAAAGAAGACACAAAAGCCTTAACAAAGATAAAGAAAAAATCTAAAGAAAGACTCAAAAAGCTAATTTAATGAAAAGGGTTTTGGTTGATACTAACGTTATAATTGATTATCTTCGCCGTAAAGACAAGGCTAACTCCCTTTTCTTTCAAGTTTTTTCGTTAAAAGACTATATCGCGGTGGTTTCTTTAACTACCATTACAGAACTGTGGGCAGGAAGAAGTATGACTAAGCAGAGCACTTTAAAGAAGGTAAAAAAAATCATAGACAATTGTGAAATAACCTTACCCAGTCTGGAAATTGCCAAGCAAACCGGTAGAATATTAAGGCAAACCAACTACCAAATTTCATTTCAAGATGCCCAAATTGCCGCTTTGACCCTGGAAAATAAATTTCCCCTCTTAACTTTAGACCAGAAAGATTTCAGGAAAATAAAAAGAATAAAGTTTTTTAAATTAAACGACTAATCTTCTTTAGTTATTTCAAGATAGCGTTATCTCCGACGTTACGTCGGGGGAAGAATCCCCTCGCTCCCCGTCATTCTGACCCTGAGACTTTGTCGAGTGGGGAAGAATCCCCTAATCGTTGCCACTTTGCTTTCCCAAGGGGAGCCTGCCTGCCCTCCTACCGGCGGGTAAACCGGCAGGCAGGCCTGTCCACCGAGGTGGATCCTTCGTCATCTGAATTCCTCAGGATGACGAGCGGGCAGAATTCCCCCATGCCACCACAGCACCATGTAGGAACATAGCAAGCTTGGTACAAGGTTTTGCTCAGAACGACCATGGAGAAAGATAAGGAGCTCATTCTATAGTAGACTTTTGTCCATATGGTACATCACAACTTCATCCGGAAAGCGAGCGAGACGGGTACTAACACAAAAAACTCACTTTTCTTTCTTAATGTAATACCTCTTACCTTTTAATTCCGAAAGCTAATCATCAATGGGATTAAATATCAAAACTCTAGGCGTAAATAAAAGGTGATGGTTTAAGCTCGGAAAAGATTTCTTGCGTTTTAGATTTTTTTTCTAAACACTTCCTTCTGGTACGGGTCCCAAATTTTATATGACACTCAAGTCCTTTCTCTTGACAAAAGGCAACCACCTTTCCAGCACAGTCGTCATAGAATTCTTTACTATTTTTGAACTGTGAAGAGTGAGTGTTGTAATTGAACTTACCAAATATTATTTTATCTACAAAAGACACCCTTGTCAGCAAATCGTTTAAATTTTGTTCTGCTAAATTTGGAGTAGGGTATGGTTCCATACTAATCCAGGTTTTTAAACCTGCCTTATGGAGTGTTTCTAAAGATTCTATTCTCTCCAAAAGGGGAGCGCTGAAAGGTTCAAACTTTGATTTAAACTTCTCGCTTAGAGACACCAAGGTTATTCCGTATTCGTTATTTATCCCATATTTTTCTTTATCTAATAAATCCTTGGGGTAAACTCCTTTTGTTAATACAACACAACGAATATCGTCTTTTTTGAGTCTGGCAAGTATTTTTAAGGTTAAACCCTCAACCTCAGGTTGCCCAAACATGAACGGGTCTGTACTGAAACATAAATGAACGAATTTGATTTTATGTTTATATTTCGGTATCTCTTTATCTAAAAGCTCTAAAGCGTTTGCAACAACCTTGGGCTTAATCCATTCTTGGTAATCCCTAATAATGCCACATCTTTTTTTCATCATCATGGCATAGCAAGGGTATCTGCAACCGTGAGAACAACCCAGGACATGATTAAGAGAGTAGTCGGCATACTCGACACCGCTTTTGTAAAGAAGGGTTTTGCGATAGATCTTGGGCAAAGATTTTTTCATCTTTTAATCAGTTTAGTGAACTTGTGGTTATATGTCAAAATTGTCTCGAGGTATTAGACTAAGTTGACCAGAAAATGTTTCACTGTCTTCTTTCTTAAGGATATAATCAATGATTTTTTTGGCAACAGGTTTTCGGCTTGCGAAAAAAAGATAGTAGACGGCTTCACTCCTAGAAGAGTGAAGCATCTTGTAGACAGATTTAAACTCAAGCCTCGTGTCTTTAAACATTTCTTGTTCCCAAGCCTTTAATATTTCTCTATCTTTTTTATCGAAACAGTTAAATACAAGGTCGCCGTGAAAAAAGCCGACAGAATCAGTGAGCTTAATAAATTGATCATCTATTTTGCCCGCCTGCGCCATGCCTGCAATTTTCCCCAAAACTCTCTTAGTACCACAAATATAGTTCAGTATTAGGTCGACGGGTCCTTTTTTTTGAATAATGGCAGTCATTGTTTCTTGACTTATCTCCTTTAATCCCCAAGGATCAACGAAGAATAGCGCAGCGTTACTACCAATTTCCTTAAGAATACTGTTAATTTCCTCATTTATATCAGCATGACGAATTGAAAAACCTACGACTCTTTTATATGGTTGGCAGAACTTTTGCAGTTCGGTTATATAGCTCTCTCTTGCATCTACAAAAATGCACTTCAACCCTACTTTATCCTTGAATTTTTTTTGAAAAAATTTAGCACAATTTAAGGCTATTAGCGGAGAGCCATCAATAGAGTTTAGTATTGAGTTTTTGTGGTACCTTCCCCTGCCAGCAAAACAATCTATGTAGTAAGCGGTTTTAAAATTTTTCCAACCGTGTTCTCTCCATTGATTAAAGATAATTTCCGCCCAGGGATAGAGATATTCTTTTAATATCTTTAATTTCCTTTCTGTGTGCGGCCTGTCTGTTAAATCCCAGTAATTTTTATCCATTTCATCACCCAATAGTATTAATAATTTTTTGTCTTTGAGTAATACTTTCTGCCTTTTAATTTTTCGGGCAATAAGGACCTACCCTTTCCGGGGTAAGCAGGTTACCGAATTGCTTAGTACACTTATCTCTAAACAAGTTGATGTTTCTCTCCTCAGCTTTGAGATACTTTTTCCATTCCGGCAAAATTTTATTCATTAATGGGTGAAGGCTTTTGTGGGTCATAAAAGGAGGGTATTTGCCTTGGTTTAGTTGTGCTCTTAACTCTTCGTCGGTTAAGAAACTAATAATTGCATGGTTTAGTGGTGAATCGGTGAAGTAACAATGTAATATCTCGTGCCATAAATAGACAGTGGTGTAATTAGGCCAATCCTCATTATGCCCCCAAGCAATTTTATTATTACCAAGATAGTGTCCATTCTTTAGTCCGGGATGAGTAATAAAAACAGTAAATCTTTTGTCAAACCTCATTCCGGTCAAATTCTTCAGTATAAGCCGGGTCTTTGGATAATTTTTTTCCCACTGCTTTTTACAGTCATTAAGATATTTATCAGTTTGGGCAAGAAGGGATTGGTACTGGGTAGATTTTTTAAGATTTTGTGAATAATCTTCTAATCTTTTAGATAGGTCTTTAATTTCTGCGCTTAACCAGATTTCTGAAGAAAATCTGGAAATTAAAAAATTGTAGTACCTTTCTGATATTTTCCAAGCATAATTTTGAAAACCAACAATTTCTCTCTTTGCCTTAGCTGACGAAAAACGATTCTTGGCCATACTGGAGAGGACATGGCTAATAAAGTAATTTTGGTCAACGACAAAATTGAGTTTTATCATTTTTTCTGTTCTTCATAGTATTTTTTCCCTTTTAGCTTTTCTGGAAGCAGGCTTTTGTTTTTAGCCAGGTATTTTTCATATCCTTTCCCATCCTCCTTCGTCCTTCGGATAGCTCAGGACTTCGGAAGGACTGGCCTATGGTTTATAGTACTTCCTTCCTTTTAGCCTTTTAGGAAGTAGATTTTCGTCTTTAGTGGGGTAAGGCTCATATCCACGGCCGTATCCCAAATCTTTCATTAATTCGGTTGGCGCGTTTCTAAGGTTAAGGGGAACAGGAAGATTGCCGTATTGGCCAACATCCTTTTGGGCTGCCCGCAATCCATTGTAAGCGCTTCTGTCTTTCGAGGCTTTAGCCAGATAAACCACGCCGTGGGCAAGGTTGATGGCGCATTCAGGATAACCGATAGTCTCGCAGGCTCTAAAAACCTCGTTAGCAACCACTAAAGCGGTCGGAAGGGCCATTCCTATATCCTCAGAGGCAAAGATGACCATCCGGCGGGCGATAAAGAGCGGATCTTCACCGGCATCGACCATTCGGGCCAAATAATATAAAGCGGCATCGGCATTGCTGGCCCTCATTGATTTAATAAAAGCGGAAATGGTGTTGTAGTGCTCTTCTCCTTTTTTATCAAAACGCAAATATTTAGACTGGAGAGTTTCCTTTAGCGAGACAAGAGAAAGATCCTGATAGAGTTGATAAGTGTTCTCTATCAGGGTAATTGTCTGGCGGGCATCGCCGGCGGAGAGATTGACCAACCACTCCTTAGCCTCTTTCTTTAAAGAAAGCCTTTTCCCTTTGGGCTGAATTGCCTTTAAAACCCTCTTGATTACTTCTCCCATCTCGGCAACGGAAAGGGGATTAAGAACAAAAACCCGGCAACGGGAGAGCAGCGGTCCGATTACCTCAAAGGAAGGATTTTCGGTAGTTGCTCCGATCAAGGTTAAAGTGCCATTTTCCACATAAGGCAAAAGATAGTCCTGCTGCGCCTTATTAAAGCGGTGGATTTCGTCTAAAAAAAGAATCACGCTGCCCGATTCCATTTCCCTATCAAATAGATCCAATTTTTCTTTCCTTACTGATTCAACAATCTTTTTCACATCCGACTTACCGGCAGAAACCGCGGAAAGAAAGACAAATTTTGCCCCGGTTTCCCCGGCAATTACCCCGGCAAGGGTGGTTTTGCCGCAACCCGGAGGACCCCAGAAGATGATTGAAAACAGCTGTTTCGTCTCTATTGCCAAACGGAGCGGCTTGCCCTCTCCCAAAAGATGTTCCTGGCCAATAAATTCAGACAATTTCTTGGGTCTGATCCGGTCTGCCAGAGGGATCTGCATAAACTAATTATACCAAGAGAAGGCTTTTACATCTGTATTCACCCCCGGGGTGTCTGAAGATTTTCACCCCGGGGGTGTTGACCCCGCGCCGAGATTCACCCCCGAGGTGTCTGACCTGCCTGCTCACCTCACTGGACGGTCAAAGTCCTTCGCTAAAATATTCACCCCCGAGGTGTCTGCCCTGCCTGCCCCGTACCGTCTGGTACAGGGCCTGCCGGCAGGCAGGAGATTTTCACCTCGGGGGTGTTGACTCTGTTTCAATGGCGTCGGGAGAAAAATCCTCTCATCCCCCGTCATTCTGACCCTGAGGCTTTGTCGAATGGGGAAGAACCTGCCTGCCGGCAGGCAGGTCCCCTAATCGTTGGCACTTTCTTTACACGAGGGCCGCGCCCGCCAGACGCTGCCTGCTCGCCATCGCTATGCTCAGGCGTTAGCGGGCGAGAGCCGTCAGGCGATGCGGGCGG
>JAHJSD010000024.1 GCA_018830585.1 Patescibacteria group bacterium
CAAGTTGAACTTACAAACAAGACATCACAAATTACCGAAATTTGTTTTGCGGTTGCTATATTTTATGATGCCACAACAGTCTTTCTATCTTCCCGAGCTTGCGATTAATCCTACTTAATATTTTCGTATCTTCCGTCTTCGTAAGGCGGAAAGCAAATTTCGTATACTTTCAAGTTGCTACTTGTGTCAGCTTCCCATTGCATTAGTTCACCAATTGCGACCGTGACAACAATAGGTTCTTTTAATTCTTCATTTACTTCATAAATTTGCTGTTTTCCGTCTGGCTTAGTAATTGTAAGTTTCCCTTTTCCGGAAAGATAACCCTCGACAGTTCTATCGCCTTTCAACACCCTCTGCAAAGGGGTCTTATTGCCAGGCACAATTCTAATAATCCCCAAGTCTTTAGTGGAATCGCCATCGAATGTGTAAACATCACAATCCACACCATCAACTATGTGCATCGTCTCCACAAAGGAAACGGGTTGTTCCCTTCCTTCAAACAAAAAGCTTTTAATTGATATTAGATTTTGTTCAACGTTCATATCGGTAAGTATATTTTAACACTGGGGTTCGAACCGCCTTAAGCCGAGGTTGACCGGTCCCACTTCAGTGGTAATTTCCAAAGCTAATTTTTTATATTGCCAGCGACAGACTCCGGCGCGTGAGTAAACAACAAAACAGCGACCTTCCAGTAAAAATTCTTTCTACCGCAAAATAGTTCCTGAATAGATGGGTTATTTGATATAATCGGTTGACCGTTTGAAAAGTTTATTTGCGCCCGTAGTTTTTACCCGCCGAAAAGTGCACTTTGAGCCGTGTACGAACAGTACCCAAAAGGCGAAAAGCAAACGAAGGCAGGCAGTCCGGTCCCGCCGAGAATGCGAGGCGGGGAAAAAGTATTTGAAGTTTGAAAAAGTTTTTTTAAAATAATAAGTTTATTTGCGCCCGTAGCTCAGCCTGGTAGAGCACCCGCCTCTTAAGCGGAGGGTCGGGGGTCCGAATCCCTCCGGGCGCACAAAAGAAAACCTTCTCTTTTTGAGGAGGTTTTCTTTTGTTTGTCTGGATGAGCGAGGATCCCTTGTAAGAATCTATACCCGCCCAAGTTCGCAACGTGAGCCGTGTATGAATAATACTGAAAAGGCGAACGATAAGAACGGGCAGGCCTCCGGGCGCACCGAGTCTAACTCGGCTTCAGCTGCGGCAGGAGGGTGAGGACCCCCGCAAAAAAAGTTTGAGAAAAAAGTGGAACTCGGGAAAAACTATTAATCCGATAGAAAGCATTAAAGGCTTGAGACCAACCACCGTCCGAATCCCTCCGGGCGCACAAAATGAAATAGAAGGGTAAAAAGTTAGCAAGTGATAGTCTGTAGAAATAAAGCTTTCAATTTTTCGATTTTTTGATAGAATTCTGAAAATCTTAAATTAACGACGCAAGATTAACTAAAATACCAATGATCGACAGAGTTCTAAAGAAAGTAAGATCTACTCCACCAGCACCACCTTCGGAAGAGACGAGAGCTTTCTATCGAAAACTCTGGGAAAGAATTACTCGTGAAGAAATACTCCTTAGCGAAAGAGAGATAGAACGAATAAGAGAACAAACTCCTGATCCTTCCCCTGAGGAAATCGAACACATCATCAATCAGGCAAACCGTCGACCTCAAAGACGTTCTTGATTAATGCCCGCCTCACCAAGAAAGTGGACTAAAATCGGCTATCTGCCTTTTTCGGATTGTCCCTTTTGTTCCTTGGAAAGACAGCAAACAAATTCTCCTCCGGCGATAAATTGAATCTCCAAAAACTAATCCCGCCACTGCGGGACACAACAGTCCATGGTTTTCTTGGTTCAAATATAAAAAACACTTATAACTACTGGAAAAGATAAGTTCAGACTGATAGTCTAAGATATGAGCGGTTTGTTCGGTTTAGTAGAAAGAAAAAATTGTTCTGCCACCCTTTTTTACGGTACCGACTATCACTCCCATTTGGGCACTCAAAAAGCGGGGTTGGCGATCTTAAATCACCGGATTTATCGGAGTATTCATGATATCTCCGTCTCTCAATTTAAATCAAAATTTGCTGATGAAATCGAAAAAATGGCCGGCCGGATCGGTATCGGGGTAATCAGCGATAACGAGCCCCAGCCGATTATCATCTCTTCCTCTTTTGGTACCTTTACTCTGGCCACCTCTGGCTTTATCAGCAACAAAAAACAATTAGCCAGGGAAGTTATGAGAACGGGCGGCAGCTTCTCCGAGCTGAGCGGAGGGACGATCAATCCTACTGAGGTAGCGGGAAAGATCATCGCTCAAAAGGAAAGTGTCATTGAGGGGATAAAATACCTTTTTGAAAAGGTTAGAGGCTCTCTTTCCCTGCTACTGCTTAACAAAGAGGGCATCTATGCTGCCAGAGACAAACAAGGAAGAACCGGTTTGGCCGTCGGCCGAAGAAATCGAGACATTGCTATTGCCTCGGAAAGCTGTTCTTTTCCTAATTTAGGCTATCATTTGGTAAAAGAACTCGGACCGAAAGAGGTAGTCTTAATTGACACCAAAGGCAGTATAAAAACAATACTTGCCGGTGCAAAAAAAGAGAGCATTTGTGCTTTTTTATGGATCTATACTGGCTATCCCGCCTCATCTTACAATGGCATATCAGTGGAAGCAGTCAGAGAAAGGTGCGGTATTAACTTAGCCAAAAGAGATAATCTCAAAGCAGATTTTGTTACCGGCATTCCGGACTCCGGTATCGCCCATGGTTTAGGATATGCCATTGGCGCCGGCATCCCCTACCGGCGGGCTTTTGTTAAATATACCCCAGGATACGGCAGAAGTTACACGCCACCATCCCAAAAGGTAAGGGATAAAATTGCCCAAATGAAGCTGATTGCCATAGAAAAAATTATTAAAGGTAAAAAAATCATTATCTGCGACGATTCAATCGTCAGAGGTACTCAACTTAAAAACCAAGCCATTAAAAAGCTTTGGCGTTATGGCGCAGAGGAAATACATGTTAGAATCGCCTGCCCACCGCTGATGTTCCCTTGCGCTTACCTTTTTTCCACCCGGACCAAAAAGGAACTGGCCGCCAGAAGGGCGATCAGAAAGGTGTTCGGCAAAAGAGGTAAATCAATTAATTTAGAAAGTTTCCTTAACGAAAAAAGCGAACAATATCGAAAAATGGTTGATCAGATGAGAAAAGAACTTGGGGTAACCACCCTGAGATTTCAAACAGTAAATGACATGATTGATGCCATTGGATTGCCGAAGGAAAGATTATGTCTCCACTGCTGGATAGGAAAAAGTTGACAAGAACTTTTTCAGCTTCTCGAAACTATCCGGGTCGTAAGTTGAAGTGGGAAAAACATGGGCATTAGTTTTTTTAAAGGTTCTAATCCGTTTTCCCAATTCCTTTTCCGTTACTAAATCAGTCTTAGTCAAAACCACAATCTGCTCTTTTCTGAGCAATTGAGGATTAAACCTCTTCAGTTCGTCAAGAACTACCTGATAGTCTTTGGCTAAATCGTCAGCCTCCAATGACAAGCAATGAATTAATAAGGTTACTTTTTCAATATGCTTTAAAAACTTAATTCCCAACCCCCTTCCCTCGGAAGCGCCTTCGATTAACCCGGGAATATCGGCAATAATTTTGCCGTTTAAGTCTCCCAAATTAGGCTCAAGGGTAGTAAATGGATAGCTAGCTGTTTTAGCTCTGGCATTAGTCAATGCATTAAGAAGACTGCTTTTACCGGCATTAGGCAAGCCGATCAAACCAATATCGGCGAGCAGTCTCAGAATTATTTTCAGATTCCTTTTTTGTCCGGGTAAACCCGGCTGGGCGTACTTTGGGGTAGTATTGGTAGGGGATCTTAACTCATAGTTGCCCTTGCCTCCTAAACCGCCCTTGGCCAAAAGAATTCTTTGGCCTTCTTTTTCAACTTCAAAAACTTTCTCGGTATCTATGTCCGACAAAGAAGAACCTTTGGGGACAATTAAATCAAAATCCTCGCCCCCTGCCCCAGTCTTCTGGTTTTTTCCGCCCGCTTTGCCATCTTCAGCGGAACAAGCCTTCAACTGGAGATATCTTTTCAGAATAAAAAGGTTGTTCACCCCAAGAGCGTAAACATCACCGCCCTTGCCGCCGTTACCCCCGTCAGGACCGGATCTCAGTCCCGGCCCAAAGGAGACTTTGCCGACACCACCATGGCCGGCTTTAATGGAAACTTCGATTTCGTCTATTAACACAAAAGCAATTATACCTGAATCTGGGCCGTTCCGGTTGGTTTATAACATTAAACACAGCGATCGCTGTCTTTAATGTTATAAGAATGGATCCCCACGAGTGGGAACGGCAAATCACTCTACCGTGGGGATTTTTCCCCGCCAGCAACTGCGTAGCTTTGGGCGGGTCAGAATGACGAGGTTGCTCCGGCCGTCACGTCATCCTGAGGAAGTTCTAACAACGAAGGATCCCCCTCGTTTGGGCAATTTGTCTGGATAAGGGGATTCTTCGCTACGCTCAGAATGACGGCAGGGAAAATCACGACACTGGATCGTTTCAATCCACCCCTCTTTCGCTTCCAGGATCGAATTCAGGCGCAAGTCCCCGCCGAAGGCTTGACAGAGGCGGGTCGGAATGATGAGATTGAGGCCAAAGACTAAGCTAAGCTTCAAACAGAGAAGTGTTTAGGGGTTAAATGGCCTAAACGGTTAAATGGGAAACTAAAAAGGCAGTCTTCTTCTCAGCCTGAGCAGCTTCCACCTTAAAGAGTCGGCCCATTGCAGACCCTGGTAAAGCCACTGATTGGTAATCAGATCCCAACTGGGGCTGTATTCAACCAAGTCCGGCCCGTAACCTAACTTAAAACGATGGAAACCATACCAGGGATGATTCTTGTCAGCATCCGGCCCCAAACCGCCCCAAAGGTCGAAATGGTGACAACCATTTTGCTTACCAAACAAAATCGCTTTCCAGCAAAGCAAATTGGAAGCCATCAGCTCACGGTGTTTTGAATTAGAAGCCCCGTAAGGATAAAAAAGCGTGTCTTTCCAGGTAAACAGCATCCAAGCGCCAAGCACTTCTTGTTTATATTTAGCCAGCAGAATGTGCGAAATTTTAGCCGGGAACAAAATCTGCCACATTTTCCTAAAATAATCGGGAGAGTGCATATAAAATTTTTGTCTCCTTAGGGTTTTCTGGAGCAGGGAAATAAAAATTTCTAAACCCTGATCGTCACTTTTTTCCTCAACGGTAACACCGTTTTTTTCGGCCAATCTAATGTTGTATCTGGTTTTGCTATGCATATTGGAAAGTAACTCGTCTTCAGTTTTAGTCAAATTTAAAATAAACGAGTAAGGGTCAAAAAGGGGCTTAGCAGACTCGGTTAGGCCTATTTTTTCCAAATCCACCTGCCGGTCTTCGAACGGAATTTTTTCCGGTTCCCCTTTTTCGTTTTTCCAACGCCGCACAATATATGAAGGCTCGATTTTAATAAAAATCGCCTTTTGCTCTCGGGCCAACCCGCTTAAGGCGTTAATATACTCCTGGATCGGCAAACTCCCCTTAAGTAATTGGCCGGCGGAAAAAGAGGTTTTAGGAATTTGACGAAACAGAACCAGAAGTCCGTCAACCATTTTATCTTTTTCAAAAACACCAAGGCGAACCGCCTTCATTCCGGTACTTTCTTTAAACTCTCCCCACTCCCAGCTTTGAAGCGGATGTTTTGCTACCCGGTTATAAAAATCTTTTTCCTCAGGAAAAACTTTTCGAATAAGCACTCCGATAATACTTAATACTTAATATTTGATATTTGATATTTGATATTTGATATTTCAAAAATTATCTAACTCCAGTCTACCATTAGTCATCCCAGTCGTCATCATTATCCCAAGAGTCTTCCGAGCAAAGATCACTGGATTGAAAGTTTACCAATCTTTGAGGAATATCGTTTAAAAATCTGGAAATTTCATTATAATTAGTTTTGCCGAAAAATAGTCTTTTTTTGGCATAACTCAAAAAAAGCTTTTTTTTGGCCCGGGTCATGCCAACATAACAAAGGCGGCGCTCTTCTTCAAGCTGATCCGCCTCCTCCATGCTTCTGGAATGAGGCAGTAAACCTTCTTCCAAACCAACCAAGAAAACGGCGTCAAATTCCAGTCCTTTGCTGGAATGCAAAGTCATTACTCTGACCGCTTTATCCGAAATGCTGTTTTTTTCTTTTTCCTGAGCAAAATATTCCTGCTGAACCAAAGCAACGTTTTCCAAAAACTGACCGATATCGGGAAATTGCTTTGCCACCGAAGAAAGTTCTTTGATATTTTCCAAACGGCGGTAGTCATCCTCGTCTTTGGGGTTGTATTTTTCCAAATAGCCGCTTCCCACAAGGATTTCTTTAAGCAGGGTTTCCGTTTTCCTATCCCTGTCGGTATCCTTTTCCACGAAAGCCCGAACCGCATCTCTTCTTCTTTTGCCAAAATTTTTCTCTATCCTCTGCCAGGAAATATTGTCCTTAGGGTTATAAAAAACACGAACCAAAGATAAAACGTCTTTAACTTCCGCCCGATCGTAAAACTTAACCCCGCCGACTAAAATATAGGGCAAGCCGTAACGGATAAAAGACTCCTCTATTGGCCTCGATTGGGCATTAGTACGATACAAAACAGCTATTTTAGTCGGATCCAAGCCGCCAAAGTCAACCAACTGCTTTATCTTTTCACTGATAAACTCGGCCTCGTCAATTTCGGAACCGGCGCGGTAAACTAAAACCTTATCACCGGCTCCTTTTTTAGTAAAAAGTTTTAAAACCGGATGCTTCTCGTTTTTAGCAATTACCGAGTTGGCCGCATCCAAAATCGTCTGGGTGGAACGGTAATTTTGTTCTAAGTTAATTATTTTAATATTAGGAAAGTCTTTGGTTAGATTCATCAAATTACGGTAATCCGCTCCCCGCCAGCTATAAATCGCCTGAGCGGCATCTCCCACCGCGGTCAGATTGCCTTTTTTGCCGGCAATCATTTTGGTCAATGAATATTGAATACGGTTAGTATCCTGATACTCATCTACCAAAACATAACGGTAATTCCGGTGATATTTTTCCAAAACGGACGGGTTTTTCCTAAAAAGCTCAATCGTATAGATTAAAAGATCGTCGAAGTCTAAAGCCCCGGAATCCCTAAGTGTCTTCTGGTATCGCTGATAAATAAGAGCGACCGGTTCCTGGTAAGACCCTTGCGCCGAAGCTAAAAAAGTTTCCGGATCGATTAACCTGTTCTTGGCAGATTCGATTACCGACTTGATCATCCCCGGACCAAACCTGTCTTTATCAAGATTAAACTCTTTAATCAGATTTTTAATCAGAGAAAGCTGGTCATCGGCGTCATAAATGACAAAAGAGCGCGGCAAGCCGATTTTGTCCGCTTCTCTTCTCAGGATAAAAGCGGAAAAAGAGTGAAAGGTTCCGGAGAAAGGAAAGTGGGTTATTCTTTTTCCAAGATCTTTGAGCAAAATCTCTAACCGATTTTTCATTTCCCCGGCAGCTTTGTTGGTAAAAGTAAGTAACAGTAGTTGGTCAGCTTCGGCGATTCCCTGGGACACCAACCAGGCGGCCCGGTAGGTTAAAACCCTGGTTTTGCCACTGCCGGCTCCTGCCAATACCAAAAGCGGACTGCCCCAGTGTTTTACCGCTTGCCGTTGAGCCGGGTTTAAATCGTCAAGCAGGTTATTCACAGATTTATATTAACAGATCAACTGTTTTGCCGACACGATTAACTCCCAGGGCACAAGCCAGGAGATAGTAGTTAGTATTTAGAAGTAGAAGGCGGGGAAAATTCATAAATTTTAAATGAACAAATAGCAGTAGTTTCCTTTATCCCGAGGAAGTTCGTTCCTCTCCCGTCATCCTGAGAAATTCTTATGACGAAGGATCCCGTCGAGAGAGCAAATTGCCAACGATTAGGGGATTCTTCCCCTTCGACAAAGCCTCAGGGTCAGAATGACGAGGTTGCTCCCGGCCGTCATCCTGAGAAATTCTTATGACGAAGGATCCCCTTGTGTAAGCAAATTACTCGTTCCATGGGGATTCTTCGCTACGCTCAGAATGACGGGGGGTCTGGATCAGAATGACGAGGGGGGTTCCTTTTTGGGAACCATTGGAGACTTTACGATCTAAAAAACAGGGATCAATCCAATCTATCCAGGTGGTAAATCTTAGTTTCACCGGAAACAAAAACCACCTTTCCTAAAAGATCAAACCTTTCCGTTTTTAAGTCGGGGTATTTTTCCTTTTCTAAAGAACCGACAAAAACATATTCCACTCCGTAATCTTTAAGCAGTCGTTCTGCGGCCGCCTCGTCTTCGCCCTGATAAATCGTCTCCACCTCTGTTGCTCTGGCTCCGGGAAGATCATAGCCTCCCCGCCAAAGCCACTCGTGAACCAACCAGCCCTCAATGGTCGGCAATCCGGAAAAGGCAGAAATCTGATTGTAAAGAGTGTAACTGTCCCCCACCGCTTCTAACATCACCGGCTGACCGGAAATATTCTTTTTAATCCAAAGAAGCGCTTTGTAGTTGTCCGGGTAAAGCCTTTCCATAAAACCTAAACCGGCCAACCCTTTATATTCTTTTAAACTGCCGTAATAACCTCTTATAGCAAAGTATGGATAAACCATATGGGCCAAAAACCCGATTAAAAATAGCAAAAAATAGCCAAACCAAAGCAGAGGCGTTCTTTTTGAAATACTATTTTTTATCCTAAAGAAAACATAGCCCGCTGAAATTGAATAAATCATAAAAGATTGGTAGACCAGCTTAAACATGGTGTTGGCCCGGTGATATTCGGCAATATAGATATCCTTAACGTAGATTATTTCCGGGATAATAATCAGAACCGTGGCCCAGAGAACCGAGACTAAAATAAGCCAGTCCGCCGGCTCCAACTCGAGCCTGCTTTTAAACAGCCGAAAGAGGGCAAAAACAACGAACCCAAAAGCAATAAACCAGAAAAACCCCCAAAGAACCAGCAATTGCCAAAAAAGAGAATGTGCGTTAACCCGGGCAATTCCGTCCGTCATCGGATTAAAAGTCAACGCGAAGGGCAAAGCGACCAAGACTGACAAGAATAAAACCGTTAACCCGTTGGCAAAAACTTTTGCTAAAATCACCAGCCATTGATTAAGGAGAGTGAATCCTCCACGGGCTGAAGCCCGTGGCTTCCCTTTCCCAGGGGATGAAACCCCGCGCCGAAAGCCCCAGATAGATTGCCATTCATCCCCACGTTGAAACGTGGGGCTTTCTGGTGCTGGGGTGAGGCTGCTTTTCTGCCCAAAAGATTTTCGGGCAATGATCATCAGGGTGGTTAAGCCAAAAATAACCCCGTAGATAGGAAAATCCCAGGAGTTGGTCATATACATCACTCCCAACAAAAAAGCCAAAGCGGCTAACTCTTTTTTCAAAACCCAGAGATCCTTTTTACCTTTTTCCATCTGCCAAAGTTTTTTGGCATAAACCAATAAAATCGCCAGGAAAAGCAGAACTGTCGGGATATTGTTCATATGACCGTGAAGGTCGGCCACCACAAAAGAGTAAATAGGGAACTCGTGAATAGTCTTGTCATTGGGGTTGTTGGGATTATGCCCGATAAACCTGGTCGCGTCCGGATACCAGTAACTGCCTTTACTGTTTTTCAAACCGTAAACAGCGCTATGCAGGTTGCCCCCCAGGGCAATCAGAAAAGCGGAAATAAGTCCGGCCAAAATCAGATTTTTCAGTTTCGGCCTCAGTTCGGCAGAAGAAAAAACTAAATTGGAAGTCAAAGAAAAGGTAGCGCTAAAAGTAAAAGCAAAAACGGTAGCGATCATCAAATTATAAGTGACGGAAGAATCGAGTCCGGAAAGCAGGGTTAAAACCGCCGCCTGAAGATGGCCAAAATAATAATAATTGATCGACTCGCCGGCAAACCACATATCACGAGGCGGGAACCAGCCCGAGCGCAAAATCGAGTTGACAAACCCGCCGTCCATAAATTTTTCCAAGCCTTCAATGTCCGGCTGGAAACCGCGGATAAAAGACCAAAAAAGCAGAGCGCTGAAGAAAATCACTTCCTCCAAAAGAAAAACTTTCCAGTTGTTTTTAAATTCTTCAAAAAAGTTTTTCCTGTTCTCTTTAACGGAAAACCAGCGGACAAAAAGGGCAATAAAAACAAGTAAAACCAAAACCGCCGTTTCCTTAAAAAAGGGTAAAATATGAAGAGTCCCCAGAAGAAAAATTAAATAGGAAAAGATTAATATCGCAATTGTTTTGGCAAAAATCCATCCCCGATCCCAAAAACTCTTGAAGAGAGAAAAAGCCAAAGGCAGAAAAAGCAGGCCTAAAAATAAAAGAAGCAGCCACCAGTAAAAAATAATAAAAAAATCTGCAAGCATAAGAGAATGTTCCTTAAAATCTTTTCTATATTATAATGGAAAAAGCGTTCCTTGTCTTGAAGAGATAGCCGAGTTTAAATATGGAGCCCTGCGGGTAAACCTATGGTTTTCTTGGTTCATGTATAAAATAAAAATAGCGGTTTCAATAATGAAATGAAAAAGGATCAGATTAAGATCGGTATTGATCTCGACGGAGTAATTGTTGATAAACCGTTTTTCGTCCCGAAAAAATTAATCGAATGGCTATTTAGAGCTCATCACAACCACGGCAAAAAATATCGTATTCCAAAATGGTCTTTAGAAATCTTAATCCGAAAAAAAAGCCATCACTGGCTGCTTAGGCCTCCTATCAAGAAAAATCTTGAAGTTTTAAAAAAAATTATCAGGCAAGATCTGGCCACTGTTTATATTATTTCCGGAAGGTACCGGTTTCTGAATAACGAAACAAAAGCCTGGTTTAAAAAAAATAAATTAGAGGATCTCTTCAAAAACGCTTACATCAACAAAAAAAATCTTCAGCCTCATCTTTTCAAAGAAAAAATGGTTAAGAAATTGGGTATCAGTCATTTTTTTGACGATGACCCGATTGTTGTCCACCATCTTAAAGCTAAAATAAAGAGGCTCAACTGCTATTTGGTAAATAAGAAGAAAGCCATAAAAATACCCAGGCTTTAAGCTGCAAACTAGTGAGGCGCCGTCTTTTTAAAAATAACTACTCTTGGGTGATCATAGACTGTAAAAGATTCATCCGAGCCTTGGTCATTAATCTTAATCTCTATCCCGGCAAAATTTAACCGAGGATAAGAAGTGAATTCGGCTGCTTTTTCAAAACCTAATCTGCCGCTGAAAAGGTCGCGGTAATAATCGGCTGTTTTGGGAAAACATCTTAAAAACAGGCGGCAATCGGACAATTTCTGCAAAGGCGTGTAAAGCCTGTTGCTGGAAAGAATAATATAATCCGCCCGGCTCAAATTTTCGTCCACCCGCTGCCACTTTTCCCCCAAAGTATCCGGGTCGTACATCGGCATGGAGACAAACTCAAACTTTTCCCCGCCAAATAAAGGCAAAGAGTCGTCCCAATGCTCCACCGCCAGAACCGATCCCGGACTGATTTGTTGATTAATCCAGTAACTGGCCTCGACCCTTGAGTGAGGCCGGGAATAAATCGAAACGAAAGCGCCAACCCAAAAAAGTTGAAGGATTAATACTAAAGAAAGTATCAAATTCCTGGCTAAAAAGAATTTTTGCCTTTTAAACGAGAAAAGGAATTTGGCGGCAATCAAAATTAAAAACGGGTAAAGCGGCAGTAAATAGCGCATAAACTTAACCGCAAAACCGCCGACGACTAAAAAATAAGCCAAGCTAAAAGAAAGAATGATTAGTTCACCCGATTCCCGGTCGTAATCCCCCTTGATCAAAACCCGTTTGATCAGATCAAAAAGATACCAAACAAAAGCGACCAGAGCTAAAGTTCCCAAGCCTATTCCCATGCCCCAGAAAACTAAGTTTTTAATCGGGTAAATAAACGGCATCGTTCCAACATATTGCAAAGTATAAGGAAAAACATTGGCGTCTTTGGTCATCCGGTGCTGTTCGATTATCTGTCTTTTGAAAGTGGAAAAGTCGATTAAGGCGTACGGTTCTGAGATTAAAAAAGTCAAAACAGCAACTAAACCGATCAGTCCGCCAAACCAGAAAAGTCTTTTGCCAAGGTTCAAAAGCGATTTTTTCCGACTACCCTTTTTAAGGGTCAAAAACAATTTTTGCCACCAAAAATAATTCCGGTTGCGCCAAAATTTAAACCCGATTAAAACTAAATCAACGATCAACCCGGTGCCTATGGCGGCGGCCAAAACAGTGGCGCTTACTTTAGTGGCCAAAGCCAAGCCAAAACAGAAGCCGACTTTGATGGCAGAACCGAATTTCGGATCAAGATAAAAATTTAAAAGCTGCCAAAGAGTTAACCAGATAAAGAAATTAAGCATAACGTCAACCGCATAAAAATGGGAAGCCTGGATCGGAAAAACACAAATGGCATAGAAAAGCGAGGCTAAAAGCGCCGCTTTATTGCCGAAAAGACGCTTGCCTATTTTAAATATCAGCCAGATTGTTCCTAAGTCAAAAAGGGCGGAAATAATCCGGCCCAAGATCGGTAAATTGCCATAGGAAAACGGCTCCCCTTTCAAGAAAAGCGCAACAAGCCAAGAGCAAAACTTTAAAAAATAAAGAGGCAAACTGCCGTAAGCGAAAAATTTGGGGTTAAACGGACTTTGCGGGGAAAAAAGCGCTTTCAGTGAAAAAGGGTTAGGCAGGCTCAGCCTTTCAGCGACCATAACAATCATCCTTTCATCCGGATGAAGATGGTAACCACTGTCCCAATTAAGCCCGTAAATGCGCAAAGCCAAACCAAGCAGAAGAATAAAAAACAGTAAAACAGAAATTAAAGAAAACTTAGAATTCTTCTTTCTTAGTTTGATAAAGTTAGCAAGTTGTATTTTCACTGTTTAGATTTTAGAATATTGTCATGTCTAATCAAGAAGAACTTATCCGACTGGCCTCGGAAATCAAAAACTGTCAAAAATGCCCTCTTTATAAAGCCGCCACCAATCCGGTTCCGGGAGCGCCAAATCCGAACGCGGAAATAGTTTTTGTCGGAGAGGCTCCGGGGTACTGGGAAGACCAAAAAGGAATTCCCTTCGTCGGCGCCGCCGGAAATTTGCTTGACAAACTTTTAGCTAAAATATCGGTAAAAAGAGATGATGTTTTTGTCTGCAACATTCTTAAACACCGGCCGCCCAACAACCGGGCTCCAATGCCCGACGAAATCACCGCCTGTACCCCGTTTTTAAAAAGGCAGTTGTTGACCATTAAGCCAAAAGTGGTAATCACCTTGGGCCGGTTTGCCATGAACTACTTTATTCCCGAGGCCTATATCTCCCAAACCCACGGACACCCGATGAGCGTAAACTGGGAGGGTTTAGACCTTTTAATCATCCCCATGTACCATCCTGCCGCCGCTTTAAGGAACGGCCAGGTAATGAAACAGTTAGAGGAAGATTTCTTAAAAGTCCCGGAGATTATAGAGCCCCGCGGGTTAAACCTCCGGTACCAATCCAAACGCTCAGTTGGGGCGAAAATACTGAACCAGAAAACCAATTCATCCACGGAGAAAGCCCATGGTTTTCTTGGTTCACGTATCAAAACCAACGGCCAGTTGGTTGTCAAGCCAGCTCCCCCGCCCGAACCGGAAATCGAACAGGGAAAGTTGTTTTAGTTCTTAGATTTGGACAAACCTGGAATCTTTTTTAACAAGGCGCAAGAAAAAAATGAAAAACGCGTTAATTCTTCACGGAACGGGCAATAATTCCAAAGGAAACTGGTTTCCTTGGTTAAAACAAGAACTAAAAGGCTGTGGCTGGAAAGTTTGGGTCCCTGATTTGCCTCAATCGGATAAACCGAACACCAAAAGGTATAACCAGCATATCCTTGCCAACAGGGAATGGGAATTCAATAAAGACTCTGTTTTAATCGGCCACTCTTCCGGCGCTGTTGCTATCCTGGGATTGCTATCGCATTTACCGGCGAATGTTGTTGTCGATACCTGTATTCTGGTGGGCTCTTTCAAGGATAATCTTGGTTGTAAAGATTTCAGCGGTTTATTTCAAGAGCCTTTCGACTTTAAGAAAATCAAGAAACATGCAAAGCGCTTTGTTTTTATTCACTCAGATAATGACCCTCATTGCCCTCTTGAACACGCTAAGTATCTCCGTGAGCAATTAGACGGAGAGCTAATTATCAAGAAAGGACAGGGGCATTTTAATTTAGAGAAGGGAAAGGAATACCGACAATTTCCATTTTTATTAAATGTTTTAGAATGGAAAAAAAACAATTGGCTTTGCTCCTGATGTAATTTCCTTAGTAAAAAACGGAGCAAAGAGTGGAGCTGCTTAAAAGTTTAAAATTTATGATTTTGGATTTGTTTAGGAATTAACCCGTCTAATCGTTTTGAATTTTTCCCGACCTCGTCGAGGACAGATAACTTTGAACTATTTCGTCATTCTGAGCATAGCGAAGAATCCCCTAATCCTCTAGCAAATAGCTTTTCTAAAGGGGACCTGCCTGCCCTCCTACCGGCGGGTAAACCGGCAGGCAGGCCTGTCCGCCGAGGTGAATCCTTCGTCATCAGAATTCCCCCGTACCAGACGGTACAGGGCTCCGCTCAGGATGACAGGTAAGGAGCAGTGTTGGGTTTAATTCGATCCTGGATCGAAAATCTTAAAAATGATCCAGTATCGTGACCACCGTCACCTGAACCGCTCATTTCAACGATCGTGTCAATGAGAGGTCTGTTTTAAAATTTAGAAATTGGAATTTATCCCAAGAAAGCAAAAGCCCGGACGTTGCGCGGGAACCCTATCATGTCCTCAGCACTGACCTGCTCGCCTCGCTGAGCGGTCGAGGCGGGCTGGCAGGCAGGTTTTAGCGAAGGAGGATCCCGAAGGGATCCCTTCGGGATTAGGCCTCGGAAGCTTATTTTTTTTCACCATCACCAAACGATCAATACTTTTCTCTTTGTCTGACAAAAAGCCGGATCGTCGGGTGGTCAAAAACAGTCCAAGTCTCCTCGGCCAGCAAATCCGAACCCAAAAGAATTTGTCCAAAAGAACCAAGCGGCTCAAAAGAAATTAAAGGCGAAAAACCCAATTCCCCGGAGAAAAGTTTTTGATGAAAAGCGGCCGTCTCGGGAAAATCATCGGCCAACCTGGCATAATTGGTAAAAATCCGGCGCGAGGGAACCAAAACATAATCCGCCCGGTTAACCAAATCCTCTAATTCGACCACTTTTGCCCCATTCCCCTCAAGGCTGTAAAAGTCAAAATTGACTATCTCAAAGCGATTTCCTTCCGGGCGAATAGAATCTTTAGACCAAACAGGCAGATCGACCACGTTGCCTGTCTCGGAAAGAACCAAAGAACCCTCAGGGATGTTTTTAAACATCCACTCGGTGGCAGAAATGCGGATATCGGTTTTAAGGTAGATGGTCAGCAAAAACAACCCCGGCAAAGACAGTGTCGCCAAGACAACCGGTAAAAAAATCTTAAAATGACTTTTCTCCAAAAGCCGCCACAAAGCGCTGATCAGCCAGGCCGGCAGTAAAACTAAAAAGGGCAAAACCGGGGTCATAAAACGGGTCCACTTGGTAAATAAAAAAAGATTAAGCAAAAGCCAGGGCAGAAAACTGAGAAGTAAAACATAAATTTCCGGTCTTGAGAAAAGTCTTTTTTTAAAAAATCCGAGGGCAAAAAAACCAAGAGCGAAAACCAAAAGCAAAAAGAGCGGTGTCCCTAAAACCCAAGGAAATACCTTAGAGGCCTGAAAGATAAAAGGCTTGGTATTGATAAACTGGCGAGTGTAAAAAACAGGCGAACTGCCCCAGGCCACTCTTGATTCATAGCTAAGAGTGCTCAGAGATTTTTCAAAATTTAAGGCTAATTGAGGCGAGAAAATTATTGTCAGAAAAAGAGTAAGAATTCCGTAGACAAAAAGGCCGATAATTTTTTTAAGAAAGCCAAAACCTTTCTTCCTGGAGAGCAGGACCGCCAAAACCGGAGGAAACAGAAAAGCGGCGGCGCTGATCTTGGCGGATAAGCCGACGGCGGAAACTAAAGCGGTCAAAAAAAGGATTTTGAAACTTGGCTTCCGCAAAAGAAGCAAAGAAAAATAAGCGGTTGACAGGGCGGTAAAGACTAAAAGCGATTCGGTAGTGCCAAAGTGGGCTGCCTGAATCAGGCCGGGAGTAAAGGTCAAAAGAAAAGAGTAAATCCGCGCTCCTTTTTTATCTTTAAAAAGCTCTTTAGCCAGCCACCAGCCAAAAATAACCGAAAGGACCGAAAAAAGCGCCGAAAAAAATCGCAAACTGTAGACCGCCAGAGGGAAAGACACTTTTTGCCAATTTGCCGGTCCAAAAATTCTGCCAAACAGGTTGACGCTAACATAAACTAAATAGAGAGGAAATTGCCCGTAAGCAAAAAATTCAGGGTTCAAATCGGGCCAGGAAAGACGCCCCACTCCCCAGGCCATATTGTTTTCGTCAGGATGGAAAAAATTGCCTTGGCCCCAATTCAACCCCAAAAATCTGGTTGCCAAAAGAGCAAAAAAGAGGAAAAGGTTGAATCTCCGAAGGTTAATAACCCTCGGATTCTTCTCAATTTTAACAAACATATGTTTTGGTTAAAAGCTGAAATCCCTGCCTGCCGGCAGGCAGGCGCCGACTTGCCCACCGAAGCCTTGGCAAAGGTGGGAGCTTTCGCGAAGGCGGGCGTGTCCACCATAGCTTTAGCGAAGGCGGATTAGAGGCCATAAATTACTAAAACCAAAAGTAATCCCCAACTGACAACAACCGACAAAAGAGGAATATCCGAAGCCAATAAAATTTCCGGTCTTTCCCCTCTTTGTTTCTCAAAAACAAGTTGAGAGTAACGCATAATTCCGAAAATCACGGGGAAAACAGTAATCATCAGCCACTTCCTGCCGATAAGATAAGGCATATTTTTGACTAAGAAATTAACTCCTCCCGGATGGGTAAACTTAGGCGGCTCTGCCAAATAGGCGAAAAGAGAATAAGAAATTAATGTCGCCACTGAAAAAACAGAGCTGTAAAAGTTCAAAAGATTTTCAGTGTAACCGCTGAGGCTGGGCCGGGTCTTCTTACCGGTAGAAACAAGCTCGCTTAATCTTTTCCCGCTGGCGATAAAAAGCGACAAAAAAACCACGGTGAACATCAGCCAAATAGGCAAATGATAGCCGGTAGCCATTTCCCCGCCTAAGGTGCGCAGGATAAAAGAAAAAGAAATCGAGAGTATATCTAAAATGACTATCTTCTTAAGGTAAAAAGAGTAAGACAGATGAAGAATTAAAAAGGCCACCATCAAAATGAAAAAGCCAAAGCTGAGCGAGGAAGCCAAAATAAAGCTTAGAACAATCAAAAAGAAAGCTGTCGCCGCCGCGGTTCTTTGGGAAAGATCCCCCCGAGCAATAGGGCGGTGTTTTTTCCGGGGATGAAGCCGGTCATAAGGAATGTCAACGATGTCGTTGACCAAATAAGAAGCGGAAGAGAGCAAGCAGAAAATAATAAAGGCTAAAACCGTCTTTGATAAAAGATCCCGGTCCAATAATTTGCCGTTAAAAAGGATCGCCGCAAAAACAGAAAGGTTTTTGAGCCACTGAAAAGGCCTAAGCGACTGAAGCAATGGTCCGAACTTTTTAAAAATGGACACAGCAGTTTTATTTTAACCAATCTCAAAAAACTAAACAAGACGGGTTTGTCTTTGGCAACATGATTCACTCTGCAAAGAAGGGCCTGGATGCTGGAAAAAAGAGACGCTCCGCCAAGTCTGACTTGGCTTCGATAGATTCTTCGCTACGCTCCGTACCGCCACAGTGTGTACCCTGGTGGTTTCCCGTCTGGTACAGGACTACGCTCAGAATTGTAAATGTTACATGTTTCGGTAACAAATTTTTAAAGAACAAAAAGTCCTGTTATGCCAATAAACAGACAGTACAATCTTCCAAGAGCGTACTACTTCCCGAGGTGTCATATAGTGCCCGCAAAACAAAAACGGATGTTTAAAGTTTAAACATTTTGGGCACAAGTTGAACTTACAAACAAGACATCACAAATTACCGAAATTTGTTTTGCGGTTGCTATATCTACCAATACCGGGGGTGTACCAACAGTATCTGTAAAGAAAATACTGAAACATTTTGAAAGGTATGGTAATTACAAGCAGTTGGCAGTCCATCACATTTGGGAGGATTTATGGTAGAAACGAAGGAACGAGCATCTTCCTTGGTTAAAAAAGCTGACAAGGGTTTAATATTATAATTATACGGGGTTATCGCACATAAAACGGAAGATAAAAAAAGACAAGACTTAAGATAAGGTCACTGTTTTGGAAATTACTGAGCTATAGCGCCCGCAAAACAAATTTACCACATTTAGTTGTATAACGGATATGTGTTAAAACCTGTCCAGATAACACAAGAGGAAAAAGAATTATTGGTAGATTGGTATCGCAGTGGAGTAAGCGCTTTAACGAGAAGTAGAGCCCATGCTGTCTTAATGAATAATCAAGGGCTCAACGCGTGTAAAATAGCCAGATTGCTTCTTAGAAATTACAAGACAGTCAGAACTTGGCTGTCTTTATTCGGGAAAGGCAGAATAAGCAGCCTTTTTCCAAGATACAGCGGTAATAATAACGCTGGAAAATTAACTCTGAGTCAGAAAGAAGAAATCAGGAAGGTGTTATCTCAACCACCTTCAAAATATGGAATCCCAAAAAAGTTCTGGCAGGTCAAGGATTTAAAAAAATGGATTAAAGCAGGGTTCGGAGTAATTTATGAATCAGACAGAAGCTATCACTTTCTTTTTAAGCTGGGCAGGTTCAGTTGGAAGTTGCCTGACAAGTTTGATATTAAGCGTGATGACCAGTTTGTAAAAAGAAGAATTAAAGAGATTAGAAAAGAGATAAAACCTTTTTTAATTTCACCAGACTGGGTCGTTCTTACCGGCGATGAAACAAGACTTGTTTGGGAGAATGAATCAAGAAGAGCCTGGTTGAAAACTAATCAAAAGACAATTCTAAAAGTAAATCGGAGCAGAGATTACCAATCATTTTTAGGAAGCTTAAACCTAAAAACAAAGAAATGCCATCTTCATTCCTTGTCCTGGCATCCTGGCAAAACCAAGGAGAAACGATAAAAGCTCTAAAGAGGATTAAGAAATACTATCCAAACAAAAACATCTGTCTTATCTGGGATAACGCTGGATGGCATAAAGGCAAACTAATCAGAAAAGAACTAGGAAGAAGTGGGGATTTAACTAATTTTCACTTAATCAACTTTCCTCCTTATGCTCCAGATACCAATCCTCAAGAGCATATTTGGAAATATATTAAAAACAGAATTGCTCACCAGCCAACCACCAGTTTTAAGCAAAAAGTCAACAATTTTAAACTATCAGTAATTCACAGAAAATTTAACTATCAAATCTGATGAAATCAACTTGTTAAAAACAGGGAATTTGATTTGCGGTTGCTATAGAGCCTCTTCCTCCTTCTACCCCCCCCTTTTTTTTACCAGTGCCATCTTACCTCTACAATTAATTCGTACTGATGAGTCCAAAAGGGCGAAAGGTTTCTAAATTCTTATAAACTAAAACCCGGCCAAAATTAAACTTTCCTCCATTCTTCCATAAAATGTAAACTCCCTTACCCCCTCCCTAATTGTCCGAGTAGTGACCAACCAGGGGAGCCAAAGCCCTGCCTGCCGGCAAGCCCACCCGCAGTGGGTAAACGGGCTAAAAAAGAATGGGTTTACCTCGCTGAAATCTGATGAAGACGAAATAGTTGTTTAGAAAGTCTTATCGAATAATTAATCCCACGATCCCAGGGAAAAATATGGTTCGGAGTGGCCCAATAGATTTTGTCCGGAATTAGTTCCAAAGACGGTTTTATGGCAGAATAGCCGGTGGGGATAATCGGTTGAGCGCAAAGATCAGAGAAAACATTAACACCGATCAAAAACTTTTCAAAATCCGCATTTATCTTTTTAAGACCGGGGGAGAAACTTTTTAGAACCTGCCCGGCGCTTTGTTTAAAAATCGGGTCTTCTTGGGAGTAATAACCGCCGACATAAACTAAATTTTCCCCGCCGTAGTTGCCGGCATCAACTAAATTGGTTTGCTCTACTATGACAATAAAAGGAAAGCCTGTGTCTAAAATGTTAAGCCAGTAGGTCCCTTGAGGTAAAAATGGCTTTTTCATTCTTAAAATCAGGTTTAACGCTCCAATCATTTTTAGTTTACCGAACTTTTTCAGCGCCGGTTCGGGAAGAATATCTTTAACTATTTTTAAAGCTTTTGGCAAAGGCAAAGTCAAAAAGATTTTGTCGACCAATGCCGAACGACGCTTTGACTTAATCAGCCAGCTGTTTCCGGCCGGCCCTATCTTTAAAACCGGATCGTCAAGAAAAAGTCGGTTATTCTTTCCTATCTGCTTGGCAATCAGGTCAAACATCTGTTTATTTCCCCCGTTTAAATAACCCAACTGCTGACTTCTCACCTTGATCCTCGACCAAAGCCAGGAAAAAGAAACCTCTTTGGAAAACCGATCAAACTTTCCTTCCATTAATCGTCCCCAAATTTCCTGCCAACCATTATTACCAATAAGTTTTGGAAAAATATCTGAAGCCCGGTAATTTTCAAAAAAACCAAAATAAGGCAACTGGCGCAAAAGAAAAAGTACCGTACCCATCCTCAGCTTGTCAAAAACCGTTAAGTTCGGGAATCTTAAAAAGTCAAAAAGATTGTCAAAAGGGGAAATCCGGCCATGGCTATAAACAGAAGTTTTTGTTTCCCGGTAAACTAATTTGTCAATCAATCCCAATTCCGTCAACAACTCTTTAACCAAATCATCAGAAGTAAAAAAATGGTGGAAAAAGCCTTCCAGGGGCCAGCGCCACGTTTTCTCCCTCAGGCTTCTTGACAATCCCCCTAATTCTTTTTCCGCCTCAAAAAGGCAAATTTCATCTTTACCCTTTTTGGAAATTTCCCTGGCCAAAAATAATCCGGTAATACCTCCGCCGACAATGCCTAATTTCATCGAGTTTTATTTTATTTAACCTTTAAAAAAGGAAAAGGAGTCCTCCCAAGGCAACTATCGAACCGAGGATAATCAGGAACTGGGAGGGGAAGAAAACTCCTGCCGGGGGCAGTTCTATCCTGGTCGGGGTCGCCGTCGGAGTGTAAACAATAGTCGGCGTGTTGGTGGATACCGGAGTACCGGTTGGGGTATTAGTCGGAGTTGAGGTTGGTACCGGAGTTCCGGTTGGAGTGTTGGTCGGGGTATTGGTAGGCACCGGAGTACCCGTTGGTGTGTTAGTCGGAGTAGGGGTGGCGGTTGGTGTTGATGTTGGTACCGGAGTACCGGTAGGCGTATTGATTGGCGTGTTAGTTGGTTTTAGGGTGTTGGTAGGAGTGTTAGTGGGCGTATTAGTCAGAGTAATGGTCGGTCTTGGAGTACTAGTCGGGGTCGGGGTAGGAATAGTAGTCGGAGTCGGGCTGTTAGTTGGAGTTGGAGTAGGACAAAGACAATCTTGCCGATCGGAACATTCAGAGTTGGCGCAACGGCCATTAATACAGTCTAGGGAGGAAGGACACTCTTCTTCACGCTCGCAACGATCCCAGCATTCCGGAATTTGAGTCGGGGTTGGAGTCGGCTTGTAAACGTTAAATCGAAGAACACAGGGCTGTTCTTCCTGCGCGGATGATTCCGACGGAGCGGTAGGAGCTATCGGTTCTTCCCGCAGTTGATAAAGCTTAACCGCGCTGATAATCGCGATTGCCGCCAGTAATGCGGTCGAAAAAAGTACCGCAAACAAACCAGCGCGGGAAATTTTCTTTTTCTTGCCGGTAACACCTTGCTCCGGCAAAAATTCGTCTCTTGGTTTTTCAATCAAGTCCATTTTTTATCTCCAGCCTAATTTGGGGCTAAAAACCTGCGCTTCTACTGTCTGTTCCCCTTCCCTTTCTATTTGGTATTCGATCTGAAACTCTTCGCCTCTGCGATCGGTAGTCTCCTGCCATTCACCCCGGTTAACTTTAAACCTGGCTTTGGTCAATCCGTCAGGATCATCCGTCTCACCCAAAACAGTAAAGTGAACTCTGTCGCCCAGTTTCAAAGAGATATCGTCGGTGATCTCGTTCCAGTCGTAGTCATACATTTTAACCTTCAAACATCGGCAGGAATAAATCGGCATTGGGGTCGGAGTGTTAGTTGGAGTACTGGTGGGGGTGTTAGTTGGAGTATTAGTAGGAGCGTTGGTTGGAGTCGGTCCTTCCATGGTTACCGTAGCAACATCTTTACAGGCGGATTCGGACCAATAACCACCCCCCGGTTTTTTGGTTTTCCCCTCAATGGTATAAACACCAGGCGACTGCGGGGAATAATTACAAACATATCCGCCGCTACAGGGGACTCTAATTTCTTTTGAAAGGCCGCCCGGGCCAGAGATAAAAAAGTCAACGTCTTCGCTTAAAACACCGCTATGATTATGAAAACCGGCTATATTAAAACTGCTCCCCTGAGTGATGGTTTTGACATCGCCCCAAGGATCAGAGCTGTTTTTCTGAACCTGAGCCTGGGTGCTGGTAAAAGGGCAGCCCGACTGAGGTGTCGGAGTAGTTCCGGAAGGCACCGTCGGCGTAGGCGGCTGCTCCGAGGGAAAGTACCAGATCTTGTTGTTGCAGCGGCTGCAGACAACACCGTCAACCGTCTTACCTGACAAAATATCGCTCCTTATTTGGGTGCAATTATTAACCAAGCAATCATGGTTGATATTCGACTCCTTGGCGATAACGTCAAAATCACCGTCATTGTCGCTGTCGCTGCAAAACTGGATGTAAATTTTACCCCTGTTGGTCATTGCTAAATTTTTTCCGGGACCGTCGCTGGCCCAGATACAGTTCTCGTCACAAACATCCCCAGGGTGAACCACCCGGCAGCAACAGGAAGATCCTGCCGGGACTAAACCCTCACAACCGTTAGGAACTCCACCCGCAGCGCTATTGCGAATATCCTGCTCCCTTTTAAGCAGAAAAAGGCCTCCGGCTATTGCTATCATAGCCAGAAGAAGTAAAGAGAAGATTAATAATTTTTTGTTAGCCATTAGTTAAAGCTTATCTTAAAAAAAATTTACCAGTTTAAGAGCAAAACCGCCAGAAGCGGAATGTTACTTAGCCTACTAAATTAACTGAGCCAAGACTGTTAAAAATAAAACCGCGCCGCCGACAATCACAAATAGAGTTGGCCCAAAGAACCCCGTTTCAGGAACACCGGACTCCGTTGAGGGCAAAGTTACTTCAGCAGTCGGCGTTGCCGTCGGTGTCAATGTCGGTGATAGAGTCGAAGATAGGGTCGGAGATATCTCCACCGCCGGAGTCGGCTCCAAGGTCGGCGTTGCCGTCGGTTCCGGTGTTGGAGTCGGAACGGGAGTGTCGGTCGGCAATAATGTCGGAGTAACCGTCCCGCCTGAAGGAGTGGCGGAAAAAGAAGGATTATCGTCAGTCATTTCTGCCGCCAGAATAAAAGTTCTGATAAATGTTTCTTCCGCGCCGGAAAGCGGATCAATATGGGTTACCGTCAACTTATGCTCGCCGGGGTCAAGATTGTCGGGGGGCGACCAACGCCAATCCCCGCTCTCATCGATCGTCAGCTCAGCCTGGTAGAGAGCCTCGGACTCCAAGGTGATTTTAACAATACCGCCGCTCGGCCCGGTCCCAAAAATTTCAGGCCGGAAGAAGTGTAACATCTCGCCATCCTCAGGATTAATGATTTCAAAAGGTCTGTTTCCGGTAAAACCGACTATCTCGCCTAAGCGGGAAGCTCCCGCCGAAGCGGCCGTCTGCTTAATGGAATCGGAAGGCCCGGCAAAACTCTCTTGAGTGAAATCATAATCATTTCCTAAAATGATCTCCGGCACAGGGTCGTCGTCTTTGGCATAAACCAAGGCCGTAGCCGTTCCGCCGAGAACACCCTGAACAAAAATTTCTTCCACCGAAAAATCATCCTGCTGATCAGCTAAGCGGGTTAAATCCTCAGAAAAAGCTTTGGCCAGAGAAACCGCCCAATTACCCTGGTTTGTTACCAAAGAGGACAAGGGAGCAAAATTTTCCGCTTTAAGGTAAACGATTGCCCCCTCGGCAATTTCACCATCAAAATTTTTAACTACTCCGGAAGCCAAATTAGCAATCGGCAACTCTCCAAAAAAAGCCGAGGCCGTCTTGACCTTATAAGGCTGGCCTGCCGACTCGCCAAACTGGACTCCGCCGGAAAGAATCATAAACCGGTATTCTTTTCCGCTTTCCAACCCCTCAACAATGATATAATGGGTAGTAAACCTATCTTTCCCACTAATCTCAGTTCTGAAATCGCTAAAAAGCCTTTGGTACTTATCGTCCAAAACTTGCACCAGGCCGGTGGTCTCCCGGGAAGTAAACCAAGAAGCGGTAAAGGAATTATCGGTGACATTGGTAGTTCTAACCTCAGACGGAGCAACAGCTTCCTGCGCTCTGAACCAAAATACTCTTCTCCCCCCGATAAAAAACAAAACAACCACTAGGCTCAAAACCAAAAAAAGGCCCACCAAGGTAGGGATTCTTCTTTCCCGTTTCAGTTTTGAGAAAAACCCGGGGGAGTCGTCACTACCGCCTTCCTGTTGCTTAAGAAGCCCGGAAACCGGAACTGCGCCACCGCCACTTCTGTCTTGAAGAGATTCAGTAGAAAGCGTATTTTTATTGACTCCCAAACCGGTTTCAGAAACCGTCTCCTTTAAACCGGAAAGCGGCAGATATTCCTCGCCGCCCTGAAATAAAGACTCCGGTTTCGCCTCAGAAGTTTCATTCTTTTTCCTGCGATAAAATTTCTTTTTGATTTTCATATTTGCCAAAAACAGGCCAGCGTGGCCACCACCCCATTTTATACTTTACGGCTCTTTTATCTTTATAAAACAAATACAATAAAAGAGGGATGTTTTAAGGGTTCAGTTCCAGGCTAGACCCTGAATCAGTCGCTACCTCACTCTCCCCGGTAATAGTTTGGGCGGGAGCCGGGGTAACGGTTGACTCGACCGAAGTTGGTTCCGGCAGTAAATAGCTCTCGACTTCTTCTGGCCGGTATTCCCGCTTCTCCTCGATACTCTCCAGGACTGTCAGATCTAATTTCGGATCAATCGGAGTAATTAACTGGTCTACTTTTTTAATTTCTTCCCTTTTGGTAAGTTCGCGGTAACTTTCCAAAGCAATCCAGAAAAGAACCGTAAACAAGGTCATTGCGGCAACAAAGATTATTCTCTTATATTTTCTTTTTTGTTTCATCGGCTAACTCCAATTGAAGCTCCGAGGGTTATTAACCATCGGATTCTTACTTCATATTGTAAACATTGCCATAATCAAAAGCTGAAATCCCTGTCTGCTCGCCTCGCGGCGAAGCGGACCGACAGGCAGGCGCCAACTTGTCAACCGAAGCTTCAGCGAAGGCTGAAGCGAAAATTACCCTTACCCCCGAATCACTATCCAACCGAGACTTAATCCACCAGCTGGCGGACCTCGGATCCCAAAGGGATCCCTTCAGGATTTTCGCGAAGGCGGATAAAAACCCGGTTTACCAACCGGACTGCCAATAATTCAGCTCGCCTGCTAAAGTTAAGTTTAAAACCCGCTCTTCTTCTTTCTTATCTTTCTTATCTTTAGAAATCTGGTACTGGTTAATTGCTATCCATCTTCTTACCCTCGTTAATTGATCGATAAAACTTCTTATATCAAAATAGTCACCTTTGCCGCTAAAGTTAAAGGCTAAAGTTTTTAGATTTTGATCCTTCTGAACAGCTTTAGCTTTTTTATTTTTCTCTTCCGAACCGGACAGGTTAACTCTGGAAAAACCCAAGCCTCTTAATGACAAACTGCTCTCCTGGGCACTGCCTACCAGTTGAGAAATACCCTGGGCAATACCAAGGTCATCAGGAAGAAAACTGTCAACTAAGCTTACTCTCGTCTGTGCGACAGAATAAATCTGCTGCGCTTCAATCAAGTCATTTATCTTTTTCTGCATCTTGACACTGATCTCTTCTTTTTCCCTGATCTTGCCAACCAGTCCGGAAACGGTCACCGCTGCCGGTTTGACGGCAAAAAATGAAAAAAAGGCAACAATGAACAAGGTCAAGGCTACCTCGGTATACTGCCAAGCTTCTTTTTTCTCCCGGTATTTTCTAATTATCTTATCCAGTTCTTTCCTGACTTTTTTCCGGTAAGCAGCAATAGCGCTGGCCTCTCCAATTTTTCTAAGCATCGTCTCCCTCCTTGAAACTGATTAAAAACTGTACTTTCATGCCGGCAATACCCTGCTCTCTCTCAACAGTGCCAATTCTGACTTTATTGATAGTTTCTTTTGCAAGGAGTCTATCTACAAAAGCGGCCAAACTGGACTCCGAAGAAATGGTTGTCGATAAAGAAACTTCCTGTCCCTCTATGTTTTCACTAAAACTATAGTTTGAAACTAAAATATCCGGCGGCAGGCTTTCAACTATCAAGTCAAGGGGAGATAGAGGCTGAATATCCTTTTTCAAAAAGCGGTCAACTGAGGACAATCTTGATTGAAAAAGACGGAACTCCTCTTCAAAATCGTTGATACTGGAAATTATCGCCTGACGCTGTCTGATTTCTTCGGAAAGGTCCGAATCTTTTCTATCAAGCCAAAACCGGGACAAAAAAGCTCCGATAACAATCAGCTCGGTGAAAACTACAATATACCTGCCTGTCGATAAAATCCAATTAACTAACTTTCCCAAAATCGTTCCCTGGAGTGCCGTTCTCGGTAGTAAAGAAACATCCCTCTCTGTCATTTTATTCAGTATATTAAAGTTAGAATGTTATGTAAACCCCCTGTTTGAAAGAGGAAGACTGTTGGTTCTTTAACGATAGAAATGGAGCCGAAATATTATGGAGCCCCACAGGTACCTCGTCCTTCCGTAGCCCTGCCTGCCGGTTTACCTGTCTGCCGACAGGCAGGCCCGCCGAAATGGAGGGCAGGCAGGTTTTCTTGGTTCATGTATAAGTTGATCACTCATTTACGTCGATCAATGTAAATAAGTGACTCACTACAGGAAGCCGCGTCAACGCCAGTCCGGCCGAGGTAACCGGAACTATCCGGATAAGAGCCTTCCGGCCGGATGTGTCTAAAATTGGTTGCGCCGAATCGAAAAAAACGGGCAAGGCAAAAATAATTGCCAAAGCGGGTTAATCGGATTTTATTCCGGATTCGGAGGCAACTCCACTAATGGAGGGGCCGATTTCGGCCAGACAAAAAGGCTGTTCATTAATTTAAGCATCTTTCCCGCCTCTTTTATTTTTAAAAATAAAGAAAGGAGAAAGTAAGATAAAGAGCCCCCAAAAATACTCAGTCCAAAAAGAACCGCCAAACCGACTATCCTGCTGGTATCTAAAAAGCGCTGGTCAAGGCCTTTTAACAAAAACCAGGCAACCGCGCCGGAAAGGATACCGGCAAAAAGCATTTTAAAAAGGGGCAGAAATAAATCATTAATCAATCCCTCTATCTTTATCCGTCCGATCATTATTAACATCAAAATAGACATCTGGGAAAAGCCGGCTACGGTGATCGCCAAGGCCAAGCCGGAAGTGCCGAAACCAAGAATAAAAGTGGTATACAAAGCAATTCCTGTGTTAACTACTAAAGAAAAAAGAGAAACAAAAAGCGGGGTTTTGGTGTCCTGAAGAGCGTAAAAACCCCGGATTAAGATATCGTTTATAGTATTAAAAACTACTAAAGGGGCGAAAAAGGCCACCACTCTCCCTGTTGCCACCGTCGCTTTCCAGGGAAACTTCTCCGCTCCATAGGCAATTCTGACAATCGGCACTCTTAGAACTAAAAGCAGCGCTGCCGCAGGAAAAGCAAAATAAGCCGCCTGGAGCAAAGAAGAGAGGAGTGTTTGCCTAAACAAATCAAAACGCTTTGCTCCGACTTCCTTGGAAAGAACAGGCAGAGAAGCCTGACCAATGGTAGTACCGAAAATCCTCGAGGAAAAATGTGTCAGTCTCTGGGCCAGATAGAATAAAGATAAAGATCCGGCAGGCAAGGAAGTGGCCAGAAAAAGGGCTACCGTTTCGCCTATCTCTCCTAACCCCAAAGCCAAGGTGCGGGGCAGCATCAACCTAAGAATTTTTCTGACTCCGGGCAAATTAAAAGAAAGCAAAAAAGAATATTTAAAACCCAGCGCGCTCGATAGGGGCAATTGAACTAAAAGATGCAACGCCGCTCCGATAACTACACCCAAGGCCGGACCGAAAATTCCCAGCTTAGGCGATAAAAACAAAATCCCGAAAATAATTCCTAAATTATAGACAATTGGAGAGAGAGCTGGTATTAAAAAACGCTGGAAGCTTTGAAGGATCCCTGTCAAAAAGTTGCTCATTAAAAAAAACAGCTGAGACAGAACCATTAGTTTGGTCAGCTGACTCATCAAAAAAACCTGATAATTGCTAAAACCGGAGGTAATCAGATCGGAAAGGGGATAGGAAAAAACCACCAACAAAATGGAAAGGCCGAAAAAAATCAAAAAAAGGGCGGTAATTACCGCCGAAGCGGTCTGATAGGCTCTGGTTTTGCTTTTTACTAACTGCTCACTGAAAACAGGGATAAATGCGGCCGATAGCGCCCCGGTGACCAAAAGCCTGAAAATTATGTCCGGTAAACGGAAAGCGGCGTTATAAGCGTCAAGCTGGTCAGCGCAGCAGGAATAGAACCTGGCATAAAGCAGGCGGTCTCTGAGGATGCCTAATAACGCCGAGGCGCCAAAAGCGGAGGCCAAAATAAGGGCGGCCGAAAAAATACTCGTTTGCCGCCGAGAAAAAAGTTTGGAACCGTTACCTACCAGCGCTTTAATCATTTAAAAAACATTTCAAGTATAACAACTCCTTGCCAGCCCAACAACTAAATGCTAAAATCTGATGAAGTTTCTGACGAAATTCAATCAACTGGTTTCAAAACCCTTTACGCCATTGCGAGGAGTGTTAATGACGCGGCAATCTATCTTTAAAAACAAGATCGCCACACTCGCTTCACTCGTTCGCGATCACTTTTGAAACAGGTTCTATCTTTAATTTTTCACTTTTAATTTTTAATTTAAATAGCTACTGTGCCAATTACTACATCAGCCAAAAAAGCGGTCAGAAGTTCGCGGAAAAAAGCCGTGGTAAACCGGAGATCAAAAACTATCGCCAAAAAAGCGGTCCGGGTTTTTAAAAAAACCCCCAATAAAGACAACCTTAAAAAGGTTTACTCCGCGATAGACAAATTGGTGAAAAAAAAGATTCTCCATCAAAACAAGGCCGGCCGGGTAAAAAGTAAATTAGCCAAAACGATAGCCCAAGAGCCAAAAAAAGCCGCTTCTGCCTCTCCTAAGAAAAAAGCGCCGGGAAAAAGGTCCTCCGGTGCTAAAAAAATGGCAAAAAAGAGTTGAAGGTTCTTTTGCCGAGTCCAGTTTGTCCGTGAACAAAAAAACTTTCTATATCACCACACCAATCTATTATGTTAACGATGTACCCCACATCGGTCACACTTCTACCACCATTTTTGCCGATATTATTGCCCGATATCATAAGGAATTAGGAAAAGAGGTTTTTTTTCTTACCGGCACCGACGAGCACGGAGCCAAAATCGCTCAGGCCGCCGAAAAAGCCGGTCTTTCGCCAAAGGAGTTCTGCGATTCAATTGCGCCCCGGTTTGAGAAAATTTGGAAAAGGCTAAATATCAGCAACGAATTCTTTATCAGAACCACCAACCCAAAGCACAAAAAAGTAGTTCAAGAACTGATTAATAAAATTTATCAAAAAGGAGATATTTATAAAAGCGTCTACCAAGGCCTTTACTGTATTGGTTGCGAAAAATTTTTGACCGAATCCGACTTGGAAAACGGTCATTGTCCGCTGCATCCTCCGGAGCAAACCGTTGAGCAGAAAGAAGAAAACTGGTTTTTTAAATTATCAAAATATATTCCTCAACTAATTAAGCTTATTGAAGATGACGATACCAATTACATTTTTCCTGAAGGCAAAAGACAAGAAGTATTATCAAAACTAAAAGCGGGTGTTCATGATATTTCTTTCTCCCGGGCTAATGTTAAATGGGGAATCCCTATTCTGTGGGATAAAACTCAAACAATCTATGTTTGGGTGGACGCGCTGATTAACTATTATAGCGCCACTGTCTTTCTGCCCGGGAAAGAGAAATTCTGGCCGGCAAACATCCATCTTTTGGCTAAAGAGATTCTCTGGTTCCACACCGTTATCTGGCAGGCAATGTTAATGGCCGCCGGCTTGCCTTTACCCCATAAAACCTTTACTCACAGCTTTTATATTATGGATGACAAGAAAATGTCCAAGTCTTTGGGGAATTTAATCAAACCGGAGGAAATGATTAAGCTATTTGGTATCGATGCCAGCCGTTACTTAGTGGCCAGTTCCCTGCCGTTAGAAAACGACACCAATGTCAGTATCGATCGGTTCAAACAAAAATATAACGCCGATTTGGCCAACGGATTAGGAAACCTGGTTTCCAGAACCGCCAAGCTATCCCAAAAAAACAATTTCAAGTTGAAAGGCGAATTTAAACCAAAGTTCATTAAAAAAGCCGCCGAAGCGCTCAATGCGCTTAACCCGCCAAAAGCGCTGGAGGTGATCTGGAACGAATCCGAAAGTGGAGTCAGCGCCACCAACAAGCTTTTCAATGACAAAAAAATCTGGGAGCTTAAAGGAGAAAAATTAGAAAATGCTTTAGAAAAAGTAGTCGCCAACCTGCTCACCATTGCCTACAACCTTAAACCCTTTATGCCGAAAACCAGTAAAAAAATAGAGGCTACTTTCCTAAAAGGAGAAAAACTTGCTAAACCCTTGTTTCCAAGAATCTGATCTTGACCAGTCTCCGGCCCTCCATTGATAGCGTGATAGAGCCAATTTGGATAAGCTAAACGAGCATGTCTCGGCACTAATTAATGATAGTTTAATCAGGATTAGGCCGTCAATTAGGGATTTTGTATGTACGTCCCTGTTTATGTTTACTATTTAAGGCATCCGATGAGCTAAAATCTGGTAAAATATTCTTGTGTTAGTTAAATTTTTCAAAACAGGTCTCTTTAAGATAGTCCTTATAAACCTTCTGCTGGCTCTAATCGCTTTTATAATTACTTTACCCACTACTAATAAAGCAAAAGAACTTGCCCAAAAAATGGGGGTGAAATATTATGACCAAGAGTCTTTAAGAGAGGAGATAAAACTGCTTAGCCGAGAAGACATGTGTCTATCAAAAGTATATGAACCACTTAGAAAAAAACGCGATTTTTTCTCTTGCAGAAGTTCTGGCGGCGATCTTGGCCTTTATAGAAGATCAGCCATAAATATCCAAAGCAAGGATACCAATAAAGGAAGATTCTTTTGTTTTACCGTTTATAAAAAAGGGCAATGCGAAAGACTTGGAGGAGTTTTTTATCAACATTACAATCCCTGTTATTGTTTGGTTCCACATGATTTCTAAACTACGATTTTTTGGTTTAGTGGTTCTTTTCTTTGTCGCTTTGCGCTGGGGACTCGTCTTTGCTCTAGATATCCCTCGAGAAATTGGTTTTATGGACTCAAGGTACAGTCATAATACCATTGTTTGGACCATCTTCAAGGCCATTTCTTTACTACTCTGGGGAAGTTTTTTTGGTTACAAGGTTATTGAAAATATTAAAAAATCGTCTAATAAATGGCTGCTAATCGGGCTTGCTATATTTGCTATGGTGGGAACTTACTTTATGATCATGTTTATCGACATTCCTTTTAAGTTAGTATCTTGTATCGCTAATCGTAACCCTTATTCGTGTTACTCAATTAGGCTGTCGGCAGGAGTGGACTGCAGGGGACTAGGGAGAGCAATAAGATCTCCTCTTTTAAGACTACTTGATCCTTTCGAAATGAGAATATTAATATTTGGAACCCATTGCGTTTTTTAAAGATTAGCTCTTAGATGACGGTAAAACCTCTCTTGTCAGCTGTCTATTTTTAAAATAGTCCAGTCTACTCAAGTCTCCCCTGCCCAAAACTACTTCTTTTACCCAATCCTTAGTGGTTCTATCAGTGTTGTACCAGGGGAGCAAGATAGGACGGGGCTATCTGAAAAGATGCGATCTTATTTCCCGATAAAATCCGAAAACGGAGTCGCCGCTACTAATAAACTTTTCAATGATAAGAAAATCTGGGAGCTGAAAGGAGAAAATACGAGTTTCGCACTTGCGCACTATAACTGTCATTACTAAGGAGCGCCAGCGACCGCGGCAATCTCGGTTCATTTGCCGCCAGATCGCCACGCTCTCCCGATCGAATCGGGATCGCTCGCGATGACAGAAAGTGCGAAACTTATGGAGAAATTAGAAAATGCTTTAGAAAAAGTGGTTGGCAATCTGCTCACCATCGCCCACAACCTAAAGCCGTTCATGCCGGAAACCAGTAGAAAAATAGAGGCTACTTTCCTAAAAGGAGAAAAACTCGCTAAGCCCTTGTTTCCAAGAATTTGATCTTGTTCCAATTGATTTCTTCGGTTGCTGGCGTGCTATAATAAAGAATGATCTCGGGGTTTTTGGACAGATTTTCGGAGGGAAGAAGATGGGCACAAGAGTATGCATCGGCCGTTAAATTTCTTCAAACTGCTGACCAGCTAATGCTGATACAAGTTCGTTCTGTTGTGCACCCAGGTTATTACCGTGGGCTCGTTGCAGAACTAAAGGCCCCATACCCGTTTGTCCAAGCCAGGGGCCAGTCAAGACTCACCAGAACAGTAATAATATTGAGAGCGGAAGGCGCAATTCCCCCAGCCAGGGAAACTTGTCAAGAAGCCAAAAAGATTGCTTCTCTGCCCGGAAGGAAACTAAGAGAAGAAGCGCTTCAGGCTTATCAAAGGAGATTAACCCCCCCCGTTCGGTAAAAAAGCCTAATAAACTTCCTTAGGCCTAATAGGCCAAAGTTTTCGCTATCTTGAATGAAATCCATCCTTTCAATCTTTAGGGCCTAAAAACCGCTACTATTATGTTGTAATATTTATCAAGATGACAGAAGAAGCAATGGGCGACGTTGGCCAAAGAATAATCGTCAATCCGGGCAATCTAAATCCCCGTGCAGCAGAGCCTCTTCCGATTGTAGTCGGAGAATCTTTTCCAGTTTCCAAGGAGGCGCAAAGACTGGTCGAGGCGGGGAGCCACGCTGATTATGGAATATTTTTTGACCCTAAAAACCCGCTGGCGAAAAAGAGGGTAGGAGCTTTTTATGATGTTGAACAAAATAATGTGGTGATTATCGTTCCCATCCCAGGCGCAATTACTCACGAAATCACCCACGCAAAAGTAAATAATCTCTCTTACGCGGACCAGTCACAATTAGTGCATGAAGTATTCGCAGACAAAGAAAAAGGCTTAGAGACTCTTTACCGACAACTGGCGAAAACCAGCCCCATTTATAAAATCTCTTTGGGCGGGGATAAAGATTACCTTGACCAACTAGACGCCCGCAGAGTTCAAACAGGCCATGGTGCTTGCTACCGGGCAACATTTTCCGCCTGGCAAAATGACTCTTTGGTGCCGGTTTCTGCCATCGCCGTTATTGACGAGCTGCTTGCTTATAACAATGATCCGGACGCGGCAATGACTTCGTTTGGAAAGACCGCCAGAGAAATAATCCAAAACTTAGAACCGGAAAAGAGAAGACAGCTAAAAGAAATGGACTTAATCGGTTTCTCGCCAAAGAAAATAATTGAAATAATTAAAAAGCTCCTCCAAGCCAAAAGCGGCTCGGGAAAGCCAGAGATAAACTTACTTTAGAGACAGCCTCCGGCAGATTTAGCAGTGAGCTTATTGAATTGTTTAAGATTAAAGGCCCGTCGAAAATTTTTCCTGACTCTCCCCAGCCCTTTCGACGATAATTCGCTCGATTCTTCTCGATGTTACTCGAAGAATAAAGTCGGAGTCAACACTCCTTTCGGGATTGTCAAATTGCTGATTCCACGGGGATTCTTCACCCGACGTAACGTCGGGATCAGAATGACGGAGAAAGTGGGCTTTCGCTTTCTTGGAATAAATAGCCAAAAGTGAAGATGGTCGAATAGTCAGATCGTCAAATAGTCAGACTGTTGAATTGTTAAACCAATGTTTAACGAGTGGATAAAAATATTTACTGTTCGAGCCTGCCTGCCTGCCGGCAGGCAGGTCGAGAACCATCCTTTAAACGAATTCTTCTCGACTCGAGTTTACCCTGAGTTTACCGAAGGGCTCGAAGAATAACCGGTCTAAAATCGTAAATCATAAATCTTAAATCAACTGGTTTCAAAACTCTTTACGTCATTGCGAGGAGTGTTAACGACGCGGCAATCTATCTTTAAAAACAAGATCGCCACACTCGCTTCACTCGTTCGCGATGACTTTTGAAACAGGCTCAATGTTAGTGTTTAATTCAGGATCCCCTAACCGCTCTTTCTTGTTAGAAATTTTCCGGCAACATGCTAGACTGAATTAGTGATCGAAACCCTCTTCAATACCAGCCTCTGGGGAGACGAAGCTTTCAGCGCGATAGCTTGTCAAAAACCGTTCCTGTCGATGATGCAAGTAGTCTTTAAAGACACCTCGCCACCGCTGATGTACTTAATTATGTGGCTTTGGTTCAGAATCTTCGGCTCCTCGGAAATAGCCATCAGAAGCCTATCTTTGCTTTTTTATTTAGGAACAACTTTGGTGGTTTATTTAATCGGTAAAAAACTTTTTGATGTTAAAACCGGTATCATCGCCAGCCTGCTGACCTTTTTTAACCCTTTCCTTTTCCCCTATGCTTTTGAAGGAAGAATGTATTTCTGTCTGCTGTTTTTTGTCGTCCTTTCGTTTTATTTTCTGGTTTCCGAAAAAAAGACCGGCTATATTCTAAGCGCCGCGGCGGCGCTTTATTGCCATCATTTTGCCATCTTAGCCGTTTTTTCCCAATTTATTTACCAAGCAATTAAAGTTAAAAAGTTAAATTCCAAAAGTATCAGGGGGGTAGTCAAGCCGTACCTGTTTATCGCTCTTTTATACCTGCCCTGGATCTACCCTCTCTATCGGCAAACCAAATTGGTTGCCGGAGGGTTCTGGTTAGGAAAACCGGAATTAAAAGACCTGATAGGAATTTTCTATCACTTTTTAACTCACGAGATAGTCATCAAAGCCCAGAATTTTATTATTATTTTGGCCGCCGCCCTTTTAGCCCTAAGAAAGTGGCGGAAAAAAGAAATTGCCGACGATCTGTTTTTATTAAGCTGGGCGATACTCCCAGTCTTATTGGCTTTTTTAATTTCCCAAACAAAACTTTCCATATTCTACGAACGCTATCTCTTGTACTCCGTGCCGCCGATTATGCTGCTTTTGTCTTCAAAAACCAGGAAAATCTCAATCCCTCTGCTCGGCTTCATCCTGTTAATTTTTATCACCGTTTCCTGGCACTATTTTAGCCACCCGTTTAAGCGGCCGTTTAGGGAATTCGCCGGCTGGGTAAAAAATAACGTTTCGGCTGACACTTTTATTGCCAATTACAACGGCGGTTCGCATCACCTTTGGGAAACAAAATATTACGGAATTGAAGCGCCGATCTATCTGCCCGAAGGGAAGTTGCCTTTCTTCGTCGGCACCGCCCAAATGGGACCGGAAGACACTATCCGTAAATTTCCCCAAGAGAGGCCGATTGGGTTGATAAGCAGCGAGGACCCGGACAACATCAAAATCACTGATTATTGGATTACCGGATACCACAAAGTTGGTTCTCTCTATTTTGTAAGCCTGATCAAAGAGCAATGAAATGTAAACTTGATAAACAAATAGTTTTCCTTTTGTTTTTAAATTTACTTTTATTCCTGCCCAGTCTTTTTGAACCGATTTCCTACGGCGACGAATGTATTTATTTAACCTTAGGACAGGCACTAAGAAAGGGCTCGGTCTTCTACCGCGATATCCACGACAACAAGCCGCCGCTTCTTTATTTCTTAGCCGCCGCCAGCTTCGGCCGGCTGTCTTTACTGCGCGCCTTCAATCTGGTTTTTAACCTTTTCCACTTAGGTTTGGTTTATTACTTGGCCAAGAAATTGACCAAAAACCGGCTGGCTTCTTTTTTCGCGGGCTTATCTTTTACTATTCTTTACCTTCTTTTTGAAGGCAAAACCGCTAACGGGGAAATGTTTATGATGGTGCCGGCCACCTTGGCCGTTTACCTTCTTTTAGAAGACAAAAAAGCTAAAAATTTCCGGAAAAGCTGTCTAATAGGCTGTTTGTTCGCTATCGGGTTTCTATTTAAAATTCCGCTTGCTTTTGATTTTGCCGGCATTATCTTCGCTTATTATTTCCTGCCGCTGAAAAAAATATCATTGGGAAATCTCAGAAAAGTTTTTGGTAACAGACAATTAATTGGCAATCTTTTAGGCTTTTCAATGCCGATTTTAGCCAGTATTGTTTATTACGCCGCCAAAGGCGCTTTTACTCCTTACGTCCGTTCCGCTCTTTTGCAAAACATCGGCTATCTTTCTTCCTGGCAGGGAAGCGGCTCCGATTTAATAATCAAATTCGGGCTGACGGCGGCCATTGCCTTAATTATCTTGGTTCTAAGAAAATCTATCTCTAAAAATTTTGCTTTTTTCGGTCTCTGGTTTGTCTTTGCTCTGTTCGGCGCCTTGCTTTCCGGCCGGCCCTATCCCCATTATTTGATCGAAACAGTGCCAAGCTTGTCGATTCTGATTGCTCTGGCCTGGTCCGAGAAAAAATTTAAAAACATCGCTATCACAACCGCCGCTTTCGGTCTGCTTTTGACCGGATATTCCTATTACCGATTCTGGTATTATCCGATTTTGCCCTACTACAAAAACTTTTTCCTTTTTGTCAGCGGCAGGATTAGTCAAAAACAATATCTCAGTTTTTGGGGAGAAAAAACGGCCAATGATTACCGCTTGGCCCGGCTGATTAAAGAGCATACTTTACCAACAGAGCCTGTTTTTATCTGGGGAGACGGAGCCTGCGCTTACGCCATTGCCGACCGGCTGCCAACAGGCAAATATACCGTCAATTACCATATTTTCGACTTTAACGGCTTTGAAGAAACATTAAACTCAATCAAAGATAAAAAACCAAAAGTAATCGTAAAGCTCAACGGCGAAAAAACGGTCTGGCCGGAATTGAATCAGTTACTATTCAAAGACTACCGGCTTTTTCTCTATCCCGAAATCTCCGACCGGGTCTTTCTGCTCAAACGAAATTGAGGCAATTGAATACCTTAAATAAGCCTTAGATGATAAAATAGCTTCGATGGAACGAGTTTGGAATAGCCGCCGGTTTTATCGGTTTCTGGAAATGATTCCCGGGTTGCTTTCCTGGAATGTGATTCTTTTCCTTGTCTGGGGATCGCTGCTGATACCCAGGGTAGTTGCCTATTTCGTGATCGCCTTCCTGATCTTTTGGCTTTATCAGTCTTTCAAATCCGCTATCCTCAGTATTCAAGGATTCTGGCAAATAAAAAAAGCTCAGAAAATCAACTGGCGCCAAAGGTATCTTTCCGAAAAGAAAGACCAAAAAGGCTGGCTCAGCTGGAAAAAAATAAAACACATTATCATTATCCCCACCTACAAGGAGCCTCTCAGCGTTTTATCTAAAAATTTAGATTGTCTATCCGGACAAAAAGGCGTTAGTTTTGAAAAACTAACCGTAGTTTTGGCCATGGAAAAAAGAGACCCGAATTGCCGATTAATCGCGGAAGAGGTTGTTGAAAAGTATCAAAACCGTTTCGGCAGGCTGGTGGTCACTTATCACCCTCCGGATATCACCGGAGAGATAAAAGGCAAGGCTTCAAATGAAGCTTGGGCTGCCAAAGAAATCAAAAAGATCTTGATCGACCGGGAGGGGGGCGACATAAATTATTTCACTATCACCAGTTCCGATGCCGACACTTGCTTTCACCCCAAACACTTTTCCGCTCTCAGCTATTACTTCGCCAAAAACAGAAAAAGATACCTTAGATTCTGGCAATCGCCGATCCTTTTTTACAACAACCTTGACCGGGTTCCGGCGCCGGTAAGAATTGTCAGCATTATCGGTAATATTATTCACATCGGCCAACTTAAAGACCCAAGCGGGCTCCTTTTTAACCAATCATCTTACTCGCTTTCACTTAAGCTATTAGATGAGGCCGGCTACTGGGATACCGACATCATACCCGAAGATTGGCATTTATTTTTACAAGCCTTTTTTACTAAGGAAGGCAAGGTTGGGGTAGTGCCCATTTTTCTGCCTACCAATATGGATGCGCCGGAGGGGAAAACTCCGTTTGAAGCGATCAAAAACCGATACCTTCAATGCCAGCGCCACGCCTGGGGAGCGACCGACATTCCTTACACCATCATCCAGGCTAAAAAACACCCCGAGATACCGTTGGTTTTAAGACTGCTTAGGATTTATAAACTGCTTGAAGCTCATTTTATCTGGTCAACCAACTGGTTTATCCTATCCCTCGGAGCCTCCTTGCCGCCAATATTAAACCCCAAGTTTTTCCAAACTTCTTTCGGCTACAATCTGCCTAAGTTTTCACAAACGATTTTGACCGTCTGCCTGCTGGCTTTATTGGTAATCATAGTTTTGGATTGGAAACTGGACCCTAAAAAAAACAAAGGTCTTTCTTTTTTCAAAAAAATTATTTATCTGATCCAATGGTTTCTGATGCCGGTGGCGACCTTATTTATGTCTGTCTTGCCGGGACTGCACGCGCAAACCAAACTTCTTTTCGGAAAACGCTTAGAATACTTAGTTACTAAAAAATATTAATCCGGTAAAAACAAAATCATGGAAAAAACATCACTGGCAAAAACCTTACGGTACGGACTGCTTTCCTCTTTGGCAAATTTAGGCAGTCTCTGGATAGTAAAAACTATCCGTCACTCGATCGAAACCTGTTTAGTGCTGATAATTCTTCAGATCGGCGCAATTTGGCTTTCCTACCCAAATCTGCCAAGCGAGGTGCCTCTTTACTACAGTCTGCCTTGGGGCAGAGCCCAATTGGTTCCATCTTCGTCACTCTTTTATCTGCCCGGTTTATCGTTAGCGGTTCTGACCATCAACATAATTTTGGCCCTGCCTTTTATTAAATCGGAAAAGTTTTTAAGCATTTGCCTCCTTTGGACCAGCGGTTTATTTTCTCTTTTTTGTTTGATTACCTTGGCCAAAATTATTATTTTAATCAGCTAAAAATGCTTTCATTGCTAATTTTCCCCTGTCTGACTTCATTATTTCTCTCTTTGGTTATCACTCCGGTTGTGATCGCTGTTTTTAAAAAGAAAGGCTGGGTCGACAAATCAAAAAACAAAGAGCACCCAAAACACATCCACACTAAACCGGTGCCAAGAGGCGGCGGAATCAGCATCTTTCTGGCCGTGTTGGTAACCGCGCTTATTTTTTTAACTCCGGATAAACATCTTAAGGCGATTTTTTTTGCCGCGTCAATCACTTTACTGGTCGGGGTAGTTGATGACTTATTTAATATCAACCCTTATTTAAGAATTTTAACCAATTCAATCGCCGCCCTGATCATTATCAACTCCGGAATAAAAGTAGATTATCTAACCAATCCGTTCGGCGGCATTTTAGATTTAAAAAAATATTTAGGTCCGTTTTTCCTGCCGGATATTATTACTTTAGTCTGGATTCTCTGGTGCATTAACGTAGTTGGCTGGTCTGCCGGAGTAGACGGGCAACTGCCCGGTTTTGTTTCGATCACCGGCTTTGTTATCGGCCTGCTTAGCCTGCGCTTTTCACAGGATATTACCCAGTGGCCGGTGATTGTTTTAGCCGGAGCAGTCAGCGGGGCTTATTTAGGGTTTCTGCCTTTTAATTTTCACCCTCAAAAAATCATGCCCGGCTACAGCGGTAAAAGTTTGGCCGGGCTCTTAATTGCAATTTTAGCGATACTTTCCGGAGCCAAGCTTGCCACGGTAATCCTAACTTTGGGAATACCGATGTTGGACGGTCTTTGGGCGATTATCAGAAGAACAACCCGGGGCAGAATGCCGGTTTGGGGCGACGCGGAGCACCTCCACCATCTTCTTTTAAAAGTCGGGGTTAATAAACCATTAATCGCGATAATCTACTGGCTTTTTTCGGCAACTTTAGGCGCGATAGTGCTTCAACTAAACAGCAAGCAAAAAATCTGGGCTCTGCTTATGGTCGCCACCGGGTTTATCGCCTTAGTGCTTAATTTGAAAAAGCTGATCAGAAAGAAATGTCACTCGAATTTTTCCGCGTAAAGACCGGAGATCCAACCCTCTTTCTTTTCCTGGTAAAGGATTTTATACCAGCCGGACTCCTCGTCTAACAGAGG